>JBKPPU010000127.1:0-53096 GCA_046733695.1 Acidobacteriota bacterium
CTTTAGGTGTGTAAGCCCGCCCTTCTGTCTTCCCAACCACACTCCCGTCGCATCCTCGCTGATAGAGTAGATCACATCGTTATGCAATCCGCCGTTATTAAGTGCTTGAACTTTTCCTTTCGTCAGACGGTACAGTCCGCCCGCCGCAGGACCAAACCAAACCCCGCTTCGCGAATCGACATATAGCGGACCGACGCTCTCCGCGGGCATACCTTCAGCGGTAGAGTAGGTGACGAAAACACTTTCACGCAGACGCTCGATACCGCGCGAGGTTCCCACCCAGACATTGCCTTCCCGATCCTCAAACAGGGCCGTCACGGGAATCGAATCACTACTGCTGTTCGAAGAAGCCACCGTGCCCTGCGGACTCACTCTTATGAGACCTTTATTGGTACCAATCCAGACGTTTGCGTCGCGGTCTTTGATCATCGTCAACGCTTGCACGTGAGCCAACGACGCAGACAATCCCTCACTCGTAAAGTCAAAGCCGTTCCAACGCGCCACTCCATTGTCGGTTCCGATCCACAACTCGTCGTTGCTCACTGATAAGAGGGAATTGATCTTTCGATCGGGCAAAGATTTTTCAACCTTCGAAACATTTCCGTTGGTCTCGTAGAAGAGACCCAGATCGCGAGTGCCAAACCACACCTTTCCATCTGGCGATTCGGCAAGTGAAATCACCACGAAGTTCGGAAGTTCAACCGGACCTGCGAGGCTGACGAACTTGCCGTCGCGATATCGTTTGGGACCGTTTACGAGCGCTGATAAGAGGACATCTCCCTGCGCTCCGCGAGCGATGGTGGTGATGGCGGGCTCTTCGTGTTCAAGCCTGGCGGAGACATCTTCAAAGTTGCCGTCGCGATAACGAAGTAGGCGCGATCCTCCCGAATGAATCCACAACACTCCCTCAGAGTCTGTCACAAGACCGCGCACCGGACCGACCGGAAGCAAGGGAACGTTGGCGTTGTCGAAGAGACGGAAGTTGGTGCCATCGAAACGCACCAGTCCCTTTTCAGCGCCGATCCACAGATAGCCGTCAGGCGTTTGCGTAATCGCGAAAACTTGTCCGCCCGGGAACCCCTTTGAACTTCCCCACTGGTCCCGAATGTATTGCGACAACTCGCGACGCGGATCGATCGCTGTGGCTGTGTGGGCCAGGCACACTAAGACGAGGCTCGCCAGTAGCCAGAATATCTTGTCATCACGGCAAGAACTCGAATTTCTCAATGACAACCTCGACGTCGTTTTGAAAAGGGTTCTTTGCGTTGCCGAAGATGTACAAATCGATGTGAATAGACTCGAATCCAGGAGTGGGCACGCCGGTGGTGAAGGTATGCTGAGCAATTAAACCTGAACCATTGGCGGCCCTGCCACGAACGGTTTTGAACGTGGCCTTCCCTGCTTCCCACTTCAACGAATGCGTCAGTGCTCCCGCAGGCACATTGAAGCGGAGAACGTTCGCGGGTACGTAATAAGGTTGGATGACAAACTGAGCGTTCTTGCTGGCGGGATCACCCCACCGCGCGAGCTCAATATTCATTTCGCGATGATTCTGGCCTGCGTCTGCTTCGTCCCAGGTAAAGATACTTAAAACGGCTGCCGGTTCGAGTTGTGAAACATCACGCACAACGAAGAGATATGTTCCGTATCCCAAACTACGCGACAACTTAACCTCGGCACACGACCATTCGCCGCCGTTCCGCGCGATTCGCAAATGCAGAAAGCCATCCGCATCAGTCCACGCGTTCGCATTGCTGTAAGCGTTGTTTGTACCACCGCGCGGACTGCTGACGTTGCGAACTTGCCATCCATAAGCGGCAAACTCAATTGTTTTGGGTGCAGCTTGTTCGGACTTCTGTCCCGCAACTGTTTTCACGGCGACGACATCGCCGGCTTCTGATGGCAGGACTTCCGTGGTTTGAGGCGGATTGTATCCCGGCTCGACAAGCAGTGCCGCATACTCAGTTCCGAGATGAATTGAAGTATTAAAGGTAGAATCGGGTTGAATAGCCGTGAACGGTTCGGCCCTTGTCGGCTGCACCCACCAAACGCCCGCCTTTGCGAACAACACTATGCGTTGTCCCGGCCGCGCGCCGCTCACGCGTCCCGCAATAGGCTCAAGCCTGTCTGGTCCACCCTCCGATGCCGTCGGAACGACGCTAAAATCGATTGCTGGCTTGTTTGCGGCCTGGCGATTCGTGCACGCGACGAAAAAGTGGACGCACGTTACTAGCGCGAACGTCAAAAGGTATCGAGCTATGACGGTCGGACGTAAAATAGGAGCGTTATGATACTACGGCGATTGCGGTCTCAGCCACCTTCGACTTAACTCCCTGGTGACCTAATTTGAAGTCCTCTCTGTGCAACCTCTGTGTTCTCTGTGTCTCTGTGGTTATAGGAATCTACGATACAACAACCACAGAGTCACGGACGTTGCACAGAGAAATCCGAAATTGGCCCACTACCCCTTTGGCAATCAACTCAAGGGCTGAGTACCAACAGCATTAGCAACACCACAAAGCCGATGACCAATACCAGGCCGTTGAACTGCGGCGACTCGTGGAACGCCTCCGGGATCATAGTTTCCGAGACCAGCGCCAAAATAGTGCCCGCAGCGAACGCCTCCGCCGTTCCGCGGAGAGCCGAATGGGTGTCTTTGAGCACAAGCCCCGCTAGCGCGGCTGCGAGGCTGCTCACCAGGGCTATTCCAATCCACACACCAAACACGTAGCGCGCAGAGCGAGCCGCCCGCCGCAATCCGGCGCTGCTGGAAAGCGCTTCCGGAATGTTGGCGACGAAGAACGCCGTCACCGTTCCCAGCCCCGGCGCTCCCTGGTGCAGCACACTAATTCCCAACGCAACGCCCTCCGGAACACCATCGAGGAACGTGCCAACTGCAATGGCCAGTCCGCTGCCAGGCTGGTCCTCTTCTTTCGGCTGCTTCACGCATTCACCACACCGTTTTCGGTGCTGTGCACCGCGCCACCACACAACAGACCGACGATGCTCCAATGCAGACTTGCTGCGCCACGAGCCTCGATCACCAGGTCAACTGCAACGACGGCGAGAAGTACTCCGGACGCGAAGGTCATCACGCGTGCGATGGTCCTGTGCTGAAGGCGCGTGTAGTATCCACCAACCGCGCCAACGAGCAAGCCAGATGATGACAAGAGACCCCAGCCGCCGGCTTGCAACCAGCCGGGCAGTTGGTCCAACTGGCCAATCACCGTTTGATCTTCAAACATCCGTTCAACTCTGCACAACTTCAAGCATCTGCTCGAGCATGTACCGATCGGCCGCCGCTGACGCCTCCTCCGGACTGGTGCCGTTCTGACGGGCATTCAGGTATGGCGCGTACCAATCCCACCAGTTGTGCTTGCCGTGCGTCTTCTCGAAACGGTCGTGGTGCTCCGCTGTCTCGTGGAGGAGTTCAGCAAGCGTGGCAACATCCGTAGCCTCAGCCTGCCTGGGCCACTCGCGTCCAGGAAACCGCGTCGTAATCTCCTGAAGGAACCAACTGTTCCCGTCGGGATCTTCGAACGAAGCAAACGAGAAGTAAGAACGATCCTCTGGATCGCGGCCGGCCGCGCGCGGATTTTCAACCGTATCGTTGAATGGGCCAGCGGCGTAGTGAAAGACCTCACTGACGTCGACGCCACGGGCGATAAGATCATCCCGAGCGGCATCGATGTCGCCCACGGCAAGAAGCAGGTTCGCCGCCCCGGGCTTTGCTAAATTGGTACCCTTGCCGAAGATGATCGACGCTTCCGAGTTGTGCGGCGTCATCTGTACCCCACGGAAATCACCATTCGCGATATCGATGTCGAGCCGCCAGCCAAGCTTCGCGTAAAAGGCTTTCGCGCGGTCAACATCCGAAACGCCGAGCAGAACAACTTCGAGCTTCATATCGATTTGCGGTTCGTTCATCGTGTGTTCTCCTTCTTCAAACGAATTATTACCCGCGGCCTGTTTGAGCCACGGCAGCTTCAACGACCCACTCCAACGGTCGTGGCCGGAAATTCAGTTCGCGTCTGGCCTTGGCATTGGACACTCCGCGCATCTGGTTCGCGTAGTAAACCGCATCCGCGCCGCCACCAGCTTTCAGGGCATCCTCGATGGATACCTGCGGCGGCGATGGAGCATTCAGCGAGCGAGCAAACGCTGGGAGCCATTCGCGTACCGGCAACGGTCGATCATCCGCGACGACATAAGCCCCTGGATTGCCTTGCTCTGTTGCCGCAACCGTCGCAATCGCGGCATCCTCCGTGTGTAACCACGACCAGACACCTTCACCCTCCCCGACTATCGGGAACTGTTGCTCTCGCACCTGCCGGGCAACATCGCCATCCGCGTTGAACCACGTGCCTGGTCCATAGAAGAAGCCATAACGCATGGCAATCGTTTCCATGTCAGGAGACTCGAATAAGCGGCGCTCGAGTTCGGATATTACGCGCGCATCTGCTGCCACGGCAGGTGGACCATCAACCAGCAGGGGCGTTTCTTCATCTGCCAATCCCGGACCAGGAACTGCCCAGATGGCGATGGACTGCCTCAGGTATCGCCGCACGCCCGCCGCGGCGCTCGCAGCAAGCAGATTGGCGCCACCTTCCAGACGGATGCGAGTGTTGAGCGGTGCGGCAGCCGTCATTGATTCACGCGTATAGGTCCTGGGCAGCGCAGTGAGTTGTTCGATCACGATTTCCGGTTGCGTGCTCGTCACCACCCCTTTGACCGCATCGCCATCAAATACATCCGCGATCGCCGGTTCGATTCCCTGCTTAACTAATGCGTCGGCGTTTTCTTTAGAACGCACCAGCACAACTACAGAGTGTCCTTTCGCGAGCAATCGCGCGACGAGGGGCCGACCGATCGCGCCCGTTCCGCCTGCAACAAAAACCTTCATCTGTGAACCTCCCTGTAAGCCCAACGCCAATTAATGTGTGTAACGAGTGAAGATGAAGTCACGCGATTTGATCGCCTGGTGGCACGGAAAACATTTCTGGAGATCGGCCTCGGGACCAGGTTTGCCGTCTTTATCAAATTGAGCGTATCCCCACCCGCCGGTTGCGGCGTACTTCTTCGAGTCTTTGACCATAAACTGCAGGTACCAGGGCGGCGCGTCTCCAGGAACGAAAGATTGATCACGACCAAATACCTTGTTGTTTTCCTCAGACGCGACGTGCCGCCACGCTATCCGCGCGATGATTGTTCCTTCCGGGAATGGAAGCTTTCCGTCCCGATAGGCCTTGATCGCTTCATCGTTGCCTAAAATGGCACGGATGTCGTCGAGATTACCTTCTTCATGGGCCACGGAGACGAGTCTCCATTCGCGGTAGCCGGAAGGAATTTCCTTGACGAAGACCGGCGCAGCCTCTTCATCACTGTGTCGAGATGGGGTCGCTCTGAAGCCGACAACACCGCTTAAAGTCGCAACTGCTACCAGTAAAAACATGATGTGTTTCACGATCGTTCCTCCTTCACAAAATTGATGCTCAACATTGGATCTATTCGATCCTCAGACTCTGCTCCATCGAATAGCACTGGTCCCAGATGTAGACATCAAACCCGCCGAGTCTACTGGCCCATTTCGGTGTGAGAACATTGACGCACTGTCCTGCAACTCGATCGATATAGTTATCGAATATGGCCCATGGATTCGCACGATCTGATTCGTTGAGTCCCTCACCGAGCTTCGTCGTAGCCAAAGCCGTTTTTGCTGCTTGCCTCAAATCAGACATGAACTCAGCCTGGGTATCGACATCCGCGTGCGTGCCGGTGCGTGCGACATGCCCGCCAACCAGCGTGTCCCAATCCATCTTTCGGATCTCTTCTACTTGTGCGAAGTATCCGGGTATGTCCTGCGCGACAGCGAATCGACGCCATGGCATCCAGCCGGGAAATACGATGTCGATTACCATCAGCACTCGTTGCGCAGGGGCATAAATAAAAATGTTTCCCGGCTCGTGCGCATTGCCGTGATACGAAAGCTCGAGTGCCTGATTTCCAACGTGCAATGTGTACTTGTCGACAAACGTAACCGTAGGTAATGGACGGTTAGGATCTGCAGCTCGCTTCAATAGTCGTAGAGTTTCCTGTTGAGCCACGATGATGGGATGACCACCCAGAGTCTTCGTCCCACCAATATGATCGGCGTGAGAGTGACTGTAGATGATGTGGGTGATCGGTTTGTCGGTAACTTCAGCAATCGCCTGAGGAAGGTGCGCGACCAGAGTCTGAGGAACATCCATCACCACGACACCGCGATCGTAAACAAGGAACATCGACTGAATCGCGTTGTCAGTGATCATGTACAGACCGCGACCCATATCCTGCAGACGATAACCTTTGACCGGATCGATGGCAGGTCCGCGCGATGCGGTAGGGACATCCAGATACTTGCTGGTTCTTACCCCAATCGGTGCAATCGACGGCATGTGCGGGTATGGTTCGCCCGCCGTCCCTGGCTCGTCCATCGGATCGGCGGCTTGCCCGAGCGCGCCCTTACCCAATGCGCAAGCGCAGATAATGAACAATGCAACGAGCCAGGAACGTTTTCTTCGAATCATGATCCCTCCTTCACCCGGCTGCCTGGGCCGCGGATGATTGAGTCTGGCCACGCAAGGATCTAAAGGCTGTTCTAAGCTCTTCGGTAAAGAACTGCGGCTGTTCCCACGCCGCGAAGTGACACCCTTTCGGAAGCCGGTTGAAATGAATCAGTTTGGGATATGCGCGCTCTACCCAGCTTTGCGGCGCCGCGTAGATCTCTTGCGGGAAGACGCTCACCGCCACCGGGATCTGAACATCACGAGTATCGAAGAAGCCTCGCTTTGGACCTTGTCTGCTTTCCCAGTAGAGACGAGCCGAAGTAATTCCTGTGTTAGTGAGCCAATATAAAGTGATGTTGTCGAGAATATCGTTTCGCGTTAGTCCTTCAGCCTGACCATCAAAAACACGGGCGATGAGGTCATAACTTTGTGAATCGTGATCCAAAATCCAACTCGCAAGGCCAACGGGTGAATCGACAATTCCATAGAGCGTTTGTGGACGCAGCGCCATCTCGTTCGCGTACCCCAGACCTTTCTTGTAGAAGAAGTCCAACTGCTCGTATGCGTGCTTTTCATCAGCCGATAGACCAGCGGGAACTGTGCCTGACGCGAGTGCTTGTGAAATCTCCGCGGGAACAGTGGCCGGCATGTTCGTGTGGATCGCAAGTAATTCCGGCGGTGCAATCAGGCCCATGGTTTCGGAAATAGCGTTTCCCCAGTCACCACCTTGCGCTACGAATTTGTCGTAACCGAGCTGTTTCATGAGTGTGAACCACGCCTTCGCAATGCGGACCGGCTCCCAGCCTGTTGCTGTCGGCTTGCCGGAAAATCCGTAACCCGGCAGCGAAGGGATGACTACGTCAAATGCGTCCTCCGCTTTTCCGCCATGAGCCGTCGGGTTCGTTAGCGGATCGATGATCTTTAGCTGTTCAATGATCGAGCCGGGCCAACCGTGTGTGACGATCATGGGCAAAGCGTTTTCGTGTTTCGACCGAACGTGAATGAAGTGAATGTCGAGACCATCGATCTCGGTGATAAAGTGTGGCACCGACTTCAGCTTTGCTTCGCCTTTGCGCCAGTCGTAATCAGTTCCCCAGTAGCGTGCGAGTTTCTGCATCGTCGCCAGCTGTACTCCTTGAGACGCATCGTTCACGAGCTCGCGCTCGGGCCACCTGGTGGCGTTGATGCGATTGCGCAGATCGGTAAGTTGGGCTCCGGTAATATTCCAACTAAATGGACGAATCGCATTCTTATCGCTGCTTTGTTGTGTAGCACTGGTTTGGGCCATGTCGTTCTCCTTTTGAGTAATTTCGGGTTTTAGTTCGGCGAATATCTTTAGTGGGTTGAACGCGACGGCGAGACCAAGCATGGAACTTCTTTTGAGAAAGCGGCGGCGCGATCCATCACCTTGTTGTTTCATTCCGTCCTCCAGCCATCCGTTTCAGAGTGGAGGGATTTTGCGCCTGCTCGATCCTTCTCGAAACCCTAAATGGTGCGAGCAGCAGATCACTCCATCGTGTTATCGCTGGATAACCCGGCGCAGCTCTTTGAATTCGGTAGATCCAGAATCCCGCCCACGGCAGTGGGCGGATGCTTCGAGTCCTTTCTACAGACCCATTGCTAAACGAAATCAATCCCGCCCACGGCAGTGGGCGGATGCTTCAAGTCCTTTCTACAGACCCATTGCTAAACGAAATCAATCCCGCCCACGGCAGTGGGCGGATGCTTCAAGTCCGATCTATTCATCGAGTAGATAAATAGTGAGGACCTGAACGATCCGCCAACTCCCGTTGGCGGGATTGATAGTCATCGTAGAGTGGGTTTTATAGAAAGGACTTGAAGCATCCGCCAACTCCCGTTGGCGGGATTGAATTTCGTTCTAAGGACTTGAAATATCCGCCAACTCCCGTTTGGGCGGGATTGAAATCATTCACTCAAACACGGGGCTAAATCTACAACTGCCACCCACCGCCCAGAGCTTTGTAGAGTTGTACAAGCGATACCAACTCGTTGCGCTTAGTTTGCGTTACATTCAACTCCGCGTCGAAAAGTTCGCGATCCGAATCGAGCGCGTTGAGCAGCGAGTCCACGCCGCCCTGGTACCTGAGGTAGGCTAGTCGCGAGCGGTCTCGCAGCGCTGTTACCAACAGTTCCTGTTGTACGCGAACCTCTTTCATCTTCCGATACTGGACCAGCGCGTCCGACACTTCGCGAAAAGCGTTCTGAATCGTTTGCTGGTACTGCACGAGCGCGAGTTCCTGTTGAGCGCGCGCAAACTTGACGTTCGACTTCAGACGTCCGGCGGTAAAAATCGGGGCTGTTATTTCAGGAATGAATGTCCACGCGCGACTCGCGCCAGTAAACAGACTCGAGAGGGCGTTACTTTGAAATCCGAGGTTTCCTGTGAGACTGATGCGTGGGAAATAAGCCTTTTTTGCGACACTCACAAGAGCGCCATTCGCCTCTAGAATCGCCTCGGCAGAACGGATGTCAGGTCTTCGTTCGAGGAGATCTGACGGCACTCCGGCGGGAACTGCAGTTAACACCTCTTGCTGGCCCAACGCACGTCCACGTTTAATCGCGCCGGGATTGTTGCCCAGCAGCAGACTAATGAGATTCTCGGTTTGCTCGAGTGCGCGTTCAGTGTCGGGGATAGTTTGAGACGCTTGATAGACCAGCTCTTCGGCCTGTCGCACTTCGAGCAAGGTTGCCAATCCACCCTGTTGTCGTAGCTCGATGATGCGAAGCGATTCTTCTCGCGTCGCGAGTGTGCGCTTACTGATTTCAAGCTCATTGTCGAGAGCGATGAGGGTGAAGTATCCGGCGGCAACATCCCCGACGACGGTCGTCAACACTGCCTTCCGATCCTCTTCCGATGCGCGCAACTCCTCGCGTGCCGCTTTCTTTTGCTGGCGCACGCGTCCCCAAACATCCACCTCGAATGAAAGTAAATTCAAAAAGAAACTGCCGACGCTATGAGCGCCACCGCCGAAGGCGCCTAATGGACCATTCTTCGAGTTACGTACGGTTGTGAGATCCGCACTGCCGTAGATCTGAGGAAACTGCTCGGATCGTGCGAGTCCCAGGTTTGCGCGTGCGGCGTTGATGCGCGCGATGGCAGCACGCGAATCGTAGTTCTGAACAATCGCCGTACGCACGAGTTGCTGCAACTCTTCGTCTTTGAAGACTTCAAACCACTTCAAGTCGCCAATGGAAGTCGCATAGTTGCGGGAAGTAACCTCGGCGCCGCGAAAGTCGTCTGGAATCCGGGGACGCTGATTTCGCGTCTGCCCAACGACAGACGCCGCCAACAAACTCAAGAGAACAACCGCAACTATCAATCGCTTCGTCATCGCCGTCATCGTTCTCCCAACGCCGGCGCAGACTCCGCTTGTGGCGCTTCAGCGCTCGGCGAGTGCCTCGTTTGAAATCTCAGGGTGAGCTTCTCAACGAGATAAAAAGTTACAGGAATGAGAAATATCGCGATGATGGTTGCCGCCAACATACCGACGATCACGACGGTACCCAGAATGCGTCTAGCTCCGGCGCCGGCGCCGGAAGCGATCCATAGAGGCGCCGATCCGAGAATGAACGCGAACGACGTCATCAGGATTGGTCGCAGACGCAGACGAGCGCCTTCGAGTGCCGCGTCCATCAGATCGCGACCTTTCTCTAATTCGGCTTTCGCAAACTCAACGATCAGAATCGCGTTCTTCGCGGCCAGACCAATCAATACGATCAATCCGATCTGTGCATAGACGCCCAGGTCGTAACCGCGCAACCAAAGACCAAGGAATGCGCCGAAGACCGCGACGGGAACAGTCAACAGAACCGAGAATGGAAGCGACCAACTCTCATACAAAGCCGCGAGTATCAAGAACACAAACACCAGCGATAATCCGAACACTGATGCTGTCGTTCCTGAAGCCTTTCTCTCCTGGTATGAAAGATCGGCCCAGTCATATCCAATCTCCGCCGGCAGCGTTTGCTTCGCGACTTCTTCGAGCGCCGCCTGCGCCTGACCAGAGCTGTAGCCTGGCGCCGCGCTCCCGATCACCTGCGCTGCCCGGTAGAGATTGAAGCGATTCGTGTATTCCGGACCGGAGATACGGCGCGTCGCAATCAATGACGAGAGTGGCACCATTTGGCCGTCGTTGTTGCGCACGTAGTACTGCCCGATTTGACGTTCATTCAAACGCTCTTCACCCTCAGACTCCAGGAAGACACGCCACTGCCTGCCAAAGCGGTTGAACTGGTTCAGGTAAAGACCTCCGAGATATGCCTGCAACGTCAGGTATACGTCGCGTACGTCTACGCCCTGCTTCAGCACCTTGTCGCGATCGACATCGGCGAAAAGCTGCGGTGTGCTCGCGGAAAACTGCGATGTGACACCGGCAAGTTCAGGTCGCTGGCGAGCGGCGTCGAGAAACTTTTTAAGATTCTGCTCGAGGAATTCGACCGACCCGCCACTTCTGTCCTGAAGCCAGAACGAGAACCCACCGGCATTTCCAAGTCCGGGAATCGCCGGCGGGCTAAACAAAAACGCAATCGCTTCGGGCACCTCACGCGCAAGCCTTGCGTTCACACTCTGCTGGATTTCCTGCGCAGTCTGTTTGCGCTCGTGCCAGGGTTGCAACGAGACAAAAAAGAAACCGTTGTAACTTGCCGAGACTCGATTCAACAGACTGAAGCCGTTGATAGTCGTGTAGTACTGCACGCCGTCAGTGTGTTGCAGGACCTGTTCGATCTTGCGCGAGACTTGGTCGGTTCGCTCGAGAGAGGCCGCCGCTGGAAGTTGAATATTAAGGAACAGGTAGCCGTAGTCTTCTTCAGGGAGAAAGCTGGTCGGCAGTCTGTTTCCGAAAAAGCCGTCTGCCAGTGCAAAGCCCGACAGAATTAACACACCGATAGCTGCCTTGCGAATTAATCCGCGACTCACGCTGATGTAACCTCGCGTAGCTGTTTCAAACCAGCGATTGAACGCACCAAAGAATCGAGCCAGCAGCCCGTGTGATTGTTTGCGCGGCCGCAACATAAAGGCTGAGAGCGCCGGACTAAGGGTCAGCGCGTTGAATGCCGAGATCATGACCGACACGGCGATCGTGACGGCGAACTGTTTATTCAGCCGGCCCTGAATGCCGCTGACAAACGCGACCGGAATAAAGACTGAAGCAAGAATGAGCGCGATGCTGATGACTGGACCAGACACTTCCCCCGTCGCCTTTAACGTCGCCTCGCGCGGACTCAAGCCTCCCTCGATGTGGTGCTCGACGGCTTCGACAACGACAATCGCGTCGTCAACGACTAAACCGATGGCAAGCACTAACGCGAATAGCGAGAGCGTGTTGATGGAGAAGCCCAGGAGGGGAAAGACTGCGAAAGTGCCGATCAGCGAAACCGGTACGGCGATCATCGGAATCAACGTCGCACGCCAGTTCTGTAAAAAGATGAAGACGACGAGGATGACGAGCACGATCGCAATCACCAACGTCTCGATGATTTCGTTGATGCCTTCAGTCACTGACCGGGTCGTGTCGAGACCAATCGCGTAATCGAGATCGGGAGGAAATCGCTGCTTCAACTCCTCCATCGTTTTCTTGACGCCGTCTGCTACTGCGAGTGCGTTTGAGCCGGGCGATTGAAACACCGCGACGATGCCTGCCGGCTTGCCGCCGAAGCGCGCGACCTGCTGGTAGTTCTGCGCGCCGAGCTCAATCCGCGCCACATCCTTGAGCCGCACGACCGACCCGTCCGGATTTGAGCGCACCACGATCTGTCCGAACTCTTCCGGCGTCTGAAGCCGTCCCTGCGCGCGCAAGGTGTAGGTCACCTCCTTGCCTGCCGGAGCGGGTTCGGCAGCGATCTGGCCCGCGGGGTTTACAGTACTCTGCTGCTGAACGGCGCGCGCAAGATCGGGTACGGTCAAACCGAGCTTGGCGAGAAAATCAGGCTTGACCCAGATTCGCATGGCGTAATCGCTCGCGCCAAACAGCCGTACCTCGCCGACGCCCGGCACCTGGTAGAGCGCGTCATTGATGTTGATCGTCGCATAGTTCGCGAGGAAGAGTGAGTCATGCGTTTGCTGGGGTGAATAGATGGCGAAGGCGAGCGTTGGTATGCCCGTTGACTTCCGCAGGCTCAGGCCGAACTGGTTCACGTCGGCCGGCAGATTCGGTTGGGCCTGTGCGACGCGGTTCTGAACGTTGACCTGGTCCAGATTGGGATCTGTATCGACGTCGAAGGTCACGGTGAGGGTCATCGTGCCGTCGTTTGCATTCGTCGATTGCATGTAGAGCTTGTCGTCCACGCCGCTCATCTGCTGCTCGAGTGGCGTTGCGACTGACTGCTCGATCGTCACCGCATCCGCACCGGTATAAGTGGTGTTAACGATGATCTGCGGCGGAACGATTTCAGGAAACTGAGCGACGGGTAGACCACGTATTGAGACGAGCCCACCGATGACGGTGATAATCGCGATTACCATTGCGACGACGGGACGGTTGATGAAGAGTTTGGAAATCATGACTTCAGCTTGTTTTGAGTTCTCCTCTGTGCAACAGAGAATTCATTTCGTCGTTGTGTATGGCTTCGGATTTACCACCGCCCCCGGTCTGAGCCGCTGAAGCCCTTCGACGACTACTGACTCGCCCGGCTTTAAGCCCTCTTCGATAATCCAAAACGCACCGGTGCGGTCGCCGACCTTAACGCTTCGGATCTCGACGTGGTTGTCATCTCCGACGACCGCGACCTGGTAGCCGCCCTGCAACTGCGAGACTGCGCGTTGCGGTATCAGCAGCGCGTCTGATTTTGTTGAAGTCACTGCGCGCACACGACCGTATTGCCCTGGTCGCAGGACGTTGTCAGGATTCGGGAAAGTCCCCGCCAGCCTGATCGCACCGGTCTTCGGATCAACCTGTCGATCGGCGAAATAGAAACTGCCTTTCTGCGGGTAGGTCGTGCTATCGGCGAGAATTAGTTCGAGTTCGAGATTTCTGGTCGCCTCTTCCCTTTCCTCCTCCGTCGGGTGGCGTCTCGTGTAGTTGAGATATTCCTGCTCGCTGACCGTGAAATAAACCTTGATCGGATCGACGGTTGAAACAGTGGTCAGCGGCGCACTCTGAGTCGTGATCAGATTGCCGACCTGCGCCTGGGCCAACCCTGCGATACCATCGATCGGCGAAATGATGCGCGTGAAACCCAGGTTGAGCTCGGCTGTGCGGATTGCGGCGTTCGCATTTTCGATCTGGCCTTGCGCCGCAGCGACTGCCGCTTTCGCCGTCCCTACTTGCGCGTTTGCCGCGCGTACGCCCGCGCGCGCGGTTTCGATACTGGCCTCTGCGGCTTTCACTTGAGCCTTCGCGACGACGTTCGCCTGCGCGGCGTTGTCATACTCCTGTTGTGTTACAGCCTTCTGCTCGAGCAGTGGCGCATACTTGTTAACATCGAGTTGCGTCTTGACCTGATTCGCTTGCGTCTGCGCTAGCTGCGCCTGCATCTGGAGGAGCTGACTGTTGGCCTGAGCCACTTGCGCTTCCACTTCCTGAACGTGCGAGTTCGCTTGTTCGAGCTGTCCTTTGAACTGCGCCAGTTGTCCCTGTGCCTGGTCCAGTGCAGCCTGAAATGGTCGCGGATCGATCTCAAATAACAACTGGCCTTTCGTGACAAACGAACCTTCTTTGTAATCCTGTCTGAGAAGATAGCCAGTGACCTGCGCTTTGATTTCTGCGTTCACCATGCCGTCCGTCGTGCCGATCCATTCGCTGTAAACCGGCACGTCTTTCTGCTCAACGTTCACCACTTGCACGTCAAGCGGACGCGGTGCGTTCACCGCAGTCTTATTTGAGCGACGCGCAAATGTCACAACTGTCAGGACGAGCGAGCCGGCGATAATGACCGTGGTGAGGATGAGGGCCTTTCGTTTAGCCAACACATGTTTGAGTGCCGCGTGCATAGTGATCTCCGATGCGGTCAATTCACTGTGAATAGCGAATGCTTTCGCTGCTCCCATTCGGCGACCCACCGCTTGATCGTGCTCGCGGTATTGCGTTCACGTTCCTGCCGTGTTTTGTCGGCAGAAGCTGGAACGGCGTTCGGTTTTCCTGACGTGACGCGTTTGATGATCTTTATTGCGGAATTCATGACTGCTTCAACCTCGCTTCAGGATGTGAGAATTTTGCGCTGCGCCGTTTTTTCTCGAAACCCTAAATGGTGCGAGTACGAAGTAACTCAATTGAGTTATGTCTGGGTAACCTTAGGCTTTCGATTTGCGAGGACGGACAACCGCGACACGTAGTCCGAACAGTCTTGCGTCGATTGAATACGCGCCGGGGCCAAGAAAGAAGAGCGCAGCCGAGGTTAATATCCTGAGAACATAAACCACGTTCATCCCCTGCGCGGTGAAGAACAGATTCAGCAACGCTACAGCACAGGCAACTATCGCGAGGAAGGGTGTCAAAAACCCAAGCAGCAGACCGGTGCAAACTATCACGAGCAATGAGAGGATTGATAAATGCAGCGTGTTAGTAGACAAATCCAGACGCTGCGTAACGTTCAAAGCAAACATTCCTGCGGCAGCTAGTCTTAAAAGTAGTAATCCGATTCCGGGACCACCTTGAGGAAACATGGAGTAGAGTCTTTGCACATACGTACGTTATCGATTCCGCTCAAAATCGAGTACCCGCATTGAGGCTATGCTTCAGTAACTCTTTTGAGGTAGGGACCAACCAAGGCTACGCGCCCACCCGCTACCGCGTGGTGGTTCTGACTGTATCGAAGGGTCGAACCAGTCTGGACAGGGTCAGAACCACCTCGCGGTAGCGGGTGGGTGCGCAGCCTTATTCAGGATCAAAACTGAAGCTTGAGGGCGAACTGGATCGAGCGCGGGCCGCCGATTTGATAGAGCGGATTGAATCCTCCGTTCGCGCCACCTGCACCAAGGCTGTTCGCCAACGTTTGCGTCGAGCGACCGAACAACGGGCTGGTCAGAAGATTTGTCGGACTGCCGAAGTTTGGGTGATTGAAGAGGTTGAAAAACTCAGCGTGGAAACGGAGCTTTAACGTTTCAGTCAGCTGAAATTGCCGCTGCACGCCAACGTCCGCCTGCCACGCGCCAAACCCGCGCAGCACATTGCGTCCGAAGTTGCCCTGAGTTCCCAGTGGTGCTGGTGTAAATGCGGCACGATTGAAAATCTTTCCGCCCGGAAATTGTGAACCGTGAAGCTCCAGTGGGACGGCGGCGTTCAGGTTTGGTCGCGGCGCGAGTAAGATCCCCGCAGCAACGAAAGTCGCGCCGGCAACATTCACCGGCGGAGCCGACCTCGCAAAGATAAAACTCTCGACAGACCAGCTTCCAAAAACGTCGTGCATGATTCCGGAAGCGGATGGCGGCGGCAAATCGTAAGTCGTACCGGCAGTGAATGAATGCCGGATATCGAAATCGGAATTCCCGCGGTCCACGTTCGGAGCCGCGATCGAAGCCACGGTGTTGAAGTTACTGCTCGCATCGCTGGACGCAATATCAATTGAGTGTGAGAAAGTATATGAAGCCAACGCCTGCAAGCCGCGCGACAAGCGTCGCTGAAATTTAACCTGCAGTGCATGGTAATCAGAGGTGGCGCTGTTGTCGGTGAGTATCACTGACTGAAAATTCGGATTGGGATTTGAAAACTGAGTCGTTCGAAGCAAGTCACGCCCGGTCGCGCCGATGTAAGTTAATGAAAGAGTCTGATTGCTTTTGATCGACTGGTCCAAAGCCAGATTCCACTGGTACGTCCGCGGTAACTTCAAATGAGGATCGACAGCAAAGATTGTGCTTACCGGTGGGTTTGTCGTGAATGCCGGAGGCGCGGCGTTTTGTGCGCTCAAAGGAAACGGTGCGAGCGCCAGGTTCCTCGAGATAAGGTAAGGAAAGAAACTCGCGACGCCTCCAAGCGACCCCTGACCAAGATCAAAAAACACGCCGAACCCCGCCCGCACAACTGCATCCCATTTTCTTATTCCCTGAAACTGATAAGCGAACCCGATTCTCGGAGCCACGTTCCCGTAAGTCGTTTCATAAAGCGGTGTGCCGCGCGGCGCCAGAGTCATTGTGGCGGGACTGCCGGGACCATTGACCGTAAAAGGATCACTGGCGGCGTCCTTCCCTCTTAGCGGTGGATTAACGTCCCATCTCAAACCGTAAGTCACTGTGAGTCGCGGCGAGATCTTCCACGTATCCTGGCCGTAAAGCGAAAGGTTTTGCGACAGCAGAGCGCTCCCCTGATAAGCAGTTGGTTGCGCAAATGAAACGGTTCCCGAAAGCGCCCCTCCGGGATTGGGGTTTACTCCCGAGAAGAAAAAAAAGTGCCGGTAAACGAACGGGTTGGTGAACGGTGCGAGCCAGCGATAGTCGATGCCAAACTTCAACTGGTGCGAGCCCTTGATGACAGACAGGTTGTCGAGCAGGTTTATCTGACGCTGCTCGTTGACTCCTTGTTTCCCCTGCGCATACTCTCCGGCGCCTCCAACGACAAACAGGAAAAGGCTGTTCGCTGACGTGAAGGGTTCGGGAAACAACATCGCATCCTGAAGTGGAACAGCGCCGCCGAAATTATCGATCGCATAGTTGATAGTGACTCGGTTGTTGCTGTAGTTCGCGCGTACTTCGTTGCTGATTTCGGGAGTTATTAATTGCGTCATTCCGGTTGTGAACGTGTGTATGGAGGATGACATGACGTTGCGCGTGCTGAGTACTCTTCCCAATGAGAAGAAGGGAGCACGTTGTTCGACGCTCGACGGCGAGTAGTTGTATCGAGCAAACAGACTCGCTTTCGACGTCAACACGTGGTCCAGGCGAATGCTGTAAGCGTTCAGCGTCGATGGATTGGAAAATGACGCGTTGAATTGTGCGAGTCCGAGACCAAGGGCAGGTCCATTCGCAATCGAGTACGCGTTCAGGAACGGTCGCGAAGCGGCAGGCGCGGCTTGTCGAGAAGCATTATCCGGCACCGCAGTTTGCAAACTCGAGGGCTGGCGCAATCGCAAACCCTCGTAAGAAAAGAAGAAGAACGTCTTGTCTTTACGGACTGGACCACCGATGACACCGCCAAAGTCGTTCTGCCGTGTCTGAGGTTTTGGTAAACCGGCAGCATTCACAAACCAATCTCGTGCGTCCAGCACGTCGTTTCTGAAGTACTCGAATACGGTGCCGTGAAGAGCGTTCGTGCCCGAGCGTGTCGCGATCGAAATCTGGCCCCCGGGAGTGCGTCCAAATTCCGGGGCGAATGAAGACGTCTGCACGCGAAACTCCTGTGTCGCATCCACCGATACCAGGCTGTTGAAGCCACCCGAAGCGCTGAGTGCAGGTAACGCTCCTCCGGCAGATTGCACAAGCGTTGGCGCGCCAGTGACACCAAAGTTGGCACTGACTCCATCGACCGTGAAATAATTTGCATCGGCGCGTTGTCCGTTCACACTGAACTGGCCTTGATCGTTTTGAGACGTCGTCGTCAAAACGACACCGGGCGTGAGAGTTATCAAGGTTTGAAAACTGCGGCCATTCAGCGGAATGCGCTCGACGAAAGAGCGGTCTACAACCGTGCTCACCGTCGTTGACTCAGTATTTAACACCGGTGCGCCGGCTTGCACGGACACGGCTTCAGAAAGTTCTCCGACCGTGAGTTCGAGATCGATCCTGACAATATCCTGAACGTGAAGGATCACATTCGGCTTGCGCAATTTCTTAAAGCTGGGCTTTTCAATTTCGAGATGATAGGTATCTGGCGGCAGGTTCGCGAGACGGTATTCGCCTAAACCGTTGGTCGTCGTTTCGTAACGCTCATTCGTGGTTAGGCGAGTGGCCACGATTCTCGCATCGACGACAAGCGCCTTTGCAGGATCGGTTATGCGACCTGAAAGAGAAGCATTCGTGGATTGACCTTGTACAAACAAAACCGGGGTGAGGAGGAGGAATACCAATGCAGCAACCGAGCGCATCTTTCCGAACCTCCAAATAGTAAACGGGTTGGCTCAGGCTACTTCGAGACGCGGCCCAGCGTCAATCCCGGAACGAGTGCCGGCCCAACCACCCTAAAGAGGGATGACGCAGCTGCAACACCAGCGTACTACTTTGGAGTGCGCCAACTTGTTGGCGCTTTAGTATTTTTACCAAAGCGGTGACAAGTCACCGCACTCCAAGGAGGCGCCCGCTGGTTAAGTTACGGTAACATCTGCGCCACATGTGGGGATCAACTCAACGAAGATCACACGTACTCGACTTCCCTATCGTCATCGTCTCGACTTGCATCCTGCTGGTCTGTTGTAATTCTGCACTCGCTCTAAACCCATCAATTCACGTCAGCCAATACTCGCATACGTCATGGAAGGTTCGTGACGGCTTTGCCCGAGAATCAATCGAGGCAATCGCACAAACGCCAGACGGTTACCTGTGGCTGGGTACGGCGTCCGGTCTGCTTCGCTTCGACGGCATGCGCAACGTCCCATGGCAGCCGCCGTCGGACCAACAGCTCCCCTCAAACAGCATCATGAGCCTCCTCGCTGCACGCGACGGGAGTCTTTGGATTGGTACGTCGAGAGGCCTGGCAAGGTGGAAGGACGGCAAGCTTACTCAATACGCAGAACTTGCCGGACGATACATCTTCAAGATTATCGAGGATCACGAAGGCACAATTTGGGTGAGTGGTATCACGATAACAACCGGGCGCCTGTGTGCTATTCAAAACAGCAGTGTCCATTGCGACGGAGATGATGGCGCGCTCGGACGGGGAGCTTTTACTTTGTTCGAGGACAGCAAGGGCAATCTGTGGGCGGGAGTGAAGGATGGACTTTGGCGCTTCAGACCTGGTCCACCACAATTCTATCCCCTGCCCGGCGAACTCAATGGTATCCAGGGCATTGGTGAAGACGTTGACGGCACACTTCTGATCGGCTGGAAGGGCGGACTCTATCGATTCTTTGATGGGAAAGCGGCACCGTATTCACTCGCAGGTGTCACCGATCACTTCACCGCCAGAAGAATTCTCCGCGATCGCGATGGTGGCTTGTGGATCGGAACCTCCGATCGCGGTCTCATACATGCGTACAACGGAAAGGCCGATGTGTACGCCAGTTCCGAAGGCCTTTCAGGCGATAACATCTACGCGCTCTTTGAAGATCTGGAGAAGAACATTTGGGTAACAACCATTAACGGCCTGGATCGCTTTCGCGATTTTGCAATCGTCACGTTTGGAAGAAACGAGGGCCTGCTTTATCCGACTGTGTGGTCCGTACTGGCTGCGAAAGACGGGAGCATTTGGCTAGGCACGTTTGCGGGCTTGAATCGATGGTCTAATGGTTCGTTTGCGACCTTCGGACGAGACGGCAAAGTGAATGGACTTATTCCCCATTCTCTTTTCCAGGACGATAACGGCCGGATCTGGGCTTCGACTCCGGCCGGTTTCGGTTACTTCGAGGGCGACGGTTTTCATCTTGTAAGTACCACACCAGGTGCAGTCACTGCCGTAGCACAGGACACCGCCGGAAACCTTTGGGTTGCAAACGAGCATGCCAGCCTCATCAAATTGCGTGGCGAAGTCGTGGCGGAACAGATTGCCTGGACCGATCTCGGTCACAAAGATCCGGCGAGCACCATGGTAGCTGATCCTTCGCGCGGCGGTTTATGGCTCGGATTCGCTCTCGGAAGCATTGCTCATTTCAACGGCAATCAAATTCGCGAATCATACGCCGCGGGCGATGGACTTGCACAAGGCCGAGTCAACTACTTGCGTGTAGGTCGCGACGGTTCGCTTTGGGCCGCGACTGACGGCGGTCTCAGCCGGTTGAAAGACGGTCACCTAACCACCCTGACCAACAGAAACGGATTGCCGTGCGACACGATTCACTGGATCGCTGAAGACACGGTTGATTCGGTGTGGCTTGAGACAGCGTGCGGTCTGATCCGCATCACTCGGTCCGAATTGGATAACTGGATGGTCGCCGTTACTAAGGATAAAGATGCTAAGCCAGCGATCCCGCTGATGGTTCTCGATACGTCTGACGGCGTACGAAGTGTTTCGAGCGGCAGTCATTTCAGTCCACCGGTGACTCAGGCTGCCGATGGCCGTTTGTGGTTCTTTGGACTGGATGGTGTGAACGTCCTCGATCCGAAACATCTTCCCTTCAATAATCTCCCACCACCAGTCCACGTCGAACAGTTGATCGCGGATCGCAAGACTTACGACAGCACTGCGAACGGAAGTTTGCGTTTGCCTCCGCTGATAAGAGATCTACAAATCGATTACACCGCGCTCAGCTTCGTCGCTCCGGAAAAGAACCTGTTCCGCTACAAACTGGAACCGCGCGATCGCGATTGGCAGGGGGTCACCAACCGCCGTCAGGCTTTTTATAACGACCTTCCGCCGGGCAACTATCGTTTCCGCGTCATGGCTTCTAATGACAGAGGCGTATGGAACGAGGCCGGCACATACCTCGACTTCACCATCGCACCCGCGTACTACCAGACCACCTGGTTCCGCGTTGCCGCCGTCGTTTTCTTCCTTGTCGGACTTGTTGTGATTTATCAACTGCGGTTGCAACAAGTGGCTCGGCAAGTGCGCGGGCGAATGGAGGAACGTCTTGAAGAAAGGGAGCGCATCGCTCGGGATTTACACGACACGCTGCTACAAGGCGTGCAAGGTCTGATTCTGAAGTTTCATGCAATTTCGAGACAGATACCCGCTGATACGCCGGCTCACAATGCCCTCGAAAAAACCCTGGACCACGCAGACCAGGTCTTGGCGGAAGGCAGAGATCGTATTCAGAACCTGCGGGTCAACTCTGCATCACTGAGTGATTTGCCGGCCGCCTTCCGTTCCGTCGCCGAAGAAACGTCGCAAGGTGGGAATGCAACCTTCAAGACGGTAGTTGAGGGCCACGTCCGTGATTTACATCCCCTCGTTCTAGAGGAGTGCTATTGCATCGGGCGCGAGGCCATCATCAACGCTCTTAGTCACTCGAATGCTCAGCAAGTCGAGGCCGAGATCGCCTATGACTCGCGCCAGTTTCGACTACGCGTTCGTGACGACGGCCGCGGGATCGATCCGCAGATCCTTGGCGCGGGCGGGCGTTCTGGTCACTGGGGACTCCGGGGCATGCAAGAGCGGACTCAAAAAATCGGTGGTCAATTGAGATTTTGGAGCAGGCCGGAAACAGGCACGGAGGTGGAGTTAACGGTTCCCGGAGCGACCGCGTATCGAGGCTCGTCTGAAAGACGGAATAAGTTCTGGTTCAGTCGATTTTGGAGCAGGAATTCAAAGCACGAAAATTAGATCTCGATAATGCCCCGCTTCACGGCAATCGTTACAGCATGCGTTCGATCGTTCGCGCCCAGCTTGGAAAGAATGCTCTTCATGTGTGCCTTGATCGTTTCTTCGGAGACCTTGAGCAGTTGGCCCACGATCTTGTTCGCATTACCCGCTGCCACGGCTCGTAAGACTTCGATCTCACGTTCAGTCAAGGCGTCGTCATTATGGTGCTCGGCCATTCCCATCGCGATTTCGGGAGGAATTCTTTTTTTACCGGCGTGAACTGTTCGGATCGTATCGATCAACTCCTTCCGCACCATGTTCTTCAAGAGATACCCGGAGGCCCCGGCTTTGAAGGCGCGAGACGCCTGCGCGTCACCGCTATAGGTAGTCAGCACGATGATGCGAGCGTGCGGAAACTCTTCGCGAATCTTCGCAATCGCATCGATACCGTTGACCTCCGGCATCTGCACGTCCATCAGAGTCACATCGGGTAGATGAGTGCGGAACTGTTCGATCGCTTCGCGCCCGTTGCTGGCTTCAGCAACAAGTTCCATGTCATCTTCACCCTCAAGCACCGCGGCAATTCCCTCTCGTAACATCGGGTGATCGTCTACCGATAAGATTCGAATACGGCTGCTCATGATTCCAAATTGTGCCACAAGAAGGCGCAAAGAACACGAATGATCGAACATGATTATTGTGTTTTATGTGCCTTCTGTGGGCCGTTTGGCTAGTCCTGTTCGAATTCAAAGTCGAACGCGAGTTGGTTCGGAAGGTCATCACCGCCCGAACTGAAACCCATGACGATGTCGTTTGCTTCACCAATCAATGTAAGCGCTGGAGCTTCGTAAACGTTTTGCATCGGACCCGCCTCCTTTCTTCAGTTTTAGATAATCTGTTTTGTTCATTACTCTCGCGATTGCGCAACCACAGTTCGAGCATGATGATCTGCCGCAACTGGTGCTCGTTGCACTCCAGTCCGTGGCTAAGACGATCAAGCCGTGACACGAGACTGGCGTGGTCCACAATTCCTCCTTCAACTACCTGCAATTGCTTCGCACTGGCTAGTGCTCGCGCCAATGGTCGTAGTGCAGCCTGCCACGGAGTATTGAACACGGCCTTGGATCGGCGCGCCCGCAACTTCGTGGGCCAGTAATCGGAGAAAGCCGAACGCATCAACAGGCGCGGCTCGCCCGGACCGCAGAGAATGTCCGCGGGCACGCTCATCAGAAATTCAACGAGCGGGCGATGCGCGAACGGGTGTGTATATTCCAGGTGTTGTAATGGTTCGGGAATTTGTAGCTGGCGCAGTTCCAGCATCATTGCAAGCGTTCGCAAGTGCTTGCGACGCTCCGGAGGTGCGTACTTCCAGGAATTTGAAAATAAGTGCTCTGAGTCGAAGCCCGTACGGCGGGGAAAGCTGGTCGTCAAAGAGGTTTCAATACTCTTCGGCGCGTACGAACCGTCGGCTGCTGCGTACGTCTGCGATGGTGAGATCGATGGCGGTAGACATGCCTTCACCGCCTGCAAACCGATCCGGTAGATAGGAACTCGCAGGAGCTTGCTCCATGCGAGCGCTTCATCAAATGCGCGATTGAGACGAAAGCTTCGCAGTGATTTTGCAACCTGGAGACTGTCGTCGAACCAGTTTCCCATCATCAGGTCGCCGGCCTGTCCGGTGAGAATGGTTTTGGCATTAAGCTGGCGCGCTATCGTCGCAATCGACCGGCGCAGTGGTTGAAAAGGTTCCGGCATTACTTCCCCAACTTGTCTTTCAGTGATGATTGGTACCTTTTGCGTTGGGATCTCGACGCACTCAATTCCACAATGCGCAGCGACGTCGCTAATGAACGGGACGTCCAACGAGTTATCCCAGACGAAGCTCAACCCGGTGAGACCTCTTGCCGGTACGGCTCCTCGACGCATCAGGTCTGCTGCCACACAAACAACAGATGACGAATCAAGACCGCCGCTCAGCTCGGCAAGAACCGGCGAGTCAGTCTGGAAGCGAACGGTAACTGCCGTTCGAAATAACTCACGAAGTTCTTCTTCGTACCGGCGCGGATTCCGGTACTCGATCGTATCGCCGACCGGCATGGACCAGAACCGCTGAATCGCTGTGCGTTCAGACGAGACGCATACTGCGTGACCCGGAGGAACGGAATAGATGTCTTTGTAAGGCGTGCGGTTAGGATAACCACCACACAGCAGGAAGCCGGCGATGTATTGCTCGTCAAGCTCAGAGATCTCGGTCAGAGCTACCAGAGTTTCCAGGCGACTGGACCACAGCACGTTTCCTCCATTTACGTGGTAATAAAGCGGGCGCACTCCGGCGAAATCGCTCGCGAGTACAGTTGAACCATCGGCGCGATCGCGAATAACCACACTCCAATCGCCGATCAGGTGGATGAAACCATCAACACCCCAACGTTCATAGACCGCGCGTGCGATTGCGCTGTTACCGGTGTCGCCTTTCAGCGAATCCCTCAATCGCAGCAACAGATCGTCTCGATTATCGAGCCTGCCATCCCAGTGCAGGACTTCGATTCCGCCGTTCTCAGGGCGCGAGTGATCGAGCGCAATCGGGTTTTGTGTACTAATAAACAACGTCGTTTCCTCCGTCAGGCAACGTGCAGCGGCAATAATCTTTTCTGGTAGGCTGCGGAGCCATACACGACTCGCCCGTCTACCTCTACCCAGGCATGCGAGAAGAACGGCGACGGTCGATAGCCGATGACGAGTCTTGCGAAGATGCCGTGTCTTCGGAGTAATCGGACCGTACATACAGCGCGCTGCAGGCAAAGCACCGGCTTCCAATAGAAACAAGTGGCGAGATGGACCGCGTCGCAGATTGCTTTCTCTAATTCCTCACTCGTTGGTTGAGTTGCAATTGATTGCCGCTTCAACTGCGACAGAATGCGTCCCGAACCTCGCAACGAAACAATCACTTCGTAGCGCAGGATTTCGTACAGCGCTCGACTGAAAAGCCTCAACGTTTTCATGACGCGACCTCTCTGTGGATCAGTACCTGACGTTCAAGTGCCGCCAGAAAGCAGATCGTGTGTTCGTATGCGGTGCTGGGAGCGACTTGATAGTCGTCGCTGATTCCTTTCGCAATTGCTTCCAATGGCAGTTGCTGTTCGACGCCACGCCAGATTCGGCCGCCAGTTTGGTTGGCAGTGAACAAGCGGCCTGTACCAGTGTGTAGAATCACCACGCCCTCGTCGTGAAACGAAGCGGCAGCTTCGGGGTTCACCGAAAAGGTTAAAGCACTTACTTGACTGTTCATCCCTGTGTTCCCTTTCTGAAGTTGTTAACTTCCACCCTCGACTTCGGCGACAAGATAGACCTATCCCAACTTTCGCAAAATCCCCGAAAGCGTAAAAATCAACCTAGACTTTTCTGTAGGGCTTATCTAATCGATGGTGTGAGAGTCGTCATTTTTTTCCACCTCTGGAGTGGGAAGAGAATTGAG
Organism: Acidobacteriota bacterium; assembly: GCA_046733695.1. Taxonomy (GTDB): domain Bacteria; phylum Acidobacteriota; class Blastocatellia; order Pyrinomonadales; family Pyrinomonadaceae; genus PSRF01. Next base: position 25,302 of record JBKPPU010000127.1, read on the forward strand.
TGCGGCCTGCGCTTCCTGGGTAGCGTGGCCGAGCCAGTTTGATAGCTTCTCCAAAGTGATGCGCATGTGAGCGGTATCGTTGGGTTTGTCCAAAGCGTCGTCGGCGACAAACTTGCTGCCCTGAATTGTTTGGAGCATGTTGTCGTGAAGTTCGCGTGTAATACGAGTTTGCTCAGCCAGGCGCCGATCAAAACGTGTGTGAATTGCTCTTGCAAGTATTCGCAGGCGTAAGCGGCACACTACCCACATCACGGCTAAAACGAGAATGGCACAAGAGAGGCAAAACCATAGCGTCTGATACCATGAAGGACAGAGGACAAAGAGGAAAAAACAGATGTAAGGAACTCTCCACATCGAATTATGCAAACCAAACCAACACCGAGGCAACGACAATTCGAGGTTGCCCCTGAGGTCTGTTGACTGTATCGAAGCGGAAGATTTCCCAACACACCAAAACTAGTAGGAGTGCCACTGTAGTTCTCTACAGGATTTCGTACTGCATAGTTTGAACTCTGGAGGAAATACGCCGAAGGCGTTGGAGTTAGACTTGCAGCAACCCGCGGCGGAGCGCGATGGTCACCGCATGCGTTCGGTCGTTTGCACCGAGTTTGCCGACGATGTTCTTGATGTGGAAGTTGACTGTCGTCTCTGCAATCGCGAGCCGGTAGGCAATTTGCTTGTTGCGATGCCCGTCGTGGATGAGTCGCAGCACTTCTAATTCCCTGCTGGTTAACTCGTCCTCGCCGATGTGCTCGGCGACGCGCGCTGCGATCTCCGGTGGGATATATTTTTTCCCGGAATGGACCGACCGGATCACCCCTAGCAATTCGTCCTTGGGCATACTCTTAAGGGCATAGGCCGAGGCCCCGGCTTTCAACGCTCGCTGGATCTCGCCGTCGCTGTCCCACGTGGTGAGCATGATGATCCGAGCGTCCGGAAACTCTTTCCGAATCGAAATCACCGCCTCAGTCCCATTAACACCCGGCAGACGTAGATCCATCAACGTGATGTTCGGCTGATGAGTCCGAAACTCGGCAATGGCTTCTGCGGCATTCGAAGCCTGCGCGACGAGCAGCATGTCCTTCTGGGAGCCGATAATTGCACTCAGACCTTCACGAAAGACGGGATGATCTTCGACGCTCAAAATAGTGATTGGCTGAGAATGATCCATAGTCTGTCTGCTCAGTGCAGTTCTTAATTTCGACGGATCTTACAGCCGCACATCGACATTAGCCAACTTTCTCTATCTCAAGGATCGGTTAAAGCGGGGCAAGCCCCTCTTCCTGACTTGTTCTATTTTTTGATTCAAGTGTCCATTTGACGTTTGCGCAACTGAGAATAAAACAAGTCAGGAAGAGGGGCTTGCCCCCGCTGTTTGAAGAGAAACCAGCAACACACTACTACCGCACTACTTATCGCTCGTGTCTCGCGCTAACTCGATTGGGTGATTTTCCGGTAGCACCATCTAGGGTTTTGGTAAAAAACCATCCGGCGCAGAATCCGCCACATGCAATCTGAGGTTCGCAATTATCGTAAGGAGAGACTGTGATGAGTACTATCACGACGAACGATGGAACGCAGATTTACTACAAGGACTGGGGTAGCGGCCCGGCGATTACGTTCTCGCATGGCTGGCCGTTGAATGCCGACATGTGGGACGGGCAGATGCTCTTCCTGGAACAGAACGGCTTCCGCGTGATCGCACACGATCGGCGTGGCCACGGTCGGTCCAGCCAGGCGTCATCCGGCAATGACATGAACGGGTATGCCGACGATCTTGCGGCAGTGATCGAAGTTCTCGATCTCCAGCAAGTCACGCTCGTGGGTCACTCCACCGGAGGCGGAGAAGTCGCGCGATACATCGGCCGCCACGGAACGAGCCGAGTCGCAAAAGCCGTACTCATTGCCGCAGTACCACCGCTTATGCTGAAGTCCGACACCAATCCCGAAGGGTTGCCCATCGAGATATTCGACGACCTTCGTGCGAAACTTTTTAAAGACCGCTCGCAGACATACAAAGAGTTCGCAAGTCCGTTCTACGGAGCCAACCGTCCCGGCGCTACTGTCTCGCAAGGTGTGCTCGATCAGTTTTGGGCCTGGAGCATGCAATCCGGCCTCAAGAACGCGTATGAGAGCATCAAAGCGTTCTCCGAGACAGACTTCACGGAAGACCTCAAGAAGTTTGATGTACCTACTTTGGTGCTTCACGGCGAGGACGACCAGATCGTTCCGGTGCAGAATTCTGCGAGGAAGTCGGCACAACTCATCAAAGGCGCGAAGGACATCTACTACCCAGGAGCGCCGCACGGCATTACCGCCACACATCAGGATCAGATCAACGCTGAACTGCTCGCCTTCATCAAGGATGAGAGTCACCGAGTGGCCAATGCCTGAGTTGGAATGAACACCAAAACAGCGACAAGGAGATTTGCAAATGAAGGAATCAACTTTCGAAGGAGCTATCACGACCTGCTAAATGATCTCGACAAAGAGGTCGTGATGAAGGACATCACCGACTGGATCGACGCGCGGATTCCCGCATTACAAACCAAATCCGCGGGAGCGTGAAATGAGTGCAACGAGAACCGGCATCGCGTCACGTTTACTGGCTGGCGTCGTGGTCCCCGACACGCCAGTGATTTCTCGGGCCATAGAGTTCGCACGCGCGCGGACTGAGCCATACCTGTTCAATCACGCGATGCGATCGTGGCTCTTTGCATCCATCATCGCGCAACGTAAACAGACTGCGCATGACGGCGAAGTTCTCGCTATAGCCACAATCCTCCACGACGTTGGTTTGACGGAAGACTTCAATGGGCCGCTCCGGTTTGAAGTGGAAGGAGCGAATGCAGCGCGCGCGTTCGCGCGTGATCAGAAGCTTAACGAACGGCAGGTCCAGTTGATCTGGGACACGGTTGCACTCAACTCCACTCCTTCCATTGCCCTGTACAAAGAGGCCGAAGTCGCTCTGAGCACGATGGGTATTGGTCTGGATTGGGGCGGTTGGGGTTACGAGGCGCTTAACGGGCCTGAGGTCGCTGAGATCGTCGAGGCGTTTCCGCGGTTGGAAATGAAGAAACAATTCACGCACGCGGTCTGCCGCATCGTAGAGACGCGTCCAGAGACGACGTATGACAACTTCGCGCGCGATTTTGGCGAGCGTTTTGTACCGGGCTATAAGCCGCTGTCAACGGTACACTACTTGCTGAACTCTCCGTTCAAGGAGTGAGCATTCACAAATTAGGAGTCAACTATGAATATGAAGATTGTGGTCATCGGCGGCAGCGGGCTTATCGGGTCAAAGGTTGTATCGAAGCTGAATGAGCGCGGCTATCAGGCTGTGCCGGCGTCGCCAAACTCGGGCGTGAATACCTTGACCGGCGAAGGACTCGCTGAAGTTCTCGAGGGCGCGTCTGTCGTCGTCGATGTGTCGAATTCGCCGTCGTTCGACGATGCGCCTGTGATGGATTTTTTCAAAACCTCGACCGGTAACTTGCTCAGCTATGAAACGACGGCCGGTGTCGGACATCACGTGGCATTGTCAGTAATTGGCTGTGACAGTCTGCCCGACAGCGGCTACCTCCGTGCGAAGGTCGCTCAGGAGAGACTGATTAGAGAGTCCTCGATTCCTTACTCTATCGTACGCGCGACGCAGTTCTTCGAGTTCGTCAATCGCATCGCCGACTCAGCTACTGAGGGCAATACGGTTCGCCTGCCGCCCGTGCGATTCCAGCCCATGGCGGCTGATGATGTTGCGAGTGCCGTGGCAAGAGTCGCAATGGGACCACCGTTGAATGGAATCGTTGAGGTGGGCGGCCCCGAACAATTCCGCTTCGATGAACTAATTCGTCTTGACCTGAGCGCGCGTAACGATCCGCGCGAGGTGATTGCTGATCCGCACGCGCGTTACTTCGGAACTGAGTTGAGCGAGTACTCACTCGTACCAGGCGGTGGCGCGCTACTCGGCGAGATTCGTTTCGAAGACTGGCTTAGACAATCCGCGGGTCTGGCGTCCGGAAAAGGCGCCGGCCTTCAACGATAACGACTGTCGCATGAACTAAGTGGTACTCAGGGAGTTTCACCATGAGCGAAGTAGATTTGGAGTTGCTGATAACCCTGGATGACCCAGAGGGTGCACCGGAAGAGGATACTTTCCACCATCTCGGGGCCGAGCATCAGGAGGATTTGAATCATGAATTGCTGTTCGCATTTATTTGAAATTCGCAATGTGACTCCGCGAACGCAGAACGGTTGTGAAGAGTGTTTGAAGATCGGCGACCGATGGCTTCATTTGCGACTTTGCGTAACCTGCGGTCATGTAGGCTGCTGCGATGATTCAAAAAATAAACACGCGGCCAAGCACTTCCACTCACCAATCATCCCATAATGCAATCTTTCGAAGCGGGTGAGGGTTGGGGGTGGTGTTACGTCGATGACCTCCTTTTCGAATCGTTTCCAGGATCGTTGACGACACAATGGTGCGGTGTGCTCGGCGCCACCGCATGATTAGTCCCAAATCCCGCCAGCGGAAGCTGGCGGATTGTTCAAGTCCTTTCTATACCCCCATTTCCTAACCGATTTTAATCCCGCCCCACGGCAGTGGGCGGATACTTCAAGTCCAAACTATTCATCGAGCAAAATAAATAGTAAGGACCTGAACGATCCGCCAGCTTCCGCTGGCGGGATTCAAAATGTTAGCAGAAGACTTTTATATAGATACTTGAACGAATCCGCCCACTGCCGTGGGCGAGATTTGAATCATCTATGAGTCCGCGTTCGAGCCGCTCTGACGAACGCGTCGCTAACCATTGCGCGAACTTGTGCACGCAATCGTGGCTCAGCGAGTGGGTCGAGATCTTCGGCACGGAACACAGCATCGGTGAAAGAATCAATATCCTCGGGAGGTGAATTCTGAAGTTCCGAAATGGCCAGCGGAGGAAGGCAGAATCCAAGGTCGATGCATAACTTCGTCAGCAGGTTATCGACTTCAGACGAGGTAAGTACAATCACGCAGTTGCTCTTTTCCTAGCGGGTTAAACCCGCGCTCAATCATCAACCCAAAAACATCCTACACCCAGATTCGGATAGACGGTTACCTGATGCTGCGTAATAATGTTAGGCCCATGCTGAAGGTGATTTCTATCCTTGGACTGCTCGTGATGATTGGCGCATTGGTTGGCCTCTATATGATCGGTGTGCTCTTCACGGCTCAGCCCGTTGCTATCGCTCTTCAGGTAATCGCCGTCGCGCTGATGATATGGGCTCGCATAACCTTCGGACGTCGAAGCTTTCATGCTGCCGCGAATGCCACAGCAGGTGGACTAGTTACGACAGGCCCCTACCGATTCATACGCCATCCCATCTATACCGCAGCATGTCTCTTCGGCTGGGGTGCGATCGTTGTTCATTGGTCTTTGGTAAGTGCCGCGTTGGGAATACTGTTGCTGCTAGGTGCGCTCGTGCGAATGATGTGTGAAGAGCACCTGGTGAAACAGAAGTACCCGGAATACATCGAATATGCGAAAGTCACGAAACGTATGGTTCCGTACCTGTTCTGATTCGGGTTGCTTGAACTCCTACCGTTGACCAGGTCGCTACCGCTCCCTTTACTGACCCGATCCAAGCATGGAGCCTGACTTCTGAGGCAAAGCCACTTTCATCATGAAAACCTACTGGTCGGACGAATTAAGAGTGATGCTGCGACCGGCGTCGACTTACCGGCAGTTGTCGACAGACGCTGACGACTCTGGCGTATGGGTAATGATCCGACGGCCGTTGTTCGTGGCACTTGTCATTGGCTCGTTCGTCTCGCTAACCGTTTCAGGCCGTTTGACTGTTTCGTTGTTACTAGATGGCATGGTCTTCTGGGGCTTCGTACCAATTTTGCAGGGAGTTTTGATGTGCGTCATCGTAGTCGTCTTCGGCCGCCGTCGACTCTCAACCTCGAAAGCAATAGACCTATTTTTCATGGGTTATGGCCCATCGCTGATCTGGTGGCTCACTATCGCCGCGACTTGTCTGTTCTTCCCGTCGAAGCAGTTTTACCTCTGGCCGGTTGAATGGGGATGGATACTGCCGGTAACTTTCCTCGCTGCGTGCATTTGGTCGAGTGTTACCAGTTTCGCCTTCCTGAGAGCAGCGTTAGAGCTTTCGAAGTTGCGCGCGAGTGCTCTGCTCGTGCTTTATACGGTTTTACTTTGGGGCATCGTCGTTTCTTTGTTAGTAGTGACTGAGAGCATTCCGCTTCATCGCATCACCTCATTATCATGATACGAATCACGTCCGGAATCTTAGTACTCATCGGCTTTATAGGCGGAACCTTCGCAGACCGTGCACCCGATACTCCGGTTGTGAGACGCGGCGGTTACGATGTTGTCGAAGCCGATTTTCACGTACACAGCTTCCTGGCCGACGGCATGCTCTCTCCCTTCGGTCTTGTTTCTCGTACTCGTCAACAGAGGCTGCACGCCTTTGCGATCACGGATCACAATCGAGTCTTCGCCGCCAGGGCTGGCCGGTGGTATTCCCGCCTCGTGGGAGGGCCGACAGTTCTTGTTGGCGAAGAGGTTACCGCGCCGGGCTTTCATATCATCGCCGTGGGAATAGACAAGCACATCAACTGGAGACAATCGGCCGCGGACGTTATTGCCGACATTCATCGCCAGGGAGGTGTCGCTATCGCGGCCCATCCGACAAAAAGATATTGGGCAGTATTTGACGACGACATAGTCCGCCAACTTGACGGTGCAGAAGTGGTGCATGCAAACGCCTACGCCTCAAACCGAAGAGCGGAAGATATGAAAATTTTCTATCGTCGAGCAGAGGAGAATGGCGGCCATCTCACGGCCATAGGCTCTTCGGATTACCATTGGTTTAATTCGCTCGGCATTTCTCGGACGTACGTTTTCGTGCAAAACAATGATGAGGCTGGAATCCTCGAAGCGCTGCGCGCTGGACGAACAGTTGTTTTCGATCCCGACGGAAACGCCTACGGAAATGCGGAATTGATCCGGCTGCTCCAGGAGGAACCGCTAACCCGAAATGACAGCGATTACACTTACAAAGGATCGGGGATGGTTGATGTGATAACCCGCACGCTCGGGTGGCTTGGCTTGGTAGGACTGGTCCTGTTGGGAAGGAAAAACACCTTCGGTTCTCGATAGGAGGCGGCCTGGACCAGTAGAGGGATGCTTTATTTCCATTCGCCTTGAAGCGTGAACGCAGCCCAGTAATAGGGAGCCTGCCAGCGCTTTTCTTTTAGCATCGAAACCTGCGCCTCTCTGAGCGCAGCCGCAGGCCGGAGTTTCTCACGCAACATTCCGGCATAGAACCTTTTCATTAATTCTGCCGTTGCACGATCATCAATGCGCCAAAGACTCGCTACCACGCGCGGAGCGCCTGCGTACATGAACCCACGTGTCAGGCCTACGATGCCTTCACCGTTAATCTCCTTGCCCAAAGCCGTCTGGCAAGCGCTCAATACCACGAGGTCTGCGCCCAACTTGAGATTGTATATGTCATAAAGGCGAAGGAATCCATTCTGAGGTCGGCCTTGTTCGTCAACCAGTGACAGCACGACACCAGATAACTCAGGGTGTTCGTTATCGATTAGTGCGTGCGTAGCGAAATGTACGATTCGATATTGGCCCAGGTCCGCGTTCATCGCGGCGGCACGATTAGCCGCAAAGTCGAGAGCCTTGAGTTTCAAGTTGTCAGGTGCAAGGCTTGAAATCGCTTCGGCCTCCATGCGGCTGAAGCGTAACCTTTCAAGACTAACCACTCCTGATTCTGCGGCTGCTCTTTTCACATCGGCGAACGCGGAAGCCTGTTCACTTACCGCAACTTCTTTTCGTCCTCGCGCTACGAATCGGGAATCATCAACTGAAAAGACAGGGTCGGCCATCACCGCTACAGTCTTCACCGGAGTCTTTCGCCCTGCAGATTCTTGCCGCAACACCGCAAGCACCGAGGCTGACGGCAGACTGACAATCTCGTGCTGAGCGATCAATGGGAATGGACCATCGGATAATGGTAACGCCCCAAACGGTACATACTGCAGCATGCCTTCAGTCACGATTATCAATCGACGGTTCTTTAGGTCGGAAGCAACTGGCGCCAGCAACATCTCGCCAAGTGCAGTTGCTGCTTTGGCGAATTCCGCGTCGGCCTGGTCCAGTCTCTTTTGCCTTTGTTCTGGAGACTCGTTCGCAGGACTCTGATTGCGAGCAGTCAGTGTTTCATAAATGCGGCGAGCAACTGGTTCTATTTGACTTCGCGCAGGTAACTCAAAGCTCTTGATCGATGTCGGTGTTGCAGTCCACAGAAAACTTTTTTCATCTCCCAAGGCGTATTCGAGCAGCAACGTGTCATCATCGAGGACTTGCTGTTGAATAGCCTTAAGGCCGAGCGGCACCGGCTCAGTCAGGGCCATATATCGCCGGCTGGTATTTCGTATTTCAGCCTGAACCTGTTCGAACTCCGAGGTCAGCGCCGCTAACTCCTTTTCAGTTGCTGTGCGTTGTTCGTCAGACTGTTTGCCCATCGTTGAGCGAGTCTGGCGTTCGGCTTTGTCCGCGATTGTTTCTCGTAATTGACGCTCGCGATCGAGCAGCGATTGATCAACTCCCTGGCGGATTTCCGCGCGCGCTTCCTTGAGCATTTCCAGCAGTGAGCGGGCACGCGCATGTTCGCTTGCCTCGAGAGCAGCGATGTCAAAGCCTTCTGAAGGGCGCTGTGTGTGCAGTCGCATCAGTAGGTTGATATTGAACTCCTGATAGCGTCGCACTGAAGCGAAGAATGAAGCTCGCAGTTTCTGGCTGGCAACACTGGTTCGAAGTGCCTCAACAGTGGCAAGCGACTTTTCAATGTACCCGCGCGCTTCGACGAGATTGCCTCGGTCTCGTTCAATGCGAGCCATGTTGTATAAAGCCCGTGCTTCTTCGTTTTTGTGTCCTGTGTCATGGAGTATGGTATAGGACTGCCTGGTATAATCGAGTGCGTTCTGGCTGTCGCCAAGCTTTCTATAGACAGACCCGATGTTGTTAAGGGTAATTGCCCGCTGGAGCAAGTCAGTGCCGATGGTTATTGTGATTGTGAGTGATTGATTGTAATAAGCGACCGCTTTCTGATAATCACCCAGATCCTGGAGAATAGAGCCGATGTTGCTAAGCGTGGCAGCCTCACCACGGCGATCGTTCGAAGCGCGTCGCAATATGAGTGACTGCTCGTAGTATTCAAGTGCTTTTTTGTTATCGCCTAATTTAGAGTGAACATGAGCGATATTGTTTAGTGTAATAGCCTGTCCCGCGCGTTTGCCTGTTCGTCTCTGTAGTTCAAGAGCCTGAGTGTAATAGACAAGTTCCTGCTGATTATCACCCAGGCTCCCGTAAATAAAGCCGATGTTGCTGAGGGCGACTGCCTCGTTTGAAACGTTACCGACTGTCCGATCGCTCAGCAGTGCCTTGTTGCAATACTCCAGGGCTTTCTGATATTCGCCCAGATCAATGTACATCTCGCCGATGTTACCGAGCGTTACAGCTTCAAGTCGCCGCTCATCGAGCCCGCTAAGCATGGCAAGCGACTGGTTGTGATAGTCAAGGGCCTTTCGAGTATCGCCCAAGGTTGAATTAATTTGGCCGACTGTGTTGAGGGCGATAGCTTCGCCTCGGCGATCACCAATTTTCTGCATTGCGGTAAGCGCCTGGTTGCTATAGTCAAGCGCTTCCTGCGGTTGGGCTAAACCGAGGTATACGTCGCCTAAATTATTTAGTGTTGTAGCTTCCCCTGCGTGATCGCCGGCAGTCCGGAAGATAGCGAGTGCTTGAGTGTAGTAATCCAGCGCCTTATTCGTGTCATCCAATTCTCTGTAATTCTCGCCAATGGCATTGAGTGTCAAAGCAACCTCACTGGTCCCTTTGTTCGATTGCCAAAGCTCAAGCGCTTTTTTGTATTTATCGATTGCCTTCAGCCGCGATTCCCCGGTTTCCTGATCAGCGATTAGCCGTGCTTCTTCAAAAGTCCGCTCGGCCGCGATACGAGTCGCGTCTTGAGGCGTGGCCGTCCGGCGTTCCACAATGTTCGCTTCGTACTTTCCTGTGGGCGCGGCCTTCTGCTTTGCGTGTATTTCCAAACGATAGTTGCCCGCAGTTTCGCTTATCAGCGAAGCGTTCTCGGTGCCGTACAAGCCTGCCCAACTATCAAGCTCGGCAATTCTTTTTCCGTTCGGATCGTAAAGAGTAACAATCAGATTGATGCCGCGTTGATCAACTGCCAACTGTACAAATTGTTTCGCAGTGAGAACGATTTGATAGGAATGGACTGCACCGCCGCTAAGCTCGCGCGATATCGCCTTGCCTGGCTCGAGAATCGGAAGGTCAACACTGCTCTGATAGCGCAGTGTGCGCGCGAGGCTTGCTGTAGCGAACAGTAACAGCAAAGTCAGAACAATCGACTGACAAACGATCCGTCGAAGCCGTCCTTTAGAATTCGAGAAAGGGAATTTCATCAGGGGAATCCTCGGCGATTAGAAACGCGGACTGGTTCCTGTTAAACAAGCCCCAGTCCGCACCTATTGTAGGCAGAGAAGGAATCTTAGACCCGCCCGTGGAACGAGGCAAGGAAATCGACAAAGTGAGCGAGCACCTATTCCTCCGGCGCGAGGTAACCGATAAGGAAGAGACCTCCCAAGGCTCCCGATGGAGCATTCAGGTTGGCAGTGATTTTGGCAGCTGAGGAAACGACGATGCCGGCTGCGAATCGCTCGTTCAATCCATTTACTCCGGCGCTGTTGAGCGTCAGCACCGAGTTGTGAACATTGCGGATCAGGCTCGGGTTCGCAAGATTCTCGATCCTGAGAGATAACCGCACAACAGTTCCAGGATTCCCCGACTCAATTTGCCAGTTGACGTCCGTTATGATGAACACCTTGCCGGCCGGAACAGTGAATGTTGTGGCCGTGCCGTCAGGAAGTGTTCTCATAAAAAAGATCTCGCCGTTGGCATTGAAAAGACCGCTAAGACTTACCATCTCGCTGGCCTTCCGGCCCAGATGCGTGGCCGACGACGCGTTTACGTCGCGGACTAAAGCGGGAGCCGCTGCCGTATTACCGAGCAGAACAGTTCCCGCGACCTTGGTGGTTCCCTGAGCAACGGTCGGCACGGGCTCAGAGGTTGTGTTGGTTACGATGACCTTCTCCTGGCCATAAGCCGAAACGGAGGCGAAGAGTGCGAATGTAGCGAGGCCAAGCAGAGTAAGTAGCGAATTCTTGAACTTGATTTGGAACATTATCAGTCTCCTTCAATCGGTGGAAAATTTCGGACGCGGTGTAAGCCGCGGGTTTCGAGGCGCGGAAGATACCGGGAGTTGAACCTAAAGTCTTGAAACCGGTGTGAATTCGTTATGAAATCGGTTGAAGAAGTTCTGAGAAAGCTCGGTAGGAACAGCGTTTCGGCGCTTGCTTAGTCTCTACAGATACTTCCTCACTATTTCACTTGTCGGCACTCGGGCCTTTAGTGCGTGAAGAGTGTTGTAGAGGCCCATCTCGGCGCGCGCCATGAAGATGTAATCTGTCATGACGTGTTTGGTGCGAAACAGGTTGGTCGCGTGCCGCAGGTAGTTCGTGAGAAAACTCTTGTCACTGAAATCGAACACGAACTGTTTTCCCTTGTCAGGCGGATAAACCTTGCGGTACTCCTCTGAAAATTCTACGAGAGCGCGGTAAGCTGCATTGGGCAGTTTCTTTCCCTGCTTGTCGTAGTTTGCCTCAAGCAAACGTCGAAAGTCCGTAGAGTATCTTGATCCAGGATAGAGGTAGACGCCTCTCAAATATTGTTGCGATTCGGCTGAAAGTTTTTTCGCGCACCCGAAATCAACGAGGCCGATCCCGCAGTCGTTATTAAAGAGATAATTGCCCCAATGAGGGTCGGCGTGAAAGGCGCCAAGCTTCAATAGTTGAAAATAGTAAAGCTCAAACAAATTCGTTCCCAGCTCGTCCCGAACTTTTTGACTCGGACGTGATGCCAAAAACTGTTCGAGATGACGTCCCTGGACAAAGGTCATCGTGAGCACTTTCTCAGATGAATATTCACGAAGAACACTCGGCACTTCAACAAACGCAAGCGGTGCCAACTTCTTCTGAAAAAATTCAATATTGTCTGCTTCGCGCTTGTAATCAGTCTCCGCAAGAATCTGTTTCTGCATCTCATTGATGGCCTCTTTCGGAAGATGACCCGATGCTTGTGCAGGCTTAGTGACTACGCGAAACCACTTGAAGTCGTTTTCGATCGCGTCGCGGATTCCCGGGTACTGGATCTTTACCGCAACCCGTGTACTTCCAATCATTGCTTCATGAACCTGGCCCAACGACGCAGCGGCAACTGGTTCAGGTGAAAACCTTTCAAAAACCTCCTCAGGCGCTTTGCCTAAACTTTTCTTAATCTGCACGCGCACTAGTGAGGGATGCATACCAGGCGCCTGCATTTGAAGCGCCGACAATTCAGCTAATGTTTCTTCGGGAAGAATTCCTGTTTGCAGACTGAGCGTTTGGCCGAGCTTCATTGCCGGGCCACGCATCGATAGCATCTCATCACGCACGCGGCGCGCAACTCTGGAGTGTGTCGTCTTCAGTTTTTGTTCTCGTTCGACTTTGCCGGTAAATAGACTTTGAAGCGCGTAGCCAAGATAACTACCTGCAGCGTTCGCACCCATTGAAGCCATTTTGAATGCTCGACGTGCTGGTGTGTTTCCGCGGGTCATTAACTTCTTCCAGCTTTCAGGAATGAGACACCGATATTGAGAGAGCGATCCAGGAAGGCGAGTGTGTGTTGCTTCCCTTTCGAAGTGTCGTAGAGCCAGAACAGGAGAACTCCAAGGTAGTAAATCCAAAATACTTCAGGCACGAGCCATGAGAGCGCATCCGGTTTTTGTTTTTGTGAAGCGTCTTCGATGAGTTCTTCCACAAACGCCAAATACCTGTGCCGCAGTTGCTGAGCCCGATGGCTAAATACTCCCAGATGCGACGCAGGATTCAGCGCATGGAGAAGGGCGGCCCCGATAAACCGTTCGTAGGGAGCCAGGAATTCAAGTTGGCTGTGTATGAGCATGAACAATTTCTCTTCGAGCGACGCTTTACGCAGACGTGGGTCGTCGCGCACCGCTGCGATGGCATGATCGACCTCTTGTTCGAAGAAAAAGAGCGCAATGTCTTCCTTGGTTCTGAAATAGTTAAAGACAGTGCCTTCCGCGATGGCCGCTTTACGGGCGATTGCCTTGGTGGTGGTGGTCTCGAAGCCTTTGGTTTGGAAGAGAGTTAGTGCGGCTTTAACTATGCGGACACGGATCGCCTGTTTATTCTGGTCTCGCTTACCAGCCCCCTTTCTTGCCCTCTTGGCGGGCTGGCGCGGCGTCGTCGATTTTGTCCTGGATTTGATCGCCATCGCAATTCGTGAGTACGCTCACAAAATATATGAGTGCACTCACGAATCTGTCAAGCCTCATTCTGAGTTCTCTGTGCAACAGAGAAGAGCGGCGGTGATTACAACGAACCTGCTTTCGTTTTCAAAGCTGCCGCTAATTCGGGAATCAGGGGCTCACCTTCAAGCACCTGAGCACTCGAGGACCTAAACTCATCGCCGAAGGGTTCGTACCGTCCCCCAAGATGCTCATGAAAGAACCGCTCGGCTACGGCAAACAACGAAATCCAGTTCTCTTTGCGCTCGTAGTCGTGTCCCTCGTCCGGATAGACAATATACGTCACAGGCTTCCCGTGTTTTTTCATCTCGGCGACGAAATCATCAGAGAACTTACGAGGTACGTTTGTATCCATAGCACCGTGTGTTATGAGCAATGGTTTTGTCATCCGATCGGTGAAATACAATGGTGATTGCTCGTGCAATTGTGCTCTTCCCTCCACCGTCGTCTCATCCCCAACCAGACGCCGCCAAAAAGTCCCGAATGGACCACCTCGGCTTTCCATCATCGTTTGCAAATCCGTCGGCGAATACATTGCCATACCGCAAGCAAAAACATCTGGGGTAAAAGTGAGCGCCGCCAGGGTGGCATACCCACCGTAAGACCATCCCCAGATACCGACGCGGTGTCGTTCGGTGAGTCCCTGTTTCACCGCCCAATCCACTGCATCGAGGACGTCGTCGTTCATCTTGCGTCCCCACTCGCGAGCGCCCGCCTCGCGAATCTTTTTGCCGAATCCTTCGACGCCGCGAAATTCAACTCGGAACACCACGTATCCCCTGTTCGCGAGGAGCTGCAGCATGCGGTTCAGGTCCCAGATATTCCAATCAAAGGCAACGGTGGGCCCACCGTGAACATAAACAAGCATCGGTAATGGGCGATCCAGGTAACGTCCGTTGGCGGAGCGTGTCCATGAGGGCAGGTAAAGGTCACCCGGCAGCTTCAAACCATCACGCGTCGGCACCACCACACCCTCACGCCGAGCCAGGGCAAATTTTTCAAGCTCCTTTTGTTCGGTGAACAAGAATCGGGCGTCACGAGCCTGACGATTGTAGACGTAATAACGAAGCGGGCCGCCGTCCAGAAAAACGACCAACCAAACCCGATCGTCGAGACTGCGACCAGCAATACCGACATCGCCCACATGAATCGTATTGAGATATCGAAAATCCTGCTTGATTGAATTATCAAAAAAGTGGCGGCGGTAACGCCCGTAAACAGCCGAAGCGGCTTGCAGACGCCCCGTGCGTGGATGAAACAGAAGCGCATTCCTTATATCAGCCACTGCGTCTGCAGCGATGGTGCGAGTTTTTCCCGTCTTCAGGTCAATCGCACTGAGGACGGCGGTGTCCGTTTGACGATTATCCGTCAGGTAGAGAGTGTTTCCATCCTGGTCCAACGCTGCAGGTTGTGAAATGCGAGCGTCCTCATACGAAAACCGCGCCAGTGGTTCCCATGCTCCTGCGGCATTCATTCGCAGTAGTTCATACCCCTGATCCGCTGTCTGCCTACGTGCGACGCGTGGGCGAAACTCGAAGTCACAAAGGAATTGATCATAACCATCATTCTGCAAAATCAGCTTCAACTCTCCCGTTCGCAAATTTAGACGGTGCAGGTCACGACGCTTTGGGTCACGCTGGTTGAGGCTAATCAGTATTTCTTCGGGATGGAGGGGGCTCAGTTTTTCGATACGAGCGGAAACTCCGTTGAGAGGTGTCAAATCGCGCGAATGTCCATCGACGAGATTGAAGACGAACAGATGAACATCTTTACCCACGGTCTGCACGTAGACCAACTCGCGGGATGTATAGGTCCATTGCAAATTGAAAAACGGAGTGCCAGTTTGCTTAAACAACAGCCGCGGCCTGGCTGGATCTGCAACGGGGCTGAGCCAAACTCCTAATGTGTCATCAACCGGCGCGATATAGCTGATGGTTTTCCCATCAGGACTCAACCGCACGCTAAATTTGTCTTGGTCAGCAAATAGAACGGTTCGCGGAATCAGCGCGTCAGGAGCCGGAGCGGCCTTTGCGCAGGCGCCCAGCGCGATAGTGACAACAACCGCCGCGAGAATTGAGTGCTTCTGCAATGAGACCATCTTCATCTCTCCTTTTGATCTGAGCCGAAGAGTATAGACCGTTTCACGACAGACCAGTCACTTAAATAAATTCCTTGATTACCGATTTTTGAACTATTCAGGATTTCGTAGCGTCACATGTATCTCGTGAATTTGGTGGGCCAAGAAGTTAGATGCGCGAGCTTCAAACAAGGAACTTCACTCATATCGCAGCGCGACCAGCGGATCGAGTTTCGTCGCTCGACGCGCGGGAACATAACACGCTACCAGGGCAATGATCGCCTGACCGATTGCCACCACTGCGAACGTAGTCACGTCAGTTGGTTTAACTTCAAAAAGCAGGTTCGCCATCACGCGGGTCAATGCCACCGAGCACGCCAATCCCAGGCCGATGCCGGCGACGGTTAGGATCATTCCGTGTCCCATGACCAACTTCAGCACGTCATGGTGTTGCGCGCCAAGCGCCATTCGGATGCCGATCTCCTGCGTGCTCTGAGCCACCGCATAACTCATCACGCCATAAATGCCGATTGCTGCGAGTGTCAAAGCCAAACCCGCGAAGAGCGCTAACAACACGGTCACAAACCGTAGCGGTGCGACTGACCTGGCGATCGTTGCCTGAAGTGTTTGCGGGCGGCGGATCGGCTGGTCACGGTCGATCGATTGCACTGCCTGGCGCATGCCGTTAATCAAACTCGCCGGCGACGTGCTGCCGCGAACCACCAGCATCATGCTTTGCGCGGGCAGATGCCATGCGGGAATGTACATTTCAGGCTGGAAATCATCTTGCAAGTGTTCGTGTTTGACATTACCGACTACGGCAATGATTTCGCGCGAGACCGGTTTGCCGTAAAGCTTGACCTCCTGGCCCATCCCGATCGTGATGCGCTTGCCCAGCGGATTTTCATTGGGCCAGAACCGCCTGGCGGCGACTTCATTGATGATCACCACGCCCGGATGTTCCATGTCGTCGACGTCCGTGAAGTCGCGGCCCGCAAGCACGCCAATTCCCATGGCTGCGAAGTAACCCGGTGCGACCTGATGTCTATCGGCGCTTGGTTCGTTTCCTGGCTCACTCGGACGATCATCGATGCCGAAAGTGCTTGTGCCGCGTGAACCGCTGAAAGGCAGGCTAGTGATCAGACTGGCGTTCTCGATGCCGGGAATGGCGTGCGCTTCTTTGAGCACGCGACGAAAGAAGTCGGCCTGCGACTTGTCTTCAGAATACTTCGTAGACGTCAAGTCGATTCGACAAGTCACGACCTGTTCCGCTCTGAAGCCCGGACTCACATTCAGCAATCTCCAGAGGCTTTCGAGCAACAATCCCGCACTTGCCAGCAACACCAGCGATAAACTGATTTCCGCGACGACCAAAGTTCCTCGCATCAACTTCACGCCTCGCGCGCCAGTCGCGGAGCGGCTGTTTTCGCGCAGCGCCTGATTCAAATCAGTCTTTGTGACTTGCAATGCCGGCGCCAATCCAAAGAGCGCGACCGTAAGTAACGAAATCAAAAACGTAAAAGCGATGACATGGGTGTCGATAGTGATCTTCTCAGGGCTCGGAAGAGCTGATGGATCGATTGCCCTGAGCGCATCGATGCCGTAATTCGCCAGCAACAGTCCCAACGCGCCGCTGACTATGGCGAGCATCGAGCTCTCCACCAGCAGCATGCGAATCAAGCTCGAGCGCGAGGCCCCCAGCGCGCTACGTAGCGCCATCTCTTTCCATCTCGCGGTCGCACGTCCAAACATCAGATTCGCGACATTGACGCACGCAACGATCAATACCAGCGCCACGGCGCCGAACAGAATCATCAAAGGCCGGTCAAAATTACCAAAGCGATACTCGCGCAACGCCACCACTTTCACTATTAGACCGCGGCCCCACCACGGATTCTCGCGTTTGATTTGCTCCTCAATACTTTGCAGATCGGCCCGTGCCTGCTCGACGGTCACGTTCGGTTTGAGCCGTGCCACAGCTTGCAAAAATCCATGTGTACGATCGTACTTCGAGGAGGCGAGCGCGTGCGGCGTCCAGATATCGTAATTGGGATTCGGAAAGTTGAAGTCCGGCGGCATGATTCCGATGATGGTGTACGGCTCACCATTGAGTTGAAAACTTTTCCCAAGGACCTGCGGGCCCGCACCGAAGCGGCGCTTCCATAGTCCGTCGCTAATCAGCGCGACGTGTTCTTTGTCAGGCGAGTCTTCTTCCTCAGTGAACCAGCGACCGAAAGCAGGAGCCACTCCCATCACACGGCCGAAATCACTGGAGGCCAGCACTCCATTCAACGCTTCCGGCTGCTGATCGCCCGTCAACGTGAAGCTCGCAAAGCTGACTGCGGAGTAATAATCGAAGCTGTGATTACGACTTCGCATGTCCATGAAGTTTTGCGGCGAGAATGAGCCTTCAAACTTTGGGTCTGAGACCTTGCCTTCAAGCACGTAGACGATCTGCTCTGAGTGCGGGTAAGACATCGAGCCTAGAAACACAGCATTGACGAGGCTAAAAATCGCCGTGTTCGCACCGATACCGAGCGCCAGCGTGATTATGGCGATAGCGGTGAAGCCAGGTTGCTTCAGTAAACTGCGAACGCCGTAGCGAATATCTTTTAGTATCAAGTCCATGTTGACCTTCCAGTTGCGTATTCCACGCAACATGCCTTTGCTGGTTCCTTCAGAATGCGTATTCTACCTCGATGGTCCGCACACCCCGATCCAAAACTATGTAGTGGTCCGGGAGATGACGGTAAAAGGAGCAAGACGATGAATATGTGGGAGCACCTCTTCCTGACAGGCGAGTTCGCAGGGCGGGCGAAACTGCTGTCCGGGCTGACGCTCGAGCAGGTCACGCTACGGCCGGATGGCGCGTCGCACTCGATCTACGAAGAGCTGTGGCATGCGGCGGGGTACCAGCGCATAATCGTCGAGCGCGATCCGGTGGAGGGAGATCACTACCCGACCGCGACGCCACAACACGAGCAGCAATGGCACGACCTGGTGCAGCAGTTTCTGGAAGGCGCGCAGGCGGCAGTCGCGTGGGCGCAAGCGCCGGACCGACTCGCTATGGAAGTGGAGCCTGGTGTGACAATGGCCGACGAACTGAATTGTGTGGCGGTGCATAATGCGTATCACCTCGGCAAAATCGTCGCGTTGCGGCAGAGGATTGGGGCGTGGCCGCCGAAGGCAGCGACGGACGAGTCGTAAAGGACAAACTTGCGTGTTTTAATCTTAGGTTTACAATGACGGCAAAGAACTGCCTTGGATACTAGCTGCAAGGAGACACCGTTGATGTTGATATAGCACCAAATCTCAACCCGCAGAGCCCGAGTACGGCACTGAGTCGGCGCAGGTTAACCGGCGCTTTGAGCGGACTCGCCATCGTCGGGCCTGATGTGAAGTAGCTTTGCGAACCGCTCAAGCGCGAGCTATACGCACGGGAAGAAAGAGGTGTCTATGTTGCAGCTGTCTGAAGCAGAAGTACGAGAGTTTGGCGTCCGCGGTTATGTCATAGTTCGAAATATTATACCTGCCTCCATTCTTGCGGCGGCGCGCACGGCGATCGATACCCTCATTGACGAGCAGCCACCGCCGGAAAATTATGTAGGACATCACTTCTACTGGCTTTCCACTCTTGAGGGTGGTCCACTGCCGGCCCTGTTCTACGACACACCGGTCCGCAGTCTGGCCCAGTCACTCATCGAACCAGGCGAAATCGAGATTGCGTTCAATCAACTCCAGGTCGCATTGAATATTCCTCCCTTCTCTCATCGTCCTGGTGGGCATCACCTGGACGGGTATCAGGAGGGAGTACAGGAGCCGGGCACATTTACACTACTTGCCGGGGTGCTCATGACGGAGCAGCGTGTCGAAAACTCTGGAAACCTCTGGGTGTGGCCGGGAACACATCGGGCCCATGCGGCGTTGTTTCGAGAGCGAGGGCCAGAAGCGTTTCTGGAGTATAAGGGCTACCCGAAGATCGAATTACCGGAGCCATCGCAGGTGTTAGGTGGACCGGGTGATGTGCTGCTTGCGCATTACATGCTCGGGCATAACATCGGCGGCAACTATGCGAGTGAGAAAGTACGTCAAGCGGTGTACTTTCGCTTGCGCAGGGTGGGCCATGAGCAACGGTGGCGCGAGTGTCTCTGCGATGAACTGCTGGAGTTTGATCCTGTTCGCGCTGCTCTGAGGTAGTGGTCCATTTTCAATTCTTCTCTGTGGTTGTTGTAATGCTTGATACGACAACCACAGAGACACAGCACGTCGCTGCCGGTTATGCGAAAGGATTTTCATCGGCACTACGACCATAGATTACAGGTACCGGTACTTCCAATAGTCTCAGGTAAACCGCTAACTGGCCGCGATGGTGATACCAGTGGTTCAGCATGATTGTGCGCAACATACTGATCCGTGGCATGCTGAAAACCTCCTCACCTTTCGACGTAAGGCGCCATGTGTCGGTAGCCGCCTTATTGTCGAGGCCGGAGAGGTAACTCTCTGCCGAATTCAGGCTCTCGTCAAACGCCCTAAGAATGTCGTCCACGCTCGCGGGTTGTGGCGGGACGAAATTTGCCTCCGACGCATCAAACGCGTCAAGTTGCGCCAGGCGGGTCACATTGCCAGGAATGCTTGCAACGTGCAATGAGAGTTGGCCCAGTGACATAGATGTTTCGTGTGGTTTCCAGGACAGCTTCTCTTCCGGAATACGTTCGAGAACGCGTTTTGTCGTAACGGCTTCCTGCCGTAGTTCGTTAATTAAAGAATCAAGCATACGGAGTTCCTTCCTTAGTGGTCGTAAACAGTGATTACTTGCAAATTGCAAGCAGTCTAACTGACTCACTTGTGAAATGCAAGTAAAAATTGTTACTGTACCGTTATGCCGGGCAAGAAGAAACCATTACGTCGATCGTCGTGTCCGATCAACATCTCACTGGAGATCCTGGGAGACCGTTGGTCGCTCCTTATCGTGCGGGATCTGATGTTTCGGGGATTTCGCACGTACAAAGAGTTAGCGGACTCTGAGGAAGGAATTGCGACGAACATTCTGGCTGATAGACTTCGCCGGCTCGAGCAATGCGGGATCATCCAAATCGAAGAAGACACCACTGATCGCCGAAAGCTAGTGTACAGGCTCACCGCCAAGGGAATGGATCTGGCGCCAGTCCTGGTGGAATTAATTCTCTGGGGAGCTCGTTATGAGGATACCGAGGCGCCGCCGGCTTTACTGCGGAAAATGCAGAAGAACCGCGCCGAGTTTCTTTCAGAACTTCGCGCTCGCTGGGCAGCATCTCAATCGCAGCCTGTTAGAACTGACAGTTAAAAGTAACGGGAGGTGACTCTAGATTGGTCAAGCTGACGACTGAGGCCCGCCATTTCTATGGAAGCAGGATCACTTCGTTCAACGTCTCAGCAGCGTCTAAAGCGGACGCTGGCAACAGTCTTATGTCTGCTGCTTGTGCTAATCGACACGTCGTGCCGCAGTACGCCGGCTCCCCAGTCCCAAAATGCAGTTGGTTCTCCACAACCTGCACAGACTCCCGCTAGTCAGCCATCGGCAAATGCATCCGCTGACGAGCGCGCTCCAAAAATTTCCGCCGATCAGATTGACTCGCTGGTGGCGCCAATCGCCCTGTACCCCGATCCACTCTTAAGCCAGGTGCTGGTAGCCTCGACTTATCCTCTCGAAATCATTCAGCTGCAGCAGTGGCTCGAGAAGAACAAGAATCTCAACGACAAGGCGCTGGTCAATGAGGTCTCGAAACAACCGTGGGATCCAAGCATTCAGGCTATGGCAGCGCTGCCGGAAGTAGTGAAACGGTTAGCCGATGACATTCAGTGGACCACTGACCTCGGCAATGCTTTCTTAGCGCAGCAGGCTGACGTCATGGACGCAATACAACGTATGCGGCGCAAAGCACAGGATAAGGGCGCGCTGAAGTCCAACGAGCAGGTGAGAGTTGAGACCAAAGTCGTCGAGAACAAGACTGTCATAGTGGTGGAACAGGCAAGCACTGAGGTGGTGTACATACCGAGCTACGATCCAGTTTACGTATATGGTCCACCTGTCTATCCGTATCCTCCGATCTACTATCCAGCTTATCCAACCGGAACCGTCGTAGCCGCAAGCGCCATTTCATTTGGAGTGGGTGTTGCGTTAGGAGCTGCGTGGTCTGGTGGTTGGGGGTGGGGTTGCGGCTGGGGAGACAACGATATCGACATCAACGTTAACAACAACTTCAACCGGAACACCAATATCAGCGGCGGTAACCGCATCAACAACATCAGTGGTGGAAACAAGTGGCAACACAACCCTCGCCATCGCGGCGGAGCTCCTTACCCGAACAGAGGGACTGCAGACAGATTCGGTGGAACGGCACGTGGTGATTCACTGGCTAATCGTCAACGAGCAGCCGGTAAAGAACTCAACAGCCGAGAGGCCAATCTCGGCAGCGCCAACAGAGCAACTGACCGTGCCGGTCGCGATGGAGTTAGTGATCGCGGCAATTCAGGGAAACGAAGTCAAGCGTCGGATCGAGGCCGGAGTCCCGTTGGAGAGCGTGCTTCGAGTCGCGGTGAAGCTCGCACGAGCGATCGATCTCGCAGCACGGGAAATCGCGGGGCCAGCGGAGAGCGCGTTGGGAGTCGCAATGTAGGAAGCGGCTCGAGGGGTGGCTTCGGAGACGGTTCTGGATACAGCGCCGGAAATGCCCGCGCAAGCAGCAATCGGGGTTCGCAAAGCATAGGCGGTTCGCGTGGGGGATCCAGCGGAGCCAGCCGCGGAAGTGGTGGCGGGGGTGGCCGTGGCGGGGGTGGCCGTGGCGGGGGTGGCCGTGGCGGGGGTGGCGGTGGCGGTCGTCGCAGGTAGCGAAATGAATGGGCTATCTG
Organism: Acidobacteriota bacterium; assembly: GCA_046733695.1. Taxonomy (GTDB): domain Bacteria; phylum Acidobacteriota; class Blastocatellia; order Pyrinomonadales; family Pyrinomonadaceae; genus PSRF01. Next base: position 47,734 of record JBKPPU010000127.1, read on the forward strand.
TCAGGTTTCTCAGATCTCCACATTCCGCTTTCACGCTGCAAACGATCTCACCCTCGCGCCGTGAAAGCATCAAGCGGTTAGGTCGCTTGCGTGAACTCCTTCACGAGATAGATCATCTGCCCAATGTGATGGTGAAAATGCACTGCGCATCGCAAGTAGATACTAAATCGATCCTTCACATCGTCAGCACCTACAGCAACGAAAGCCTGTTCCCAATCGCCATCCGTTTGGTTTCTCAAACTCGTGATCACCATAGCCACTGCTTCGTCTAGTTTGCTTAGCACCTCTTGCTTTTGACCGACATGAGTTTGCGTGAACTCGAGGTCTCGCTGCCGAATGTATCCCGTTTGAGCGATCTGCGCGCCGATGTAGTAGTTCAGGTTTCCGGTGATGTGTAGCACGAGGTTCCCGAAGCTGTTTCCGTACGAGTGCGGTTTGGTCCAGAACTGTTCTTCGTTCAGATCTTCCGCAAGCCTGTGCACGCGACGACCGAAGTCTGTGTAGTGATCGACGAATCCAGAAGCGATAGTAGTTGATAAGCTGCTCATACTCTTTCTCGTGCAATTGGAATTTCTACCAAAGCGGTGACAAGTCACCACACTCCAAGGTGGCGTCCAATCCTACCTTCAGAAATGATCTGGAGAGAGGCGCCGAAGAATTTACTTACAACCTGTTCTCCGTGGTCCAATGACTCACTGATCTTATCGTAAATGGGAAAGTGTAGTCACCTCAGAGTTGCAGATCATGACAACGTCACCGCAGCACCGGCGAGACTCCGCCAAGAAGTTGAACCGATTGATCTAAAGTTCCGCCCAATTAACGTTTGCTTCAAAGAGAGTAAGCGGCAATCCAGCCTGCGGAGTTTCTTTGACTGAAGAGTCACTCACAAGTGCGGTCTTGCTGGGCCGCTTGGAGCTGTACTATATTTGGCCGCCAAACTGCCTCTCGTGATTGTCTCGAAAACATGACAAAGAAGCGTGTCTACGTCTCGTCCACATTCATCGATCTGGAGAAGTATCGACTCAGAGTAAAAGAGGTACTGGAGCGTGCCGGGTACGATGTAGAAGCGATGGAAAAGTATCCGGCGTTCGACCAACGGCCGAAGGACAAGTGCCTCGAAGACGTTGCCCAGTGTGATTACTACGTCTTAATCGTGGCCCATCGATACGGGTATGTTCCGCCGGCTGATACTCGCAAAAAGAAATCCATTACCGAGTTGGAATATGACGAGGCCATTGTCAAAAAGAAGCCGGTCCTGGCGTTTTTGCTTAACGAAGACCAACCATGGGCTCCGAAGATGATGGACGCGAACTCCCTTAGTGCGAAATCAGCGATTGGCGCATTTCGCAAGCATCTTCAAGAGAGCCATGGCGTGAGCTTCTTTACGACCGAAGACAACTTGGCAACGGCGGTGTTGGAAGCGCTTAGGGGGGAGGAAGAAAAGGAAAAACTCGCGGTTGCCAGTAGCGCCGCCCCGCAGCGAAGTGCGCCGCGCACAGTGGTCCAGCAGTACAACTCGACTATCAAGGATTTGCTGCAAATCCGCGATGCGTTTCATGCCCAGCTATGTCGAAAACCGAATGTCATTGGCACCGCCGTCGGCCGGTATCTCATACGTAAGTCGGACCCCTGGCCAAATCAAAAACGAACTGCGAAATCACCACCACGGACCCTATTAAACTCGGAGGTCCGCGAGTACTCGAAGCCATGTGTATTGGTCTTTGTCTACCAGTGGTCCACCGAGATCTTCGATCCTGCGGAAGTAATCGATAGCGTCCTGACGTTGCCGGACGGCCGGAGCGCGCCTACCTGTGTCGTACTTGCAAACTTCGAACAGCCGCATGCCGGGTCGCTAGTTTCATACTCGAGCGGCCCAGTCGGCGGTGGATATCCACTCATCGCCGAGTATCAAGGCATAGAACGAGTGGCTGCTTTCGGCTGCCTTGTTAAAGACGAGGCGGCACTCTATGCGCTGACAAGCCTGCGCACGGTCGGTCGGGAGGGACAATGTGTCAAAACGAACATCGCGGATCGCCTGGAAATCGTCGGCAAATCCTCGATCAAGTATATCGGCACGGCTCCGTTCTCGGCGGTCTACCCAGGACTTTCTGATAACGATGTCAACGTAGACTTTGATGCGGGCTTGGTTCTTGTTGACAATGCCAAAGCCGTGACGGCGCAAATCTATGGTATCGGTGCGCCAGGACCGATTGCCCCGGGACCGGCAGGAATCTCATCACTGGACTTAATAGGAGCGCGGGTGACTTCGTTCGGCCCGGTCGGCGGCGGTCTGGCAGGACGGATAGGCGCGCTGTTCTATCGATATCAAACGGAGGACGGATCGGAAACAATTTGCGATTTTCTAATCGGCCCCGATGGAACTTCAGATGATGTGTCGCGTTTGGCGATGCCGGGAAATGACGGCACGGTATGGCTCCTGCAAGATCGTGAGGACGAAGATTTTCCACGTCCGATTGCCTGCACGGTCTCCCGCCAACGTATACATTCGGAGATTGCCAGCTTCACGCTCGCAGCCTCGCTCGGTACGGTCACCAAGCTGCTGGACGTGAGGCTCGTTCGTGATTGGAACGCTGACCTGCCCACTGATTGGGCAACGCGCTTTCACAGGGAGCCAATCGTCACGAACAGTGATCGACGAAAGTCAAAAACAAAAAGCCCCGCTTCCAGTACCTCGAGAAAACGCCGCTCTGTTTAATGACTGGCTGTCCCCGCTAGAAATGCTCGCTGGCTAACCTGGAGTGCTTGCCATAACCTGCGAAACGACCCAGGCTGAGAATTGCCGGTGGTCGACGGGCGTGTTATAAACGAAGGTCCCCATCATAAATTCCCCCCTGAAAAGTAATGCTGATGTTTGGCCAAGAATCGGCTCGCATTGTAAGACTGTGCGGAGCAGCCAAAGCAGCACCAAACTCGATCGATCGTTAGTTAAGTCATCATGTACTGTCCGCATTGTGGCACGCAGAATCTGCCGGAAACCAAGTATTGCCGCAGCTGTGGACGCGACTTGCGACTGGTTGCGCAAGCAATCACCAAGAGCCTTCCTTTACGGATAGCACAAAGGGTCGATGACGCAATAGATCGCGGCCGCGGTGGGTGGCGAAGTTACCAGTTATTTCGTGCAGAAAATCGCCGTCCTTATGCACAAGCTCTAATGGGCCTCAGTGCTCTCTTCGTAGTAGTGTGGATGTTGATGCTTGGTCACGGGAGTATTTCGTTCGCCAGTGGCTTTCTGCTGGTAATGACGGCTTCACTTTTATTAACGAGCGTCCGAGAGTTATTGGCTCGTAACACACGCAAACGTGAATTAGAGGAGTTGAGTACTGTTAACACCAAAGAACTGATCGAGGAAAAAGACGTACCGTCCGCCAGCGTTACCGAATCGACTACGCGAGCTTTAGACAGCCGCGTACGAGTGAAGAGACGCGAATAATTACCGGCAATCGCGCACGCGCGGAGTTGTGCACCGTAGATGCTGAAGGTGATTTCTTCTCGCAGTCGCATCGATGATATGGGCCCGCATAACGTTTGGACGGCGAAGCTTTCATGCTGCTGCGAATGCTACGGCGGGTGGGCTGAAAAACGAATAGTTCCGTACCTGTTCTGAGTTCACGTTGCGAGCACGATATGTGGAAATATATTTTGGGTTCGATTCTGTTACTGATCGGGATTCTCGAGATAGTCGTCGCGCTCCACGGAGGTCTACGTGAAGCGTTGATGCAGACGAGTCCTGTACGTTTAAAGCAAGCTGAATCACCGGCGTTTTTGTTAGCCGGAATCTCGGCGTTAGTGATGGGAACCGGGATGCTCTTCTACGGATTATTCTGGTAAGGGTTGCAGCTGCCAAAAAACGGCGACGCTTTGCCTAAACAACGGCGAGGCTATTCGTATCGCAGCGCGACCAACGGATCGACTTTCGTCGCGCGGCGCGCTGGAAAGTAACACGCAAACAATGCGACGCCAATTAACAAAAAGGCGACGCCGACAAACGTGACCGGATCTGTAGCGCTAACGCCGTATAGCAAACTCCTCAACACTCTTGTCAGGGCAAAAGCTGCAATCAGACCAAGCGCAACACCTGCTAGCGCCAGTTTCATTCCCTGCCCGATGATGAGTTTGCGGACGCCGCTAACTTGCGCTCCGAGAGCCATGCGTATGCCAATCTCATGCGTGCGGCTGCCAACCAGGTAGGCCATCACTCCATATAAGCCGATAGCGGCCAGCAACAACGTGAGCACGGCGAAGGCGCTCGACAGCGCAGCGAAGAGTTTTGCGGGTGCCAGCGGCAAACGCATGTGCTCTTGCATGGTCTTGACATCGGTCAGCGGAAGATCAGGATCGAGCGCCTTAACGTCTGAACGGAGCTGGCTGATTAAGGCACTCGCGTCACCCGCCGCGCGTACGTGCACAGTCAAAACTGATCGGTAACGCTGACTCAGAGGTCTGTATCCAAAGTACAAAGGCGACTCTGCTAGTTGATGGTATTTAATGTCACGCGCTATGCCGACCACTTCCAGGTACTCACCCTTAGAGTCCATGCGCAAGCGTTTACCGATGGCATTACCGTCGGGAGCCAGGCGACGCGCGAGGGTCTCGTTCACAATAACTACGGGAGTACTCGATGCAGTATCGCGATCATTAAAATCACGCCCACGCAGCAAAGGGATGCCGAGCGTCTTGAAGTAATCAGTCGCAACCGTAGTGTGCTGGATCAAAGAACTGTCATCCAGGTGCGTGGGGATGGGTTCGCCCTCCACGTAGAGAGGTGATGTGTTGCCACCCGAGGCGAGCGGCACCGACTCCGCGTACGACGCCGATTGGACCAGAGTTGAAGCTCGCAGCATCTCGAGCAATTGCTGTTGAAATACCTTCCCGCGCGCCACGTTGTAGCCAGCCAGATGAAGGTCGAACGACGCCATCAAGCCGGCATCGGTACTAAAGCCTGGTTCAGCATGCTGCGTGTTACGCAGGTTTCTGATGAATAGACCTGACATGACCAGCAAGAGCATAGAGACAGCAATTTGAGCGACGACCAGAAGATTGCGGAATGATAAGCGCTGGCGAGTACGGCCCACTCTGATCGCTTCGTCCTTTAGTGCCGCGATTAAATCCGGCTTCGAACTCTGCAGGGCAGGCACTAGCCCAAAGATCACGCCTGTGGCGAGAGATAACAACAGGGTATAGCCGAATACACGTACATCCGGAGACAAATCCGGAGGGATCGAATTCCCAGTCAACGACTGCGGCAAGAGTGCATTCAGCAAAACCGTACCCCACGAAGCCAGCAGCAGGCCCGCGACGCCGCCGGCACCTGAAAGCAACAGGCTCTCAGTCAGCATTTGACG
>JBKPPU010000128.1:0-42854 GCA_046733695.1 Acidobacteriota bacterium
CTTGGTCCACGGAAGCAGAATCGGACCACCGATGTTGCCGCCGGGATAGTTGTACTGGCTCTCCGGTCGCACTACGCCATTGATTGTGTTCGAACGATCGTTTGCCTGAAACTTAAAATGCCGAACGTAATCGTAGACCGAACCGTGAAAGTCTCGGCTGCCGCCCTTGGTGGTGGCGCTGATCTGCACAGCGCTCGTGCCGTGCTCTGCGGCATAATTACTTGTCTGAACCTTCACCTCCTGGACCATGTCCGGATTTGCGGTGATGACAGTTCCATTATTTGATCCAAAATCGATCATGCGAGCGCCGTCAATCTGCACGTTGTTTTGCTCGCCACGCAGCCCGTTGACGTGATACTGCGAATTCGCGTTCGCTCCGGCTCCAAAGCCAATCTGTTCAAGTGAAGTGTTGTCAGGCGCAACCACACCCGGGAGGATTCGCAATAGCTCAAGGGCGCTGCGGCTAATGATTGACAGATTGTCTATCTGCGAAGCCGTAATCGTGTTTTCCTTGGCACCCGTTTCCGTCTGAAGCTGATCGGCGCCAGCCGTAACAGTTACCGTCTCTGTGGGCTGCCCGACCTCTACCGTGACATCGGCGGTCCTGGTACTCGCCGTTTCTACCGCGACGTGTGTCTGCTCAAGGGTCTTGAAACCGGCAACTTCGACCTTCAGGGTATAGGCACCCGGCGTAACCGCATTGAAGACGTAAACTCCGTCGTCCTTCGTTTTCGTCTTGCGCTCATCTTTAGTCCGTTCGTTGATTAGAGTAACGCTGGCGTCTCTGATGATCGCTCCGGTTTGGTCCTGGACCGTGCCACGTAAGGTACCGCTTCCGGTAGTCTGTGCGTTTGCAGGTAGCACACCGCCCAGCATCGTTAGAGAAAACACAAAAATAGAAACGATTAGCGTCGCGTAGAGCCTCCGCATGGCTAGTGAAGTCATATCTCCTCCGTTGGAGCGAAATTGCAGATACTAAAAGTTCATCTCGGGTTTGGGGTTTGTTGTACGACCGGACAAAAGCGTCAATTTCAAAGCGCTAGCGGGTCTTGGACAGCCCCAAAACACAGTTTTTGTTTTTCAAAATTCGACTTAAGAGGTTTGTTGCACGACCGGACAAAAGCCTTAGTACTACCACTGCTCGATCTTTGTCAAGACTTTTTTATGGTTGCCTAAGTTTTCTTTAATACCAGCCAGTGCAGAACCGAGGGTTGTTGCAGTCCCTAAAAAATCGCTAGGCAATAGCGATGCCGCAATGACGGACTGAAACCCGATCGCGAGATCCCTAAGTAATGTAGCGAAAACGCGATCTGGTCCAGGCTATGACTCGAGTCCGTTATCGAAAATTTTGGGGAGCTTTCCGAAATTCTGAATTTGGAAACGGATAAAGCGAATTTTAAAACCGATTTTAGGCGGGGACGACGGAGGCGAATTTACGAGCGAGGACGAGGCTGAGGGCTCCCATCAGGCGTGTGTCGTCGCCGAGTGTCGAGGCAAAGACCGGCGTCGAGGGTAGACCACTGCAGATCGTGTTTTCGGCAAGCGTACTTCGCAGTTCATCAGAAATGAGCGGCCAAACTCTCGCGATGTCGCCGGCAAGAATCACTGCCTCAGGACTCAAACCCTTCGTAAGATTTGAAATTCCCAAACCAAGATAGTGAGCCGTCTCGAGCAACGCTTCTTTCGCAGCGCCGTCTTTCGAAAGCGCATTGTCCATCAGCTTTCGAAATGAGATCTCAGAATCCATACTCCGTCGCTGTCGATAACGCGCTAACGCCGCGCGCTCTGACGCAAACGCCTCCCAACACTTTTCACTTCCCGCAGCGCACGGAACGGGTGCTCCCATTCCGATCGTCATGTGACCAAACTCACCTGCCGCCCCGGCTACGCCCTGATACACCTGACCATCGAAAATGATTCCGGTGCCCAATCCTTCTTCAACCAGGACGAGGATAAAGTCGCGCACGTCGCGAATCTCCGGCCGGCCCAACCACAACTCGGCCAGTGCCGCGGCGTTCGCATCGTTGTCGGCTGTGACTGGTAATCCTGTTGCCACTTGCAGGTCAGACGCGAGCGCCCAGTTGCGCCACTTGAAATGCGGGATGAAAAGCGCAGTGCCTGTTTCCGGATCGACGAGTCCGGGAACGCAGACGCCGATGCCCTCGATGTTTGAGTGAGTCTTGATCAATCGCTGTATGGTCGAAAGTAGTCTGCGATACGTCGCCGTCACATCGGGGTTTGTATCAAACACTTCCCTTTCGACGACTCGGCCCACCAGGTCGGCAACAGCAACTGTTGTTTGTGCTGTACCGACATCAGCGCCGATAGCCATAAACCCACCAGCGCGCAGGCGCAGCAAACTCGGCGGACGTCCGCCAGTCGACTCTCCCTCGATCTCGTAGATCAATCCCGACGTCTTCAACTCGTCGACGATCAGTGACACTGTCGATCGTTGTAGCGCCGTTTCGTGAGAGATCTCGGCGCGTGAGATTGGCTCTTTCTCACGCACGTAGTTGAGGACGATTTGACGATTGATATAGCGAATCGTATCCGCCCGGGCCACGTTTGCTTTTTTGAGGTTTATGCGTCGCAACGTTGTCTACTCAGCGAGTGTTGATGACAACCGAAGCAGCCTGCAGATTGTCTGAAGTTGCTTCGAGATAGATCCGGCCTGGTTTTTGTTTTGCCTGAAGGATCGCGAGGGCCATCCCGTGAAAGGCTTTGCGCTGTTTTCCCTTGAACGACTCGTGGCTGGCCTGGTAACCGTTGTCGACACCGACGATGGCTCCATCGCCCACCACTTTAAATTTGATCAGGTTATCAGCGGTGGGAACAACCGTTCCATTCCGATCGACTACCTTCACCGTGATGAATGACAGATCCGTACCGTCGGCTTTGATTGTTCTCCGATCGGGAACTAAAACAATCTTCGCAGGCTCTTCCGCGGTTCGAACTTCTCTCGTGAGCACGACCTGGCCTTTCTTTCGCGAAACTGCTTTTAGCACTCCAGGCTCGTACGGCAGTCGCCAAAAGACCAGCATGTCGTCACCTTGTTTGCGTTTCGTTCCCAGCGAACGGCCGTTCAGAAAAAGCTCAACTTCGTCAGCGTTGAAGTACGTGACCACATCGACCTGCTGACCTGGCTTCCAGTTCCAATGCGGAAACAGGTGCAGCACCTGCTTATTGGTCCACTCGCTTTGGTACATATAGTAAACGTCTTTCGGAAACCCGGCGAGATCGATGATTCCGAAATACGAACTGACAGCGGGCCACGGATATGGTGTCGGCTCTCCGATGTAATCCCAACCGGTCCAGATGTACATGCCTGAAAAGAAATCGTGTTTCTTGACAAGTTTCCACGTCTCTTCGTGTGTCGAGCCCCAGGGTGCGCTGGAATTGTCGTAAGCCGAACAAGTGAAATCGGGATTTCCTTCTTTCAGAACCTCGTCCCACTTCCTGGGCCAGCGAAGAATCTTATCCGAAGGCAGGTTGTAAGTGCCGCGAGTGTTAAGGGCGGAGGTGGTTTCCGCGCCGATTATGGGACGTCCGGGAAACATTTTTGGAAATTCAGGAAGTTTTCCCTGCGCGTAATTGGTGCCGACGAGATCCAGGCCGCCTTCCATGATCACTTTGTTGTCGCGGCTCACGCCGTTTGTCGCCGACGTGATTGGGCGAGTGGGATCGAGATTGCGAACGATGCCTCCCAGCTCTTTAGCTATGGTCCCACCCGCCGGATTGTTGTTCCACTGCTCTATCACCTCGTTGCCGATACTCCAGATGAAGATGCTTGGATGGTTTCGATCGCGAAGCACCATGTCTTCCAGATCGCGTTTGTGCCACTCGTCCCAATCCAGGTGGTAATCGAATTTCGTCTTCTCCATCTTCCACATGTCGAACGCTTCGTCCATTACGATGAAGCCCATCTTGTCTGTCAGTTCGAGCAGTTCCGGAGCAGGTGGATTGTGTGACGTGCGAATACCGTTGACGCCCATTTCCTTCAACATCTCGAGCTGCCGCTCGAGGGCGCGTGTGTTGACCGCTGCGCCAAGTGAACCGAGATCGTGATGATTACACACGCCGCGAATCTTTACGGGTTTGCCGTTGAGGAAGAAGCCCTTGTCGACGTCGAAACGAAAGCTGCGGATGCCGAGCGGCGTCTCGTAGCTATCGACAACTCGCCCGCCCTGCTGCAACTGCGAAACAACTTTGTAAACATATGGACGATCGTCGGACCAAAGCGAAGGCGACGAAACCTTCAGCGTTTGACTCACCTCAGCATGCGTGCGCTTTGCGGCGACTGCGTTCGCAACGCTCCGGGCAACTACTCTCCCATTAGCATCCTGAATGAGCGTGGTGAGATTCACCGGAGCAGCGCTGTTGGAACCGTTACTTACCTTCGTTTTTATGACGACCGTAGCTGATTCAGCGTTAACCGTGGGTGTCGTAACGTATGTGCCCCAGTGTTCGACGTGCACCGCATCGAGTGTCGTCAACCAAACGTTTCGATAGATACCTGAGCCCGAATACCAGCGCGAATTCGGTTGTTGTGAGTTATCGACCTTAACAGCGATAGTGTTTGGTCCACCGCCGTAGATCAAGTGCGGCGTCAACTCGTATGCGAAGGAGATGTAGCCGTACGGACGCTTCCCGAGATAGTGCCCATTGATCCAGACTTCGCTGTTTCGATAAACGCCATCAAACTCGACAAACACCAGCTTTCCTTTGCTGGTCATCGGGATGGTGAACGTCTTCCGATACCACGCCAGACCGCCGGGCAACGCACCACCACCAGTTCCGGACGGCGCCTTTTCACTAAACTCACCTTCGATGCTCCAGTCATGCGGCAGATCGAGTTGCCGCCACTGCGCATCATCCAAACCCGTGTCCTGCCCGTTCGCGACATCCCCAAGATGAAACCGCCAATCCTGAGTAAACAAAACTCTCTTCCCCGGCCGCGAATTCGCGAAGCAGATAGACGAGATGAGAAAAAGAAAACAAAGGGAGAAGGCGATGGTTAGTGTTCGTTTCATAGGTCTTGTGTTTGGATCGGTTTCTGTGGACAGGATTACAAGATTTGCAAGATTAACAGGAAAAATCTTTGAAATCCTGCCAATCCTGTAATCCTGTCTAAGGTTTTAAGCCGAGAGCCTTCAACAACTCGGGATCTTCCTGCGCCTGCCCATTCGTCTTATTCACAGCCGCGAACCCCCCGGCATAATCCCACATGGTCCAACCGATGCCATGCTTCTCGAGCGCGAACCGCATATCGTGCAGCCACGTCACACGGTCTGACGCCCGCACAACCTTGCGAAAAGCCCCAAACTCATTGCACGTGATGAACACGTGATGTTTCGCCGCCCACGCAGCAGCCATCCCGAGTTCCCTGTCGATGCGCGCCGCGTTCCAGTTCTCTTCACCATAACGAAGCAGGTTGTATTTCGCCGGTTCGTCCTGAACGGTGTCGAGCACGAGCTTCACAGCTTCAGGCGACGACGGATACGGAACGTTTTTGTAAAACGGCAGGTTTGGACCAGCCCACGTGGCGCCCTGGTGCGTAAACGCAAACGGCTCGTAGTAATGAAAGTTGTAGATGAGATTCGGGTCGGAATACGGCTCGATGAAAAGCATCTCGTAAAGACCCGACCAGCGATGGCCGCACGCAATGATCGTGTGATTAGGCGCGCCAGCACGAATCGCGGCGATGAGTTTTCCCTGTATTCCATACCAGCGATAACCGTCCTCGACCATCGGCTCATTGATGACTTCGAGAAACACGAGGTTCGGGTCTCGTTTCGCGAGATGAGCAGCAAAAGCACGCCAGAATTTCGCAAATGCTTCGATATTTCGCTCTTCTCGATTCATCCGCAGCTTGAACTCATCACTCGGATGGACATCGACGACTACCGCCAAACCCGTGGCCAGAATCATGTCGAGTGCGTTGTCGACGTACTGCAGATACGTGGCATTGAGAATCGAAGGATCGGGCGTATCGGCGAGCAACGGCGCGGGTTCAATCGGGAAGCGCACGTGATCGAAACCCATCGATTTAATGAGGGCGATGTCCTGCGCGGTGGTGTGAGTTTCGAGATGTGTTTTCGAGTAATTTGCCGCCTGCGAAAACCAGTGACTCAGATTCACACCGCGTCGCAGATGCGCGGTTCGCGCCGCGAGACTGCCGGGTTTTGCCTGAGCGTGAACCGAGAGAGTTGACACATGATGCAAAATAGCGACGGCTAATAACAGAGTAATCGATCGTCGAGTTCGCTTCAGCACGCGCATCTTTTATCAGGCGTGAATTCAGAAAGCAAAATAAAAATTTCCGGAGAAGTTTACCGTTGAGCACAAAACTATACTGCTGGCTTGGCCCGATTTTGCTCCTCCTGCCCATGGTTGTTGTGAGTGGTCAATCAACGCGCGGCAACGCGAATAACGGCAAAACAGTGACGCAAATCAACACTGGCTGGCAGTTCCGTGAAGTCGGAAAAACAGATTGGCACGACGCGACTGTACCGGGTTGTGTGCATACCGATCTGCTCGCTAACAAGCTCATCGACGATCCGTTTTATCGCGACAACGAGAAGAAGCAACAGTGGATCGACAAGAAAGACTGGGAATACAAAACCACGTTCAAGGTCGCGCCGCAAACTCTTGAACGCGAGAATGTTGAGCTTGTCTTTGAGGGTCTCGACACCTACGCGCAGGTTTATCTGAACGAGCAACTGGTGCTGAGCGTAGACAATATGTTTCGCACGTGGCGGGTGGACGCGAGGCAGACATTGAAAGCGGGCGACAACACGCTGCGCGTCGTGTTTCGATCTCCGGTGAACGAGATCCTGCCGGTGATGGCGAAGCTGAACTATCAACTTCCTGCGCCGAACGATCAGGGTGAGAAGACGTCTCCCTTCACACGCAAAGCGCCGTATCACTACGGCTGGGATTGGGGTCCGAGGTTTGTCACGAGCGGCATCTGGCGTCCGGTTTCTTTGGAGGCGTGGGACAAGGTCCGCATCAACAACATTCAGGTGCTGGTCAAAAGCATCACTCCGACCGCCGCCGATTTGACAGCGAACGTCGAAGTTGAAGCCACTAGTGCGGGTACAGCCACGATCTTGCTGGAAAATCTGACGGATAAACTGGCTCACGGTAAACAACAGGTCGCTGTCAAACCGGGACTCAATCGCGTCACTTTCCATTTCTTTGTTACTCACCCGAAGTTGTGGTGGCCCAACGGACTCGGCGCGCAACCACTCTACACGTTTCGCGCGCGCAGTCTTGTAAGCGGTCAAATCACAGACGAGAAGTCGACACGAACCGGACTGCGAACTCTCGAGCTCAGACAGCAACGCGACGACGCAGGCCAGAGTTTTATGTTTGTCGTCAACGGCATTCCCGTCTTTGCGAAAGGCGGAAACTGGATCCCGGCCGACAGTTTTCCCACCCGCATCACTAATGAAAAATACCGGTTTCTGATCAAATCGGTGCGCGACAGCAACATGAATATGCTGCGCGTTTGGGGCGGCGGCATCTACGAAGCTGACGAGTTTTATGAGCTTTGCGACGAGATGGGAATTCTTGTCTGGCAGGATTTCATGTTCGCCTGCAGCATGTATCCCGCGACGCAGGAGTTTCTCGACAGCGTTCGCGCCGAAGCAATCGACAACGTCAAGCGCCTGCGAAATCACCCGAGCATCGTGCTGTGGGCCGGTAACAACGAAGTCGAAACAGCATGGTTGAACTGGGGTTGGCGAAAGAACCTGCCGGCATCGGTGTGGGACGACTACACCAAGATCTTCCACGGTGTCTTAAAGGAAGTTACTGCCCAATTCGATCCCTCCAGAGCTTACTGGCCCAGCTCGCCTCATGGCGGGCTCGACGACGATCCGGATTCACTTCGCAGCGGCGACGTCCATTTCTGGCGCGTCTGGCACGCCGCCGAACCGTTCAGCGATTACGAGAAACAAACACCGCGATTCATGAGTGAATACGGCTTTCAATCGTTTCCAAACATCGAAACGGTCAAGACTTATACGATTGAATCCGATCGAGATATCGAGTCGCCAATCATGCTCGCACACCAGCGACATCCGCGCGGCAATCAACTGGTGCGCGAATACATGTTGCGCGATTACGCGCAGCCCAAAGACTTCGAATCGTTTCTTTACGTGAGCCAGGTTTTGCAGGCTGAAGGAATCCGCATCGGCGCCGAGCACCTGCGACGGATCATGCCGCACAACATGGGCTCGCTTTACTGGCAGATCGACGATTGCTGGCCGGTCGCTTCATGGTCCAGCATCGATTACTACGGCCGTTGGAAGGCGTTGCAGTATTACTCGCGCCGGTTTTACAACGATCTGCTCGTCAGTCCGACTGTGCAAAACGGATATCTGAAACTGTTTGTGGTCTCGGATCGACCCAAAGCAGTTCCGGCAAAGCTCAAAGTCACGCTCATGAACTTCGATGGCGCGACGCTGAAGAGTTTCGATCAAGATGTGACTGTCGCGCCGTTGACGAGCCGGTCGTATTTCGATCTGCGAGTGGAAGAACTGGTCGGTGGAACCGACGGCAAAAACGCGGTCGTGTACGCCGAACTACTGGTGAATGGAAAAGTGGTTTCCAGTCATGATTACTTTTTTGCGCCGTTCAAGGATCTGACATTCTCGAAGCCGGCAATCACTTCCGAGGTGACACCGGCTCGCGGCGGGTTCAGTATCAAACTGACGACGGACAAGTTTGCGAAGGCTGTTTATCTTTCAGTGCCGGAACACGATGGATTCTTTTCCGATAACTACTTCAATCTGGCACCGGGTAGAGAGATCAGTGTTGAGTTTCGGACGCGGAAACGGATTTCGATCGGGGAATTTAAAGAGCGACTACAGATTCGTTCTGTCTTTGACGCGTTTTAGACACGGATAAAACGGATGAAAGTGCGATGGGGAATTTTAGGGACTGCGAAGATCGCGGTGACGAAAGTCATACCCGCGATGCAGCAGAGCGAGTGGTGTGAGATCGCGGCGGTCGCGTCGCGCGATCTTTCGAAGGCTAAGGCGGCGGCCGGCGAACTCAACATTCCGAACGCGTACGGAAGTTATGAGGAACTGCTTGCGGACGACTCGATCGAGGCGGTCTATAATCCGCTTCCAAACAACCTCCATATTGGGTGGACTGTGAAAGCAGCAGAAGCCGGAAAGCACGTTCTTTGTGAAAAGCCAATCGCACTCAGTGCGAGAGAAGCGCGAACGCTTATCGAGGTCCGCGATCGAACCGGCGTGCGGATTCAGGAAGCATTCATGGTGCGAACACACCCGCAGTGGCTCGAAACGCGCCGACTGATTCACTCTGGAAGAATCGGCTCGTTGAGATCGATCACAGGCTTTTTCAGTTATAACAATCCCGACCCGACAAACATTCGCAACCAGCTCGAGCTCGGCGGCGGCGCGTTGATGGACATTGGTTGCTATCCGATCACGATCTCTCGCTTCGTGTATGAGACGGAACCTCAGCGCGTTCTGGGCTTGATCGAACGTGACAGCGCAACCGGTACGGACACGCTAACGAGCGCCGTGCTTGATTTCCCAAACGGTCACTCCACTTTCACTTGCAGCACCAGACTCGCTCCGTACCAGCGCATGATCTTCACTGGAACCGAAGGACGGATCGAAGTGCTTATCCCGTTCAACGCTCCTAACGATCGCCCAACTCAGATTTTAGTCAACGATGAGACGATCGAGTTTCCGATTTGCGATCAATACGAAATCCAGGGCTCGCTCTTCTCCCAGGCGATTCGTGAGAACCGCGAACAAACAATTCCACTCGAAGATGCGATAAACAACATGGCCGTTATCGACGCGTTATTCCGCTCGGCAACGACCAACGAATGGGAGGAGGTTCAATGAAACTCACGACTTCATTCACCATCACACTGCTTTTACTTCTAGTTGTAACTCTTGGCCCATCGTCAGCTCAGGACGACAAGCTTGTCTACGCCGATTTCGAAAAAGTCGAGAATGGGAGAGCAGTGAGTAACAACGGCGGTCTTGTTCAGATCTATACGGCACAGGAGTCCTTGCCGGTAAAGTTCAAAGGTCTGGCCAATGCTTCACCGGGCGCTCCGGAACTCGTGGTTCTAAAAACTGCCCCCGGCAACCATCTTGCAAACTTTGAGTACAGCCTGGTCGGACCAAACGACTGGGCCAACGTGACTCTGGAAGTGCAGGGCCGTCCGATGAAAGAGGGGAAACCGGTGGCAGATGACGTCAGTGGGTATAAGCAGATGTCACTGCAATTGGGGGCAACCGGTGTAGATTCGTTGCGGGTTGAATTCATCAGTCACGGACAGGGAATCAATCTTAACGCAGGGTTTCCGCAAATGCCGATTCACCTTAAGGCAGGACTCAATACCTACATCATTCCGCTTAAGGGACTATCCCAACCTTCATGGGCCGACAAAGTTGACCAGAAAGAAGTATTGAAAAAATTAACGGCGATCAGCATCAGTGCCTATTGCAATCAGTGCACACCACAACAAGGCATGGTTTTGGTCGACAACCTCGTCTTCCAAAAATAGGCAAAAATGAAAAGATCAATCTGTGTAATCTGTGCATTGCTTGCCCTGCAGCTTGTCATTTTTGCTCAGGAGCAACAGTTCGCAAATCTCGGCGACTTCAAACTCGAGAACGGCCGTGTTATCCGCAACTGCCGCATCGGCTATCGAACGTTCGGAACACTCAACGCCGATAAGTCGAATGTCGTCGTGTTTCCCACCTGGGCAGGCGGCACAACCGAGCAGTTGAAATCGAACTTTGGATCAGGACGGCTGATCGATACCACCTCCTATTACGTCATCGCGATCGATGCACTCAGCAACGGCGTCTCTTCGTCGCCCTCGAACAGTCGATTACAGCCGCGCATGCGGTTTCCCCAATTCACCCTGCGCGACACGGTAACCACTCAGCACGAGCTCCTGACGCGCGTGCTCAACATACATCACGTCAAAGCCGTCGTTGGAATCTCGATGGGCGGTATGCAGACGTTTCAGTGGCTCGTCTCGTATCCCGACTTCATGGACAAGGCGGTTCCCATTGTCGGTTCGCCACGACTCGCGCCGTACGACTTGATGCTCTGGCAGGCGCAGATCGACGCGTTGATGCGAGATCGTGATTGGAAGGGTGGTAACTACGCGGTCAACCCGGCTCGCGCACTCGACTTCGCTTTCGGCGAGCTGCTGCTAACAACTCCGACCGACTACAACCGTCGCAAAACTCGCGAGCAAGTGTTTGCCGACCTCGAGAAGGCGCGCAATGATGCGCACCGGTTCGATGCCAACGACAAGATTCGCCAGGTACAGGCGATGATGAGCCTGGACATCTCGCGCGAAAGCGCAAAAACTGTGAAAGCAAAAGTATTCGTCGTGGTGGCGAAATACGATCATGTCGTCACGCCTGGTCCAGCCACTGAATTCGCCGCTCAACTCGGCGCAAAACTCCTCAACCTCGAGGGCGATTGTGGCCACCTGGCCACCAGTTGCGAATCACGTCTGCTCAACGACGCCGTCAGCGATTTCCTGAAGCATTGATCCTGTAAATCATTTGCATTACCTCCTAAAATTTACAAGCAATCCCACCTGCACCAAATGGGCATAAACCGGCAAAACGTTACATCGTGATATTACCTTGCCATTTATTGAGCCGTTGAGATAATTTCTGCCTACTTCCGCACACCCGTTCCGCACTGACGCCTTGCAAAGATTTTCAGGAGTGCGCGTATGGAGGATTTTGTTGGATCCCTTCGACGAATTGTTGAGTTGGTTGGACTCCGATCGTGAGGCCGCAGCAAAAAAATACGAAACCATTCGAGGAGGACTCATCAAAGTCTTCCTTTGCAAAGGCTTCTGCGATGCAGAAGACATGGCGGATACAACGATCAACCGGGTAACGACACGATTGCGGCAAATTAGGGACGACTACGTCGGAGACCCGGCCAACTATTTCTACGGCGTCTCTCGTTACATCATCCACGAGGCCAAACGGCGAAAAGAAATCGCCTTTGACATGACAGACATAGTTGCCAGTCAAGCTGAGATTAGTGGCGAAGCAGAATGCCTGAATGCGTGTCTGCAATTGCTGTCTGCAAACCAGCGCGAACTGATATTGGAATACTACCTGTACGGCGGAGCTGACAAGATTGACCACCGTAAGCAACTCGCCAATGAATTCGGAATAGATCTACGTAATCTACGAGTCCGAGCCTATCGCATCCGCGCGACCCTGCAGAAATGCATTCGTGAACGCCTTGGTACATTTTCCACTGCAATAAATGATGGGCCTTTGCGCATTATTCATAAAGGCAGCCCTGACCAGCAGCTCTGAGGAGGTGTCGGAATTATTGAGGAAGATCAAAGTCGCCTGAAACAGTACTTGCTCGGTCAGCTCAATGAGGCAGACGAAGAGCAAATCGAAGTACGCCTGCTCAAAGATCGCGATTATGCGGAGGAACTCGACATTGTCGCGGAAGAGTTGATCGATCAGTATGCCGATGACGAAATGCCACACGCTGAACGGAAACGTCTCGAGCAACACTTTTTCAGGTTACCGCAGCGTCGTGAGCAGCTTCAGCTCGCGATGATTCTGAAACGCCGAAGGTCAAGGAAGTCCCGGAACGAAAAGATATTGAGGTTTTATTTACCCCTGGCAGCGGCCGTGTTGGTCACCATTGGAAGTGGCATCGCCATCTGGCGTGCCTTACTTCGCGATTCTGATGTTGAGCAGGGGTTAATTGCTCTTCAAACAGCATTCAAGAACCAAAGGCCCTTTGAAGCAAGGCTTTCGGGTTTTCAGTATGCGCCTGCATTACAGCGCGGCGGCCTGAGCGCGCTTGACTACCCCTCACGTGACAGAGCGCAACGGTTTCTCTTCAGTAAAACCGACACCAGTGCTGGAGCAACTTACGCGAGGGGCATGTTTTATCTCGCTGAGCGCCAATTCGATAAGGCAATAGACCAGTTGAATATTGCACTTAACAAGGAACCAGAGAATGCGAAGATTCATAACGACCTCGGTGTGGCCTTGTTCGAGAGGACCAAGAACCGGGATCCGGGCGAGGGGCAGGATTTAAAGGTCGAGGATTACAACCAGAGTCTCTATCACTTCAATAAGTCTCTCGAAGTAGATGGCTCTTTTTTAGAGGCGCTCTTCAATCGTGCTCTGCTTTACGAAAGCATGTTGCTGCCCCAGCGTGCCGAAGAAGATTGGCGCAAATATCTCGAGAAAGATCCAAAATCGGCATGGGCGGATGAAGCAAGACTGAGACTGGAAGCCCTTGAACGAACAAGCCAATCCTCGTCAGAAAATGTAGAACAGATCTTCACCCGGTTTCATCAGGCTTATCAGAACGGAGACGACGAAGGTGCCTGGAAAACTATCACACTGAGCAGTGTGCGAATAGGCAACATTATTGTCGAGAGGTTAATTGATGAATACTTGAACCTGGTCGACCAGGGCCGGCTCAGCGAGGCTCATGATCGTCACCAGATGCTCACCTATATTGGCGACGAAAAAAAGAAGCACGCTGAGGATGATTATGTTTCGGCAATCGCGCTTGTTTACCAATCACCAACTCACGAACAACTTGGGAATTTAGTGACCGCCCGGCGCCTGATGAATCTGGGCCAAACGCAGGTGGCTTCAGGACAGTTCTCTCTTGCGTTGAAGTCTCATACGGAAGCGAAGCAACTCTACAAAACAGCCGGCGATATTCCAGAAGCACTGCTTAATGAGTACTGGCTCGCAATCTGCAAACAGCAACTAATGGAGAAAGAGGAAAGCGCCAACCTGTTTAGAGATCTGGTGGAAACCTGTGGAAAAAAAAACTACAAGTGGTTAGCTGTTAGATCGCTAAATGCACTCGGGTATCACGAAGCGTACTTAAGCAATTTCTCAAAAGCGGTTAATTATAGTTACCAGGCCCACCTTATGGCCCAGGAAGCTTCAGAAACGTTCGGCAACCTTTCGGCCCTGGCGGCGCTGATGCAGGGATACCAGTACCTGGGAAACCGCCAACGTTCTCTCACTTACGCTTCACAAGTTCTGGCGTCCGGCTTCAGTTCGATAGAGACCAAGCAGAGATGGATGGCATACAACGAAGCCGCCTGGGCTCTTGGTTCATTCGGGCTCGTAGCTGCCGCTGTCGATTATCAAAGAGTCGCAGTCCAGGTATCGCACGAACTGCAGGACCCATCAATTGAGTCTCTTTCTTACATCCGTTTGGGGGCTCTGTATGGTAAGTCACGTAATTACGCCGATGCATTCAATCAGATTCAGAATGCCTTCAAGATTCTTGAGAATCATGCCGGTAAACCCTTCGCCCAACAAATGAATGCGTACGCATGGTTACAATTGGGCAACGTCTACAGACAAGAGGGTGATTTTGCAAAAGCCGTCGAAAGCTTTAATTCCTGCATTGATCTTTATAGCCAACTGAACCTGCCGGCGTTTACCTATCAGGCTCGTAAAGGAAAACTGCTTTCCTATATCGCGCTCGGAGATACTGCGGCTGCGAGTGAAGAACGTGACGCTACACTAAATCTTTACGAGAAATTTCGTTCCAACATTGTTGAGGAGACCAACAAAACCAGTTTTTTCGATCTCGAGAACGACGTCTTCGATGTGGTGGTTGACTTTGAATATTCCAGACCGGGAGGCGAGGCAAGCGCTTTTGAGTACGCAGAGCGGAGTCGTGCCAGATCTCTGCTCGCATTAGTGGATCCCGACAGTTCACACGATTTACGACGTCAAAGTGTAGACGAACTGCGGGCTCTTATTCCCGATCAGGTACAGATAATCCAATATTCGGTACTCGAGCGTCGAATCTTGATCTGGGTGCTTTGGCGAAACGGCTTTTACTCAAAGGAGATCGAGATTAACGCGGGCAACCTCAAAGAAAAGATCTCTGCCTATCTTGACTCGATAAAAAGGCTGGACCAGGAGCAGACACTCAACGAAGCCAAAGACCTGTACAACATTTTATTGCGGCCGGTGGAGTCAGTTCTGGACAAGAATAAGACCCTCTATATAGTTCCGGATAAAATTCTGGTCCGTGTGCCGTTTGTGGCCCTCGTTTCTCCCGATTCCGGAAGATACGCAATCGAAGACTACTCATTTGCCATGTCGCCGAGTACCAGCATTTTTCTGGAGTGTACTCGCGCCGCAGTTGACAAAGAAAAATCGAATGAAAAAGAACTGCTGCTGGCCGTCGGCAACCCTGCTTTTGACCGCGAGAAGTTCGCCGATCTGCCGTATTTGCCGTCCTCAGGAAGAGAAGTGGACCAGATAGGCGATTTTTACAACCACAAACAATTATTGGTTTGGAAGCAAGCTGTAAAGGAAACAGTCCTGCAGGAAATGAGCAAGGCCGATGTAATACATTTCGCCACTCATGCCATTACTGATGAACGGTCTCCCCTCCGCTCAAAATTGCTCCTGGCGAAAGAACGACCACCCGGTGGCCAGTCTGTAACCAACAATGGTGTTCTGGAAGCCTCAGAGATTTATGAATCGAGTTTTCCAAAAGCCAGATTAGTTGTGCTTTCAGCATGTCAGACAAATAGTGGTCCTTCATTTCGTGGCGAGGGAGTAATGAGTATGGCGCGGCCATTCCTTGCTCGTGGAGTTCCAATGGTTGTTGCCAGCCTGTGGGCGGTTGATTCAGATGCAACAGCGAAATTGATGGTTGACTTTCACGAGTATCGCAGGCGTCATGGATACCCAAGCGTTGAGGCTTTAAGAAAAGCTCAACTTGACATGCTGAGAGATCCAGTAAAGCTCTACCAACAGCCGTACTACTGGGCCTCTTTCAATCTTATTGGCGGATACGACAAAGTAGAAACGAGGAAAATCGAGTATGTCCGAACAGCACATTGAGAAAACTTCAACCCCGACTGCCCCCTCCGCTCTTAATTTGATTTTCGATGGACTATTTTTCTTTTGCTTTAACACCGATGGAAAACCGGCTCACAACGATCCGGCGGGAGAATGCCGTGTCGGATTTGTGACCACGGCCCGCGAGCATCACATAGTTATTAAAATCAAACAAACCACAGCTATTGAGGGTAAGGCTGAGGCAGAGATTGTCGAACACAAGAAGGAGTTAACCCACGCACAAGCGCGAAAAATGCAGATTGATCTAATTGTTCCCGGTGTCGTCTCACCGAGTGTTACGCGAAAAGGCCATCAGATGTCCTTCGATCGAATGAAACCCACAGACGAAACCAAGGAATTCTTTGCGTTTATCATCGACTTGGAAAATCATGAGATGCACAACACAAAACTCGAGCTTGTCAGCGGAGCTCTGAAGCCCGTCATGCACATTCCGATCGGCGAGTTTTATACGCAGGAGTTAAGCGAGGTTAAGTATTTCCGTACCAGAGTAGATTCCGACGATACCGACTTTGGCAACGCGGCCAAAGTAACTGCTGTAAGAGTCGCCCAATTACCCGAGAATAGAGCCCAACTGAAACTCGGCGACTCAGTCATCGACCTGGTAACGCAGGCTGGCCAAACCTGTGAAGTCTCATTTGCCAATCGCTGCTTTAAATGTGATGACAAAAATCTCGGTTCTCTTCATTTGAGTGACTTTGCAAATCATTACAACGCCTTCAAGGTTGAAATACTGGACCAGTTCGACTTCGACTTTAAGGACGATCAGGGGTTTCCTCCTGCAATCTGCTACGGCGGCGGGGGAAGTCGCACAACCAACATCTAACCAAGATCCACGGCAAGCCTGGTCTGCGGTTTAGAATCTGATCTGACGAGTGGCGCCGCGGCGGATTTTCACGTCCATGATTTTTTCGCCGTAACGGATTCGGCACGACGTTCCCGTGATGCTGTGGATGGTGGCGCGGTCCAGCTTGCCATCTTTCCATTCGATATCGATCTCAAAGCCGCCGCGCGCGCGCAGACCTTTAACTACGCCGCTGGGCCATGCGGAAGGCAGAGCCGGTAACAATTCGATTTTGCCTGTGTGGCTCTGCACCAGCATCTCCGCGACGCCTGATGTCGCTCCAAAATTTCCATCGATTTGAAACGGCGGATGCGCGTCGAAGAGGTTGCGGTAGACACCACCCCCACCCCGGAATTCCTTGGCGTAAACCGGAGACAAGGCCTTTTGTAACAGCGAATAGGCTCGGTCGCCATCACGAAGTCGCGCCCACAAATTGATCTTCCATGCGAGGCTCCAACCAGTTCCCACGTCGCCTCGCAATTCGAGGCTCTTCTTCGCTGCGGCAAAAAGATCCGGGGTGCCGCGATGAGTAATTTGGTTGCTTGGAAACACACCGTACAGATGCGACACGTGGCGATGTTGACGTTCCGGCGCTTCGAGATCCCAATCTTCTAACCATTCCTGGAGTTGGCCCTCTTTGCCGATCTGCATCGGCGGCAAACGCTTCTCAACTTCGGTGAGTTTGGCGCTGAACTCTTTATCGATACCGAGAATCTCGGCGGAGCGGACACACTGCTTGAACAGATCGCGAATGATCAGCGTGTCCATTGTTGGACCAGCACAGATCGCAACGCCGCCGGGATGCTTGTTCTCAGGCGAAATCGAAGGACACGTCACTAGCCACTTATGTCGCGGCTCTTCAACCAGCGTGTCGACAAAAAACTCCGCCGCGCCTTTCATCACCGGATAAGCACGAGCAAGAAACTGCCTGTCGTTCGTGAATTCGTAGTGATGCCAAAGGTGAGTGCAAAGCCATGCGCCACCCGTGGGCCAGAAACCCCAGAGTGGTCCATCGATCGGAGCTGTTTGTCGCCACAGATCGGTGTTGTGATGGCACACCCACCCGCGTGCACCATACTGAACTCGCGCCGTTCGCGAACCATTCTCAACCAGCTCCGAAACCATCCGCAGCAGCGGTTCATGACACTCTGACAAGTTCGTGGTTTCCACCGGCCAGTAGTTCATCTCGGTGTTGATGTTGATGGTGTACTTGCTCTCCCACGGCGGCGTCATGAGGTGATTCCAGATTCCCTGCAGGTTGGCAGGCTGGGAGCCCGGACGCGAAGAAGAGATCAAGAGATAACGCCCGTACTGGAAATAGAGTGTCGCAAGATGGGGATCGAAACCTTTTAGAAACTGCGCCGGTCGTTGATCCGTCGGAAGATCTGCGGCAGCCGCTCGGCCCAGGTTTAGTTTGACGCGATGAAACAGCCGCTGGTGTTCGCGCATATGCACAGAGAGCAAATTGCTCATTGACTTTTGACGGGCACGGTTCAATTGCTCGGCAACAATGAGTTGAGGGTTTCCGGTGATGTCTTTGTAGTTGCGATAGCTCGTCGCCGCCGCGATTAAAAGCAATGCAGAATTCGCGTTCCTGACAGTGACTTTTTCTTTCTCGGCCACAGTTTCGCCACCCGTCGCAAGCACGAGCACTCGCGCTTCAAATTCCAATCCGCCTTTGATTCCAAATGCCTCCCCATTAACGCCACGCAGCACCAATGTGTTATTGCCTTCAGTTGAAACGGTTGCTTTCTGCGGTGTCTCGAAAGTGGCGGAGAAGTTTAGCTGGCTTGAAGCATCAGAGTTTAAGTTGACTACTATTACTTGATCGACCGGACTTGCAAACACTAATCGCCTAAAAGTGGTTGGGCCAATTTTGTAAGAAACTGTTGCCAAAGCCGCGTCAAGATCGAGCTGTCGGCGATAATCTGTTGCGCTTTCGTGGCCGGGAAAGATTAACCGCAAATCGCCGAGCGGTTCGTAAGGCATCTGCTTGATCGGATTGGCCATCATCTTTGCACCAACCAGATCGTGCGCTTCCTTGTATTTGCCCTCGAAGATCAGACGGCGCGCTTCGGGCAGCGCTTTGAGTGCTTCGGAATTGTTTGGATCGTAAGGAGAACCTGCGTAGAGAGTGTCTTCGTTTAGCTGGAGCTGTTCGTTTGCTGGACCACCAAAGACCATCGCCCCCAAACGGCCATTCCCGACTGGCAGTGCTTCAGTCCATTCGGCGGCAGGCTTGTCGTACCACAGGATGAGGGATTCTGGTTGTGTAGCGTTGAGAATTGCCGGCGCAAATGGGAGTGCGGCCCAGGCGATGCCTGTATCTGCTAAAAACCGCCGACGGGTTATTTTTCGTGGCATCGTTTTAGACAGGATTACATGATTAACAGAATGAACAAGATATCTTGTTCATCATGCAATCTTGCAAATCCTGTGAAACTGACTCTTATCTCACGAGACTCTGGACTTTAATATCCCACTTCACTTTGCCTGCCTGAGGATCGTCACGCAGTGCAAAACTATTCCCGCGTGGAACAACCGACAGCGTTTGCACATCACTGCCGGGCGTCGTGAACAACCCTGTCGCCGCAGTGTTATCAGTGCTGAAGACACGCAGCTCGACGTTGCCCCAATCCATCTCATTCGTGCTTTGTGCGACTTTGAGATGCGGTAACACCGCATGATTTCTGACCAGCAGCACCACGGGGATTGGTCCTAACGCAATCTCGTGCCACCTCTCACCTTCGTAGACGCGCCCGCTCTGATAGTCGATCCATGTTCCCGCAGGCAGATAGACTTTGCGACGCTCACCGCTCGCGAACATCGGCGCCACCAGCAGATCCGATCCAAACATGTACTCATCATCAATGGTCCATGATCCCGGATCGTTTGGATACTCGAAAAACAAGGGCCGTGCCATCGGAAAACCACGCGCCGAAGAATCCTTCGCCTGCGCGTAGATGTAGGGCATCAACGAATATCTCAGACCCAGAGCTTTACGAAAGTCTTCCGTCAAAGCCTCATCGTATTCCCACGGCTCTCGTGGCGGCGCACCATGCGCCCGTGTGTGCGAAGTCAATACTCCCCACGCCAGCCAGCGACGATAAAGATCGCGCGGCGCCTTTTGGACGAAACCGCCAACGTCATGACTCCAATAAGTGAATCCCGATAACCCGAACGACAATCCACCTCGCAACTCGGCCGCCATTGCAGAGTCTGTATTCTCCGCATCACCGCCCCAGTGCAGCGGATAACGCTGACTGCCGGCCCACGCGCTGCGCGCCCAGATCACGTTGTCGCCGGTGACTTCCTTCGTGACCTCCGCGACAGCCTTGTTGTACCGCAACGGATACAAGTTGTGTTCGAACCAGCCGCTCTGGCCCGAATGGTATTGCCCGTTTACCGGCGCGCCCTCACCGAAATCGACCTTGATCGCACCAACGCCAAGATTCAACAGATCTCGCAGTTTGCCCTGGTACCACCGAACCGCTTCAGGATTGCTCACGTCGAGCGTTGCATCCTCAAACGGAAGCTGACCGCCTTCATTCTTGACGTGATAACCCTTGGATACCATCTCCTTCCACAGCTCGTTCTTGCTGGTGAAGTAAGTGTATTGCCAGAGACTGATGTGAAATCCCTGCTGCTTCAAATCGGCGATCATCTTTGCCGGATCGCGGAAGCGCGAACTCGAGAATTTGTAATCGCTGCGCCAGTCAGTTTCGAACCAGCCGGTATCGAGGTGAATCACATCCGTGGGTACGCGATGCGATCGAAGTTGTTGGGCCACCTGGCGCACCTGGTCTTCGGAGTTGTAAGTGATGCGACTCATCCAGAAACCAAACGACCAGAGCGGCGGCACCGGACTGCGACCCGTTAAAGCTGTGTACTCAGAAAGAATGTCTTTCGGCTCGCCGAGAAAGACAAAGACGTCGAGGTTCTCATCGCCCGAATAGATGGTGTTGTGCGCGTCATAGTACTTGCCGAAGTCGAACGTCAGCGGCGCGCTCGTGTGCACAAACATTCCGTACCCGTTACTGCTTAGGAAGAACGGTATCGGCTTGTACATGTACTCGTTCTGAGTTCCCATGCCGTCGCGCGTCCAGACATTGACGTGTTGCCCGCGCTTGTTGAGACGGGTGAACGATTCGCCGCAACCGAAGATCTTTTCGTCGTGCTGCAGTTCGAACGTGGCGGCGATGCGGCGCGAGAGATCGCTCGAGCGACGTACGAATGAAAACGGGATTGGTGTGATGAAGGTCGCGGGATCGCCGATGTTCTGTGTGCGCGTGAGGAGATGTCCGTTTTGATCGTAGAACTCGATGTGCCAGGGTTGTTTGATGATCTTGATGCGGCCGTGCGCACTTGTATATGTGATTTCGCGATCATTCTGTTCGACTTTCCATGAGCTGTCTTTCGGCACTGGACCAGCGAGCATCAGCGATTGGCCATCGGTCATGGGCACGGCTCGTGTCGACATCCGCAGGCGCACCGTACGCGGGCTGACGAAGGTGATTGAAAACGGAAGTGACGGATCTTGATCGTATTCAGTACCGGGAAACTCAGTGGCTTTGCCGCGCGTGAAGCCAACGTCGATCTTGTTGAAAGAGAGCGTTGTGTTGCGGAGGTAGCGATCCCATTGCAGCATGCCCTGGCCGGTTGACGTGTCGAATGATGTGACGCGACTGCCGACGAAGTAGACGTTCTCCATTCGTTGAAAATCCTGGCTGACGTCTGCCGGATCGCCGAGCACCTGTGCGTGCGCGAGTGCGGGAAACAGGACGAGTGTCATCAACAGGAGGAGCCGAGCTTTCATGGGTAGCCTCATCGAATGGATTGGAGTTCCAGGCGCGATGGACTTTAGCGCAGGGTTCGAACAAAGTCCATCCTGTTAATTCTGTAAATCTTGTAATCCTGTCTACCTTTATTTCTGAATAAAAGCTGGACAGGATTACAAGATTTACAGGATTTACAAGATTAGCGTTCGGTGAGTTCGAGGGTTCCGGTGACTGAGAACTTGCCGGTGATGGCAGGTTTTTGGCCGCCGCCCGCAGTGACGAGGAATTCGCCGGGTTCTATGATGCGTTTGCCGGCATCGTCGATCAGCGACATCTGGCGCGGCGTGATGGTGAACGCGACGGTTTGCTTCTCGCCCGGTCGCAACGCGACGCGATCGAATCCAATCAACGATCGAATCGGCACGGGGACCGTTGCCGCGACGTCGGTCAGATACAGTTGAACGACTTCATCGCCAAAACGATCGCCAACGTTCTTAACGTCGACTGTTACTTTAACTGTTTGCCCCGCTTTCACCGACCCCGCAGCAAACCGCAGATTGCTGTAAGCAAAACTCGTATAGCTCAACCCAAACCCAAACGGGTACAACGGCTCGCCCTTGAAGTAACGATACGTCCGTCCCTGCATGCTGTAATCCGTGAACGGCGGCAACTGGTCCACTGACTTGTAGAAAGTCACCGGCAATCGACCCGACGGATTGTAATCACCAAACAACACATCAGCGACCGCAGTTCCACCTTCACCACCCGGATACCACGCCTGCAAGATCGCCGGCACGTTGTCGTTGGCCCAGTTCACTGCCAGCGCACTGCCGCTCAGCAACACGACCACCACCGGCTTGCCGGTAGCCCCGACGGCTTTCAACAACGCCTCCTGTGGTTTCGGTAAGGAGAGATCGGTGCGATCACCACCACGAAAGCCGTCAACCTTTACCGTCATCTCTTCGCCTTCGAGACCGGCTGAAATACCAAGAACCAAAACACTCACATCAGCTGCCTTTACGGCATTCACCGCCTCGTCAATCAAACGCTGCTCAAGCCGTGGATAAGACCAGACGAGCTTCGCCACCGCTTCACGATTCGTTTGGAAATACTCCATGCGCAAGTCGTAACTTCTACCTGCCTCTAGCGAAACTTCCTTTGTGACAGTCTTTGTTGGATTGCTGGTCCATGCTTCGACGAGGAGCTTGCCGTCGAGGTAGAGTCGCGCACCATCGTCCGCCGTGAATCCGAGCGTGTAAGTCCCAGACTCGACCGGCGTGAGCCTGCCCGTCCACCGAACCGAGAAACTGTTCTCGTTCAACTGTGGCGTCGGCTTGTAACGCCCCCAATTGAAATCGATACGCACGTCTGTTCGTACAGTCGCAGGCTCACCACGTAGTTCCTGATTGTTGAAATACTCCGACTTCACTCCGGGTTTTCCATCCACTGACAAAACAGACGATGGAACGGTCACGACCGATTCGCCTGCGAGCGTCGAACCGAGCGCGTATGTGACTTTCGTATTCGCGGAGACTGCATTTCTGATTCCGGCGAGTGGCGTGATCAAGCTCGACGGATAACCATAATAGTTTCCCCACAACACTTCGGGCGCGTCGGCATTTGGTCCAATTACGGCAAGACTCTTCAAATCTTTCTTCAACGGAAGCGTGCGATTCGCATTCTTCAACAACACGATCGACTCACGCGCAGTCTTCAACGCAAGCTGGTGATGCTCCGGACTGTCGTTCTGTGAAAACGGAATGCGCGCGTAAGGCACCATCTCCGGTGGATCGAACATCCCGAGCCGGAATCGCGCAGTCATCAGGCGCTTCAGCGAAGTGTCGATCTCGGCTTCGGTGATCAGACCATTCTTCACTGCCTGGACCAATGATGCGTATTCGGTACCGCACGTCAGATCGGTTCCCGCTTTGACGGCAAGGGCTGATGCGTCGGCTTCAGTCTTAACGAACTTGTGACCATGCCAAATGTCGTAAACCGCACCGCAGTCGGACACGACGTAACCATCGAAGCCCCACTCGCCACGCAGGATGTCGACCATCAGGTTCTTGTTGCTGCAGCATGGTTCACCGTTGGTCCGGTTGTACGCACACATGATCGAATACGCTTTGGCTTCGGTGATCGTCGCGCGAAAGGCCGGCAGATACGTCTCGCGCAGATCGCGTTCGTAAGCTTTGGCGTCGAAGCTGTGACGCTCGGGTTCCGGACCACTGTGAACGGCATAATGCTTTGGTGTCGCGATCACTTTGAAGTAGCGAGGGTCATTACCTTGTAGTCCCTTGACGAACTCTACACCAAGTCTTGCGGTGAGATACGGATCCTCGCCATACGTCTCCTGGCCGCGTCCCCAGCGCGGATCGCGAAAGATATTGATGTTCGGACTCCAGAACGTTAGTCCCTGGTAACGCGCGTGTTGATTGTTACGAACAGCCTCATGATGTTTCGCGCGTGCTTCAGTTGAGATGACGTCGGCGACGCCGTGCATCAACTTCGTGTCCCAAGTTGCGGCAAGACCGATTGCCTGTGGGAAGACCGTGGCGTAACCAGCGCGCGCGACCCCGTGCAAGGCCTCGTTCCACCAGTCGTATGCAGGCACGCCGAGACGCTCGATGGCGGGCGCGCCGTTCTGCATCTGTAAGACTTTTTCTTCCAGCGTCATCCGCGAGACGAGATCGTTGACGCGTACTTCGATCGGGAGGTTAGGATTTTTGTAAGGAGGGACGGATTGCGTCGAGCCTTGTTGAGATGCGAGCAGTACAAATGCCAGGAGTAAAAGTAGACAGGATTTCGAGGATTTCCATGATTTACGAGATTTCATCTTGTGAATCCTGTTAATCCTGTCAGAAAATGTCTCTGTCATCCACGAACACCGAAGAGGATATCAACCGTCAACTGATCCAGTCGCTCATACGGCAGAGTCTTGCGCGCTAACTCAGCACGATCGAGTGGAAGCTCTTTCACGCGCTTCGCATTCTCGCTGCTGTAACGACCCAGGGGTTCCATCGACCCGGCCCCGTTAGTTATCTCACCGAGCAACGACTTGATCTCCTGGTCCTCGTCAAACTGTCGCGCCTTCTCCTTCAGTATCAGATAATTTCTCATGCACCCGGCCGCAAACGCCCACACTCCATCTTCATCTTCACTGCGATAAGAATGCGCATCGAAATGCCTCGGTCCATCGTAAGCAGCCTCCAGCAAGCGCACTAAAAAGAACAGATTCTTCATCGACTCCGATCCGAATCTCAGATCCTGATCGAAGCGCGGACCCTTTTGATCGTTGAGATCGATGTGAAAGAGCTTGCCCGCTTCAATCGCCTGCGCCACGACGTGGTAGAAGTTGAGGCCCGACATCTGCTCGTGACCAACCTCCGGATTAACACCCACCATGTCCGGATGATCAAGCGTCGCAATGAAGCCGAGCATCGCACCCGTCGTCGGCAGATAAATATCACCACGCGGCTCGTTCGGTTTGGCCTCGAGCGCAAACTTATAGTCGTATCCTTGATCGATCGAATACTCGCAAAGGAAGTTGAGCGCTTCTCGATTCCATTTGAGCGCCTCGCGCGGATCTTTCGCCGCATCGACTTCCGCGCCCTCGCGTCCACCCCAAAAAACGTATATATGCGCGCCCAGCTCAGCGCCGAGGTCCATGGATCGCATCGTCTTCTGCAGTGCGTACATCCGCACTCGCGGATCGCTGGAAGTAAAGGCACCATCCTTGAAAACTGGATCGTAAAAGAGATTCGTCGTCGCCATCGGCACTTTCATACCTGTCTCGCCGAGTGCTTGTTTGAACTCATGCACAATACGATCGCGTTCAGCGGGACTCGCATCGATCGGCACCAGATCGTTGTCGTGCAGATTGACGCCGTACGCTCCGAGCTCACTCAAACGCCGTACGATCGTGACAGGACTCAAAGTCGCTCGCGTCGCATCGCCAAACGGATCGCGTCCGCGATTGCCGACGGTCCAGAGACCAAAGGTGAACTTGTGTTCCGGTTTCGGTTGAAAATTGTTACTTACCATGTCGCCCTCTTTTTGTGCTTTCTGTGCCCTTTTGTGGCTCAAACAAATAACGGTTTGCGAAGTCGATGAACGTAGGCCAGTTTGGTCCTGTCACATGCCCACCGCGATGCTGGCGAAATGCGATGTCGCCCTCAGTCAATGCAGTCTCGATCGCAGGAAACTCGCTCACACTGAGATCTTTCTTACCTAAAAGTTTGTAAACCGGACCGGCAGCAGCCGCCGCGAGGAACATGCCCTTCGCATCGACCCAACCATCGCCTACGTCACCGACCCCAATGAACACCGGACGCGGTGCGCACAACGCGATCAGTTCGTGTGAATCGACGGGCAAGTCGTTCCAGTTAAGCGGTCCAGCATATTTCAGATAGTTGCCGGCCATCCAATGATACTCGCCGGACGATGCAATGTTCTCGACGAGCTCGCCCCAGTTGCGCCGATGGAGTTTCGCACCTGCGGCGCCGGACGAGCTCACATATGCGATCGCAAAGCGCCGATCATACGCCATCGCGACCAGCACTGCCTTGCCGTAGCGCGAATGGCCTTCGAGGGCTACACGTTTCGCGTCGACAGCTTTGTCAGTCTCAAAATAATCAAACGCCCGGCTCGCGCCCCACGCCCAAGCGCGCAGTGCGCCCCATTCGTCGAGCCCGCGCGGCTGACCTTTGTTGGTCAATCCGATAATACCCAGGGTTAGGCCGGCGCCATTATCCGGCTGAACGCTCGTGGGAATCAGAGTCGCATATCCCCAACCTTTGTTCAGCACCTGCTGTTGCCACGGTGGAGCGGGCGGACCGGGGGCCGCCGGCGGACGAAATCCAGGCGGAAACACGAAGCTCAATTCCATGATGACAGGAACAGGCTCCGTTGTCTTCGCCGGTGTTGTCAGTGATAACTGAATATCGACGTTGACGAGCGGATACGCGGAGTTGTTAACGTGACCAATTATCTTTTTTGAGACGACGGGAATGTCGTACTTCATTTCCTGTTTCGTTTCGACGACTTCCCATTCGACTCGCGGTACGTTCGTCGGAACTCTGCCGTACACCTCGCGATCAAAGTCTGCAACGATCTCCGGCCGGCGCTGGTCCCACCACATCTTCGCGGTCGTCACGCGCTTACCATTCTTCAAGAGCAACGGATCGGGCAGATCAGGAAATGGATTGGCTTTCGCTTCGTCATAGTTCGCCGCATTCGGTGCTTTTGGATCGTTGCCATTAACACCCGGTCTGAGCGACGTGATGTGCAGAAGATCGAGAAGGCGGCGATGGTCTTGTTCGGCCGTAAGCTCAACGGGCAGTTTCAACGCGGCAACACTCGTGTTGATGACAGCGGCGAGCGCCGGCTTGCCCCTGCCATAACGATCGAACAGCAACGGATAATTCGTACGGCCCTTCATGGGCCAATTGTTCAGCCACGAATCGCCGTCGGCCACGCCCCAGAAAGTCACCCGATCAATCGCGTCGCGGTGTTTGAGATAAACCTGAAACAACTCGGCGTAACGCTTTGCCAGCGCGAGCTGCTTCGCGTCGGGTAAGCGATCGACGAAAGGATTCAACTGCGGTGTGACTGGGTCATCAACCGCATAATCTGCGCCGACCTTAGTGGTGCGCGGAAGTACGTCGACATCAAGTTCAGTGATGTGAATTTTCAGTCCTAAGGCCGAGAACGCGGCGATAGTCGCGTCTTCGTCGGCAGCGGAAGGCCATTCGAGCTGATTGTGATTTTGCAGGCCGACACCCGAGATCGGCACTCCTGCCGCTATCAGTTTCTTGATCAGTTCGACGCCGCCTGCACGCTTCGCAGGCAGTTCGAGATCGTAATCGTTGTAATAAAGCTCGGCATTCGGATCTGCTTCGTGAGCAAATTTAAATGCCTGGGCCAGGTAATCTTCGCCGATAATTTTGAACCACGGGGACTGCCGCATCGTGCCGTCCTGGTTCAAAGCCTCGTTGACCACATCCCAACCCTTGATTCTTCCCTTGTAACGACCGACGACCGTGAAGATGTGATCGCGCATACGCTTCAAAAGCGTCTCACGATCGGCAGGATTGCCTTTTCCATCTTCAAACACCCAACGAGGTGTTTGGTTGTGCCAGACGAGAGTATGCCCAACCACGAACATCCCGCGCTTCTCGCCAAACTCAACAAACCGATCGGGAGCAGCAAAGTCATATTTATCCGGCTGTGGATGAACGAGGGCCCACTTAAGAACATTCTCCGGAGTGATGCTGTTGAATTGAGTGCTTACAATCTGAGCGCCCCGCTTATCCTCTTCAAATATCTGTCGCCGGTTCAGCGCCGCGCCGATCTTGAAATCATTCTTAAAAACGTCTTTCAGTGCCCTCTCTTGCGCCGCGACCGGCAGACACACCACCAACCCACAAATAAACACTAGAGCAAGACCAATTCTTTTATGTGCTTTTTGTGCCTTTTTGTGGCTACTTTCCGACTTCGAGCTTAGCCGTTTCATACTTTACCGAACTTGTTCCCACCATGATGTCGAACCACCCCGGCTCGACGATGCTCTTCATATTGAGAT
Organism: Acidobacteriota bacterium; assembly: GCA_046733695.1. GTDB lineage: Bacteria > Acidobacteriota > Blastocatellia > Pyrinomonadales > Pyrinomonadaceae > PSRF01. Next base: position 28,135 of record JBKPPU010000128.1, read on the forward strand.
CGAGAAATGAGAGTTTGTCGGGCGTGATTACAAACTCAACTGTCTTGCTCTCGCCTGCCGCGAGCGAGATTCGTTTGAAATCCTTGAGTTCCATTATTGGTCGCGTGACCGAACTCACGAGATCGCGAATGTAGAGCTGAACGATCTCGTCGCCCGCGCGCTTTCCAGTGTTGGTTACAGTTACGCTAACCTTCGCCTCGCCGGCAGGCCCGATGCGTGCCGGATTAACTTTCAGATTCGAATACGAGAACGTCGTGTAGCTGAGTCCAAAGCCAAACGGGAACAACGGTTCCTTGTTGGCGAAGAGATAACCTCGACGTGCAGTCGGCTTGCGATTGTAGTAAAGCGGGAGTTGGCCCACCGAGCGCGGGAAACTGATCGTGAGCTTGGCGCCGGGGTTGTAATCACCGAAGAGAACATCCGCGACGCCAACGCCCGTTTCCTGTCCTAAATAAAATCCTTCGAGAATGGCGGGCACGTTCTCAGCGATATAGTTAATCGAGAGTGGACCGCTGTTAATAAGCAGAACGATCGTTGGCTTCCCGGTTTCAAGTACTGCCTTGACGAGATCATTCTGTCGCCCAACCAAATCTAAACTATCGCGATCGCCAAGGTGGTTATCGGCCCATCCCTCTTTGTTGGTGTCTTCATTACCACCGAGCACGAGCAGCGCAACATCGGAACCTTTTGCGACCTGCACCGCTTCCGCGATCAACTTTTGATCTTCAGCCGCATCGCTGAGATGAGCGCTATCGGCAAACCAGTTCCCGCCTTCTTTCGTTATCTTGCAACCTTCGGCGTAGTTGACCTTGAGCTTGCTGCCGACCTTGTCCTTGATTCCCTGCAAGACACTCACGCCACGCAACGGCTCGTCGCTGTATCCGCCGAGATGAACCTGCGCGGCATTCGGACCTATTACCGCGATCGACCGCAGCGCACTCGCATTCAACGGCAAAACGTTGTTCTCGTTTTTCAGGAGTGTGATCGATCTTCGCGCCGCTTCCGCTGCGAGCGCTCGGTGTTCCGCCGAATTCGTGACACGCACTGTCCGCTCCACGTCAACATAAGGATTCTCAAACAACCCAAGCAGAAACTTCGCGCGGAGGTTTCGAGCCACGGCCCGATCAATCAACTTTTCCGAAACCTGGCCATCTTTCACGAGCTGCAAAAGCGTCGGATATGAATCGGGATCGGGAAGCTCCGTGTCGACACCGGCTTCGATCGCGAGCTTCGCAGTGCCTAACTTGTCAGCAGCGAGGTGGTGTAGATCCATCATCTGCGGAATCGCGTAGTAATCAGAAACTACGAGACCATTAAATCCCCACTCCTCACGCAGCAGCTTTTGTAGCAACCACTTGTTCGCATGCGACGGCACGCCGTCAATCTCGTTGTACGACGGCATCACGGCGGCAATACCGGCTTCAGTCACCGCGGCCTTGAAGCTTGGCAAAAAGTATTCGCGCAATGTTCGTTCTGAAAAGTTGACGGGCGCGATGTTTGTGCCACTTTCGGGTTGGCCATGTGCAGCGAAGTGTTTGGCCGTGGCCATCACGTGATTCTCATCAACGCCAGGTCCTGGGCCTTGCAACGCTCTCACGATCGCCACGGCCATGCGCGAAGTCAGATATGGATCTTCGCCGTAAGTCTCTTCGGTGCGACCCCAGCGCGCGTCGCGTGCGAGATCGAGATTTGGACCAAGCACGAGTTGACTGCCACGGGCGCGCGTCTCGAGTGCACCAGCCGTGAAGACTTTGGTGATGAACTCCGGATCCCACGTGGTCGCAAGCGCGATTGGTTGCGGAAAGCTTGTGCTGCCTTTGGCCATATGTCCGTGCAATATCTCGTCGTGAAAAATCGCGGGAATGCCGAGACGCGTATTCTCGACGAGCCATTTCTGAAGCGCGTTGGCAAACGCCGCGCCTTCGCGAGGACCTTTTCGTTCTCGCTGGCGCGCGATCTGGCCGATGCCGTGTTTCATGACTTCAGCGGCTTTAGCGGGCGAGAAGTCACCGCGATCGGTCGCGAAATCTGTTTGCGGATTGACTTGCGGGCGATTGCCCCACAGGCAGGTTAGTTGCGCAATCTTTTCTTCCAGCGTCATGCGCGACAAAAGATCGGCGACGCGCCGATCGACTGGGAGGCTCGGATTCTTGTAGTCCGGGCGTGCGCCGTCTTGCGGGTTCATGTGCGCCACAGGTAAACCTAACACTGAAATGATGAATGTGATCCCGATCGTGAGTCCAATGGTTCGCGATTTGTTCAAGCAGTCGTCCTCTTTTTGCGTTTTTGTTGACAAGATTTCAGGATTTGCAGGATGAACAAGATTTCAATCCTGTAAATCTTGTAATCCTGAAATCATGTAAAAAACTACCTCTGAATCCAATCACCAAAATTCCCTGAGAACAGTCGATTCACGTCGCGCGTGATCTCCTCCGCCGTAACAGCGCGTCCACTACTCAGCAACAATTCATACGAATCAGCGAGCGCCGGGGCAATCTCTTCGCGCGCGTGTTTCCACTTGTAAATCAATTGTTCGAGCACGCGGGCATCCGAGTGTTGCGGGATGAAACTCGTGCCTAACAACTCCAATCGCTCTCGCGTGATCTCAGACACGATCGACGGATTGTTCAGAAACCACCAACAACCAAACGGCATCAGGTTATTGAACTTTCGCGCCGCCACACACAGCTCGTGCTGGTTCTCGCGCGAAAGGAATGTCGCCAAAAACTTAACGTCCTGATACTCAGCGCAGAGTCTCTCGAGCGCGGTCACATCAGCTCGACCGACACCATCGCCGGCCTCGCGCAAAAGCGGATTAACGCCACGACGCACGCCTACCATCAGCGTCATTGCGAGCCCGTGCTCCTTCGCGGTGGGCATGACAACTTCGCGTAGCAACCGGTCGCGTGTGTCGTCTGCGGGAAACTTGAAATCCGCCGGCAACGACACACCCATGTAGACGGGATTCATCCGGGCGATCCACTGGTCGAGAGTTTGCCGGAGGTTCGTGGAAGTTCCCGTAACCTGGTTTCCGTTTAGTAGACGATCCAACCGCAATGCCGACTTAAAGCGCGCATCTGTGCCAACATCATTCTTCCACATCTCACTTTCTGTATCGTCGAAAGGATCGTTCGTCATCACTACGCCGCTCACCCGCGCAATGTCGAAAACGTGGTCGATGTGCTCAGCCACGCGCCGTGAGTTGAAGAACGCACGCGCTTCGACGAGATTCTCGGCGCGCGTGTCGAGACCGAAAGCATCCAGCACCGTCACGATCCCTCGGGCCGCCTCGGACGCCGGCGTATTCTCGACAAACAGCGTCTGCCAGACGAGGTCCGCCTGATCTGTTTTGGGGATCTGCCAGAAACGCTCGGGAGTTATTCGTGCTGAGCGAAGCGTTTCCGCGGTCAGATAGTGGTATGTCAGCAGTTCATCGATGCCAGAAAGACATAATCCTTTGAACTCCGACGGAAACAGATGTGTGTGTACATCCATGACCGGTATTGAGTTCACAACGTTTTCTACCCGCGCGCGCAGCTCTGACCGGTGCGTGAGCAGGTCAGCAAACTTCGTGCGACTTTCGGTTGACGTCACCATAAGCTTCTCGATTAAAACGGAATTTCGGGGGCTCTCGCATCCTGCGAGTCGGCCCAACGATCGTTCGGGATTGTGGGAGTCCAACCCGGCCGCAGCGGATCCTGATCGTACGGATACGATCCAAGACGCTGGTACAAGTCACGATACTCGGCAACTTTATCGCGATCCAGCTTAACACCCAGACCAGGGCCGGTGGGTACAGCAATCGCACCGTTGTCATACTTCAGCTTACCACCTTGAATGATGTCGTCTGTCAAATGATGGTAATGAGCGTCAGCCGCAAACGACAGATTCGGAATCACCGCGCCGAGATGGAGCATCGTCGCGAGTTGAATCCCGAGTTCGCCGGAAGAATGCACCGCAACGCCGAGTTGAAACGTTTCGCAAACGGCAGCTGCTTTAACACACGCGCGAATGCCGCCCCAAAACGTCGTATCAAGCAGGACGACGTCGACTGCTGTATTGAGCACATTCGCTGCGAGTTGTTCGAAGTTTACGACGACTGTGTTGGTCGCGAGTGGCATTCGAACCTTCTCGCGTACGCGGCGCATTCCGTTCATTCCAAACACCGGATCTTCGAGATAGTCGTTCCTGATGTCTCCGATCTGTTGTCCAAACCAGATCGCCGTTTCAGTGGACCAGACACCATTTGGATCGAAGCGAAAGCGATCGCCTTCGAGGGAATTTCCAAGCGCGCGATAGCATTCCAGCTCGTATTCAGGCGTGAACACACCGCCTTTTAGTTTGTGAGACGTGAAGCCGTAACGCTTCTTCAGTGTCTTAGCTGATTCCACGAGCTGTTCGACTGTTCGAACTTCACCTTTTCCATTGCGCGGGTAGCGGAAGAACAAGTACGACGCGAACGGAACGCTCTCGCGTAACCGTCCACCGAGAATTTCAGAGACAGGCACGCCCCACTTCTGACCGAGAATGTCGAGACACGCAAATTCGATCGCGGCAAGGATCTGCGTCCGATTGTTGTAGAGCGACGCCGTTGGATTTGAGATCAAGAATCTCAACTCTTCCAATCGCGCCGGATCACGCCCAACCAAATACGATCTCAATGCCCGAAACGCCGCTTCCGCCGACTCACCGCCGCCACCCATTTCACCTAAACCGATCAGCCCTTCATCGGTCTCCACCTCCACGATCGTCCGCACGAACCGCCCCCAGTGACACCCGTTCGCATGACGCAACGGCGCCTCGAGCGGAACCGTAACAGTGGTAGCACGTAAATCCGTGATCTTCATCGGAGCTTTTTGAGCCTCAGATTAAGGAACAAGTCAGGAAGGGAGGCTTGCCCCCGCTGATTGGAAGAGCGGGGGCAAGCCCCTCTTCCTGACTGTTCTTTAATTTGCGGCTAAATAAATTCACCATTCGAGTGCTTTTGCCTTGTAGTCATTCAAGGCATGCGCCGGCTTTTCGACACTGGCGGGCAGCGGTCGGTTCGTGAAAGTCTGGAAGTAAAGCAGACACGCGTCACGCCACCAAACGGCGTCGCGCTCTTGTATTGCCAGTTTGTTACTGATCGCAGTGTAGCGCTCGTCGTCAATCACACCGCGAAGCGTGACCCAGGTCGCCCGCGTCGATCGCACCCAATCAACCCCATGCTGATAGTGCCAGGCCAGCTCATCCCACAGCGTCCGACCCGACTTCATCCTGTGGTCCCACGACACGTGATGAAACCAAAGCAGAAACTTTTCCGGACACCGCTGAAGATCGGAAAACTGGTTGCGCACCGGCGGATAATACTGGCTCACGGTGTTGCTGCCAGTCTTGGTTCGATCGAATCCAATACCAAAAGCGTCCGCTTTGTGATAGTAAACCGGGTTCCAGTCGTCGCGTTTCTCCGTGTCCCACCACGGCGCCGGTCCATAATGATGCCCGCCCCAAAAAAGATGATGAAGCCCCAGCGGCGTCATGTAATTAACCACCGCCTCATGCGACTCGAGCATCATTCGCACAATCGTCCCGACGGCTTTCGGATCCTGCGTGAGCGTCATCTTCGTCCATTCGGTCGCGATCTGTTGCGACGACGTATCCGGATTCCATGCAAGGCGCCCGAACGCGTACCAATTCGCCTGTAACATGTGATGGCCGGTCCAGTTTCGATCTGAACCCGTGTTTGCAACTCCAGCGATGCCGGTCAAGGGCTGGTGCTCAACAACCTTTGCGACAGTCGAGCCACGCCCGGACGCATACGTATCAGAGTCGAGAAACTCGCGCCACATCGAAGCGAGAAACACAAAATGATTCGAGAAGCCGAGATACTCCTGAGTGATCTGCAACTCAGGCATCACGGGGGTTTGAGGCATGCCTCCGAAGAGCGGATGAAAAGGTTCACGCGGCTGGAAATCGATGGGACCATTCTTGACCTGCAACAACACGTTGCGCGCAAACTTGCCGTCAAACGGTTTCAGGTTTTCGTAAGCAGCGCCGGCGCGGTCGTACCCCGGCTTCATGTCGTAAACAAACGCGCGCCAAAAGACGATACCGTGATGTGGCTCGAGAGCGGCCGCCAGCATGTTTGCGCCGTCAGCGTGCGTGCGGTTGTACGTTCGTGGTCCAGGCTGCCCTTCGCTGTTTGCTTTAACGATGAAACCGCCGAAGTCGGGGATGAGTTTGTAGATCTCGTCAGCCTTCGCTTTCCACCACGCAATCACGGACCGGTCGAGCGGATCCGCGGTCGCCAACTTCCCGATCTCCATTGGGGCCGAAAACCGTGCGGCGAGATAGACGCGAATTCCGTACGGACGAAAGACATTCGCCACCGCGGCGACCTTGGCGAGATATTCGGCAGTCAGGATTTCGGCGTTCGCGTTGACGTTATTGAGAACTGAGCCGTTGATGCCGATCGAAGCGTTGGCTCGGGCGTAGTCTGTAAGTCGCGGGTCGACGCGTTGTGGAAGCTCGGACCAGTTCCAGAGAGACTTTCCCGCGTAACCACGTTCGATTGATCCGTCGAGATTGTCCCAGTGGTTGAGTATGCGAAAGTTCAAACGCGGCGACTGATCCAACTGCAAACGATCGAGAGGCTGTTCCGTTTGCAACAGACGCAGGAAGTGGAAAGCTCCGTGGAGTGCTCCGATGTCTGTCGATGAAGCAACAACGACAACACCTCTGACCGTTCGAATACGATAACCCTCAGGCCCGAGACTCCTAAGCTCAGGTCCCCAACTCAGGTTGCGAATCAAAGTCGACGTTTGCGGAAGACCAACAACCACTGAAGCGTCGTCGCGATCTCCGACGGGGATCGGCGTTCCCAACAATCCCGCACACCCAACACTCAGTTCACGTCGAATCGCCTCAAACGTCGCAGACTCTCCCCGCACCGAAATCGTCTTGATCTGCTGCCGGTACGAATTCAACGAGCGCGCCGGCAGTCGTTCGTATCGCAACCACAACCGGTACCCATCATCCGCCCTCACAACGCTAATGCCACAAAAAAGGACAAAAAGAATAAACCCATATTTTTGTGCTTTAAGTGCTTTTTTGTGGCTCACAACAGGCCCTGTTTCTTGAGGAATTCCCGAATCCTGGTGTAGCTGTCGACCATCTCCTCACGACTGAATCCACCATGCTTGCGACCGCGAATCGTCACCAGTTGATTCGGCACGCCAACCTTGTCCAACAACGCATGCAGACGAACCGCGTGAGCGTATGGCGCAACGTCATCGTTCTCACCGTGGATCGTAATGATGGCCGGCAACCCTGCGCGCACGTAATTGACTGGCGAAAGCTGTTTCGCAAGCTGTTCGGGATTGCTCATACTTCCAAACCACTCGCGCGCGTAGTTCTTCGCGTTCGGACCCTCAACAATGTCTGCAACGTCGCCGATGCCGAACCAATTCACGATCGCCGCAACTTTCATTTCGGGAACAGTCGCCGTGTTCCAACGTCCACCACCGTCAACCGTGCATTGACGATCGAAAACATTGTTCGCGGGCAACATGCCAGTGATCAAAGCCAGATGTCCGCCGGCAGAAGTTCCGGTCAAAACAAACTTCGACGGATCAAGTGAATACTCACGCGCATGGTTTGCTATCCACCGCAACGCGCAACGCGTGTCTTCAACCGCCGCGGGCGCCGGCGACTGGTGCCCCGTCCGATACTCAACATTAACAACAGCCCAACCCAGTTCCAGATACGGCAACAGGTAGAGCACGTTACGTTCTTTCTGCCCGTCAACCCAACCACCGCCATGAAAAAGAATCAACGTCTGGTGCGGACGCGTTCGATCTCTCGGAACATACAGATCGAGTTTCAGTTCGATGTTGTTTGCTTTTGCATACGTAACGTTGGGGAAGATGTCGTAATCAACCGGAGCAGAGTCAATCCAGCGATCCGAATTCGTTTGACCGCTGGCAGAAATCCACAGATTACACAGAAGAAAAAATAAAATCTGCGTAATCTGTGGATAGGTTTTCCTTGTCATCTTAGAAGCTGAGTCTCATCCCGAAACGCCACTGCCGCGACTGGTTCGGTCCATAAAGCCCGGTGACAAATCCAAAGTTACCGCTGTTGGTGTCACTGGTGGGGTTCGCGAAGTTCGCGTGGTTCGTCGCGTTCAACGCCTCGGCTCGGAGTTGGAACTTCACCTTTTCCGTTACAGAGAACGTTCGGAAGATACTCAAGTCCGTCTCGAAGAATCCCGGACCACGCAAATTGTTTCGACCGCCACTTCCGAATCGTGCGCCGGTTTCGTCCGCCCAGGCACAGTTTGATGTGCATGACACTCCTTGTATGGTCTTACCCTGCACCGTATTCGTGAAGTATGGTCCCGCCGAGGAACCAACTTGCGAGGAGATTCCTATTCCGCCCAGAATGGCGATATCAGGAATCAACTGATTCGGTACCTGGCCACTGCCTCCTGCCAGTAAACCTGGAGCGTTGCCCTGAATTACGTAAAACGGTATGCCGCTCATAATACTCATCACACCGCTCACCTGGAAACCGCCGAGAACCTTGCTTGCCAAACCGTCATTAGCCCAGCGCTGACCCTTACCGAACGGTAAATCATATACACCATACATTTGCAGGTTGTGCGTCCGATCGTAGCTGGCTGGACCTCGATTCCGTTGTTTCTCCGGCAGGTATTGGATTCTCGGACCGCCATCGTTATCGGCGAAGTTGATCGTCTTGGACCACGTGTACGCGGTTCCAAAGAGCGAACTGGCCCACCTCCTGGTGAATAACGCCTGCAGGGAATCATAGGTTGTGTCGCCGTATGGTTGAATCGAGTTGATATCTGCCACCAAACCAAATTTGACCGCCAGCGGCCGGCCTGCGTTCCCAGTTCCCGGCGGGCCGGCATTGATATTGATGAACCCCATCTGTCCGATAACTCGTGTGCCTACGTAACCAACCTGAGAGACGAACTTCCACGGCAGTTCACGTTCGATAAAGGCGTTAAAGGAGTGAATCCTCTTGCGCGGTTCATCAATCGGAAAAGTCGTGGTACCCGTATTTGAAGGCAAAGGAATAATCCCCTGGGTGAGATCCGGCGGAGAGCTACTGTTAATGAGTCCCTGCCGCAGCGTAGTGACGGGGATGAACGAGTTCGTAGCGCCATTGAAAGTAATTGCAGGCATCGACCAGATGTTGGCAATCGGAAAAGCATTTCTGACGTCCTGGAAAGGCCGGGGATCAGCGGACTGTCCGTAGCCGCCGCGAAACACGGTTTTGTCGTTGGCGCGGTAAGCAATTCCAAAACGCGGCAGGAACAGATTCACACCTGACACTGCGCCCCCATTAATATCAAGACCGCTCAATCCGCCGGTCACGACTTTCCCGGTTGCGGGATCGAAACGATTAATGCCGGTGTTGTCCTTTCTCGGAGTAGTAAACCTCTCGAAGCGAAGCCCGTAGATGAACGTGAGGTCGCGCGTAATCTGCCAGTGGTCGCGAGCGTAACCTGCATACTGTTTCCAATACACCGAGTTTGGATTGCGAAGCTGGTCAACTTTACCTGCAGTGGTTGGCAAGCCAAGCAGAAAGTCCGCCCAGTTGTTGAACCGGTTTGCCGCCGCGGGACTGCGGGTAAAGCCAAGAGCTTCACATTGCGCAACCGTCGCAGTTGTCGGGCAGCCCTGCAGAGCCGTTGCATTCCCGCTGAAGCCGAAAGTGCCGCGTACGGTCTGGAAAGCTCCGCCCTGCGGTTGGAAGTGATTGAGTTGCGCGTTTAGATAGTCACCGCCAAACCGGAATGCGTGCGCGCCTTTGAGCCAGGAAAGGTTCACTGCACCAACGTACTGGTTATCGCGGAATAGAAACGGGTTGCCGGTGTTATCGTTGCCGATGTTGGTCCATCCCGCGCCGATCTGAAACGAAGGGACACCGCCCTGTAGCCGATCGGGACCATTCGTGCCCGGGATCTTCAATACGTCTAAGCCAAAGTTCGAGACAATATCGAAGCCTTCAGCACCTAATCGCTGTCTGGTGTAACCAACATTTCCATCAAGCACGAGCGTGGGGGTAAACGTGTAACTGGCGCCCAGGCCAAACACATTGATCAAACCCGGAGCCGTTCCTAATTGTCCGCCATTCAAAGCAGGGCCGCTCACTTCGCCGAAGATAGGTGGGTCGATAATGATAGTGGGCGAACGACTGTATCGTCCCCACAAACTGAAGTCGTCCGAAACGAAGTTGATCTTGTTGTCGATGTTTGTTCGATTGAACGAACCGATGCCGGTTGCGGCAAAATTATTTTGGATGCCTGGCACATTTGGCAGCGGCAAGCGCTTCAAAATTTCCAGTGCCGCGATGTCAATTCGATTTGCCGGAATTGTGTTGTTGGGGAACGGCGTGCGCAATCTTGGGTCAGGGTTCGACAATGGGTCATACACTGTGATGCCGGTGCCGGTGAAGTTCACGTTGCCATTCGCGTCCGGACGCAGGTTGGCGCCCGCGACACTGAATGTGCCTCCCGCGGCGTTCCGTTGAGTCGTGCGCTCCAGGTCAGTAAAGAAAAAGAGCTTATTCTTGCCGTTCCAGATCTTTGGGCCACCCTCGCCAAAGTGCGGGAGGATAACAGGACCACTGAGCGCGTAACCGAATTGCGCCAGAATGTTCTTCGGGTTCACCGGCTGATTCACAGGTTGGAAAAAGGTGCGTGACCTGAACCGGCTGTTTGTGTCGTAACCCCAGCCGACGCCGTGGAAATCGTTACCACCCGTCTTGATGCTCACGTTGATCGCTGCGCCACCCGCGAGGCCCTGTTCCGCGTCGAAGGCGTTAGTAACGATATTCACTTCCTGGATGGCTTCGGCCGGTGGAACGTACACCGTGTTACCCGGCAACCATGGGTAAATAACGCTCGAGCCATCAATCTTCGTATTGTTCTGCAAACGCGAGACGCCGTTGACGTTGAACGACATGGACCGCTGCGGGTTACCGGCAGCGGAGTTGTCCTCAGTGCCGGAGCCGTTGATGAAAAAGCCTCCGGTGCCTCTCGTGGTGCCGGGAATCAGATACATCAGACTCTGGTAGTTTCTACCGATGCTGCCAAAAAGCGGTAGGTCATTAATCTGCCGCGCGGTCTGCGTCACGTTAACGTCGCCGCGATCGGTTTGAAGAGTCGCATCCTGCGTGGCCGTTACGACGACAGTTTCTTCAACGCCTCCGACCTCCAAGGCAGCATCGAAACGATAAGTCTTATTCGCCTCGACCCGCACGTCTTCCCTGATCGTCGTCTTGAACGACGAGCGTGAGATGGTCACCTTGTAGACGCCCACTTGCAAATCGTTCATCGAGTAGCTGCCACGATCATCCGTCATCACAGAGGAGACGCCTCCAGTGGCCAGGTTGGTAACTTCGATCTTCGCGCCTGAAACGGCAGCTCCATTTGGATCCGTAACGTTTCCAACCAGAGAGCCATAGAGCACTTGGGCCACCGTGAGCGCAGGCACGGCGGCGAGCAGGCAGACACTAAGCAGAGTTAAAAACAGAAACCGGCGCGACTTGGAAGTGAGTAACATCGACGTATCTCCTTTAATGAAGATGGGCATTTAGCCATTTAGTTCGAGGCCACAACAAATTACGCAATAAAGCGCTCAGACGATGGCCGGAGCGCCGAAGTGTTTCAGTAAAACGAGTGCTATCGTTCCCCGCAAACGCGGCTGAGTTATTGGATCGCTGGGGACAAGCTGCGTCTCCGCTCGCGTAAACGAGTGCTGTTTGAGTGTTTCCTTGATGATGGGTCCGACGCGCTGCCACGCACGCGTTACTTCGCCGACGATGACGATCATGTCGGGCGCGAGGCCGGCAACAAGCGGCGCGATTCCGCGACCGAGATACTTCGCCATCTCCTCGAGCGCTTCGACTGCCTTCGCGTCGCCCTGCTCGGCGAGTCGCAAAAGATGCTCAAAAGTAATCGTAGTTTCGGATGTTTCAGCCACGCGTTTGCTGCGGCGCGCGGGCGCGATGGCATTGGTGTACTGCCGAATCGCCGCCGAGTTTGACGCGTACATTTCCCAGCAACCGCGATTTCCGCAACTGCACTCGAGTCCATCGGGAACGATCGCAGCGTGTCCAAACTCACCGGCCGTACCGGTCGAGCCCTGGACCAGTTGGTGATTGAGAATCAGGCCGCAGCCGATGCCTTCCGATACCGTAACAACCACCAGATTGCGCAGGCCTTCAGCGCGACGACCGAAGCAAATCTCTGAAAGTGCACAGGAATTTGCAGCATTCTCCAGTTCCACCGGCAGGCGCGTGGCTTTTTCGAGTGGCGTCTTCAGGTCGAAGTCTTTCCACCCGAGGTTGGGAGCAAAGACCAGTTTTTTGGTGGCGAGATCGACGCGCCCCGGCAGACTGACTCCGATGCCTTCAACCGTTAGCTCCGGTCGCGCTGTCATGAGTTTGCGAACTCGTGGTACGAGTTCAGCGACGAACTGTGTTGGGTCTGTGGGTGTGGAGAGCGAATCCTGGGCCAGGAAATTTGCGTCGAGATCGGCGAGCGCGAGAGTGGTCGTGATCGGACGAACGTTGATGCCGATGATGCCGACGCGCTCTTTGTTCAAGTGCAGGAATACCGGGCGGCGGCCCCGAAGTGTGTGGCCGTTTGCGCCTTCAGTAATCCAGCGTTCCTTGATTAGTTGTTCCGCGATTACGGAGACGGTACTGCGTTGCAGGCCGGACTGACGCGCCAGGTCCGCCCGTGAAATAGGCTGGTGCGTTCGTATCAGGTTGAGAACGATACGGCGATTGATGTCTCTCGCAGTCTCGCTGGTCGCAACCTGGAAGTTGGATAGATCGATTCTTCGGTGCACGGTATTTAATTCGCGGCGCGAACTAATACCACGCGTGGGGAAAATAAGTCAATGAAAAATGACAGGATTACAGGATTTCCATGATTTACACGATTTCTTGTTCATCCTGCAAATCCTGTAATCCTGTCACCGTTTATTTCGGCAATTGATCCAGAAAGAGGTATCGTGCACGCGTGTTGTCGGCCTCGGCACGTGATTCGACGTCGATTCTCATTACTCGGGAGCTAGTGATCGCGGGCCACTCAGACAGCCCGGCTCCATTCGGATTCGCTTTCTTGATGAAGTTCGCAAAATAACTCTGCATCAGAGTCGAGACTTTGTAATCATCCGGCGTCCAGGCGTAGACGTCGTTCGAGCCGAGATTGCCGAGCGCGTACTCGATCTCTGCTGAATGTGCGGCACCACGTGCGGGTGGAGTGTTCTTCCCTTTCATTGCCGGTCGCGGACGTGCATAGAGATATCGATACACCACCGTGCCGCCTGTCTTCGCATGCAGTTCCGCCCACTTCCAGGTGCTGTAACTGATGAATCGATCGCTGGCCAGGTCAGCAGCGGCTTGCATGACTTCGTCTGTCGTTGTCGCCGGATAGAGCTTGAACACCTCATCAGCTCGCGTCCCGTACAGCTTGCCCACAGCATTCCTGTAATTCTCCAACGTCGGTTGGGCTGACCCGAGTAGTGCTCCCGAGCCAACTTCTTCAGAGTTCCAGCCAGCCAACAGTGGCACGTGCGCTTGTTTCCCGCTTGCGTACGCCGTCGCCGGCTCTTCAGTCAGAAAATATCCATCGATCGTTATCGGGAAGCGGCCGACACTGGCCCAACCACCTTTACTCGCCTCGTCGAGAATCTGCTGCGACGGTATGACACGCAACGCAGCAAGCGATTGCGCGCCGAGACCCGCCGCGAACTTGCTTCCCTGCTCTTCACCTTTTGCACGCGTAACGGCAGAGAGCGTGCCGGTGATTGCACCGCTTTCACCAATCGCACCCGCAATGAGGTTCTTCGATAGGGGTGAGACCATGTGAGCGCTGACCGATATCGATCCCGCCGACTCACCTGCAATCGTGACGCGTTTCGGATCGCCGCCAAAATTCGCGATGTTCCGCTGTACCCACTGCAGAGCCGCATTCTGATCGAGGAATCCATAGTTGCCCGAAGCGTTGTGCGGCGACTCTTTGGTCAACTCCGGATGAGACATGAAACCAAACACGCCCAAACGGTAGTTCACAGTCAGGACGACGATCCCCTTCGCGGCCATGCTCTCACCGTCGTAGCGCGGTTCTGAGCCATCGCCGCTTACGAAGCCGCCGCCGTAGAAATAGATAAGGACCGGGAGTCGTTCGCGAGCGGATTTCGCCGGTGTCCAAACATTCAGATAGAGACAATCTTCACTCACGCCATTCGATCGGAAAATCATGTCGTCGAAAATTCGGGCCTGCATACAGCGCGGGCCGAAATCGACTGCCTGTCTCACGTCTTTCCAGTTCTTGACTGGCTGCGGTTCGCGCCAACGTAAATCGCCCGTCGGTGGCTGTGCGAACGGAATGCCTCTGAAGATGCGAACGGCGGACGGCTGCACACCGCGGCCTTGAACAGGGCCGTTTGCAGTCTGAACCACGTCCGCGGCGCGTGTTGCGACAGCGCTAAATAGAATCAGGAGCGTCAGTGAAAAAGTTTTAATTGTCATATAGACCATTTTATACACGATCATCGAACATACTGTAGGGGCGGCCCTCCGTGGCCGCCCGGCGTGGGAGCGATCTCTTTGCAACACGTCGGGCAATTATGGAGAGCCCGATACAGCCAGCCATTTTTATTGCAAAGAGCTCGCTTCGACGCCGGGCGGCCACGGAG
>JBKPPU010000129.1:0-1340 GCA_046733695.1 Acidobacteriota bacterium
GGTCTCCTGTCCGAGTTATTTCCAGCTCTTCAGCGTCCTGCGTGAGTCCGTTCTTTCCTATGACTCATCCCCTGGCTCTAGGAGTCTGCGACAAATGTCAGCCGAGGTTGGGGGCTTGCATCCTTGATGCGGTGCGCCGAAAAGTATGTATTAGATAAAGCGAAAAGCAGCGACGAATTCCAGTAACGGTTCTCGATTCGCTGCCATTCACTGGGAGGCTAGCATAGGGCTTTTAGCCGCTTCAACTGTGATATTGGCGTGATTTTTGGGAGATAAATAACATCACCGAAGGTAATTGGTGAAATATCAAAACTTAAGAAAAATCGATACGGTCACATCGACGGAGGAAATCTGCTCCCGCAACGTCGCAGCGACGCAGCGGAAGGTTCTGCCGTCGCGTCGCCGCGCCTTTGCGTGAGAAAATCTTCTCCCGCCCTACAATCTTAAGAAGTTTTCGACAACCTGTTGACCTTCAGGATGTTGCTCGTCAAAGAGCTCGGGATGAAATTGAACTCCGTACAGACGACGACCCTTCTGCTGCATCGCCTGGATCATGCAGGTGTCGTTTGAAGCAGTCGCACGAAATCCGTCTGGCAGTTCTTTCACTTCATCACAGTGGTTGTGCCATACAGTGATCTCCGCAGGCATGCCTTTGAAGAGTCCTTCGCCGGTGTTTTGAATGGGCAGAAATCCTCGCTCACGCTTCGCACCGTTGTAGCCCTCGCCCGGTTCGACTCGTCCCATCAATCCTACCTTCGCGCCGTAAGCGATCGCGATCTGCTGGTGACCACCACACACTCCGAGGATCGGTTGGCTCGCTTGCTTGATAACTGAAAAGACTCCGGCGAGCGACTCGGGCGTGTACATCTCCCACGGATGACTCTGACCACTGAGAATGATGTGCGATGGACGCAGACTCCGAACGCGTTCGAGCGAAACGTTTTGGAATGGTTCGATGAGGATTTCGAGGCCGGGAATCAAACGGCTCAGCACCGCGCGAATCTCGCGTGGGCTTGCGCCTTGACCATCGATTGTGTTGTCGACCAGGTAAACGAGCAAGGTTACTTCAAACAGTAAAGCTTCCCATTGAAAGCGCCGATGTAAATTCGACCGCCAAGTATCGCGGGCGTCGCGTTTATATTATCACCAATCTTCAACGTGCTGATCTCCTTGCCGTCGTCAGCCGAAATCGAATGAATCCAGCCCGCTTTGTCGCCGAACACGAGGCGACCATCAACTAACGGCGACGTTCCCCAGATCATTCCCTTCGCTTTGTATTTCCAAACCACTTCGCCCTTGTCTGCCGTCAGGGAATACAGATAGCCGTTGCTCGAGCCGAT
>JBKPPU010000130.1:0-5364 GCA_046733695.1 Acidobacteriota bacterium
GATCAACGATCCTGTATATCCGGTGAAGTATGGATTGCCTGCTTACAAGGTGGGAATCAATGTGGTGATCTACGCGATGAGTCACTGATTTGCTAAGGATTGATTCATCTGGCTGCGGAGTGCTTTTGTTTGTGACAATAAGACGCTATCCATCGATCCGTTGCCGCCCAACGTGACCCATTGGACCATCGCGGTGACAAATAGTTCCTTCAGGTAGGCAAACGAAAAACCTTCGGTTCCCCTGACCACTTCCCTTGCCCCGCGTTCAGTAACACGCATTTCAATTTGCAGATCCTGATTCCATTTGGCGATGTAAGCGAGACGTTCTCTCTCGTGTGGCAGCTCAAAATAATATTTGCGATCGAAACGGCTCGGACGGTCGAGGATTGATGGATCTAATCGTTCCGGATGGTTTGTGGTTGCAAGCACGACGACGCCGGTGTTCGCCTGAAAACCGTCGAGCTCGTTGAGGAAGAAAGAGCGGTTCTCATTACTGATCATTGAGTCGAGATCCTCGAGGACGAGCACGCACGGGCTCAGCATACGAGCGCGCTTGAACACCTCCGACATATTTTCCTGTTCATTATCGTCGTCTGATTTGAAGCTGCGAATATAAAGGCAGGGTTTTGAAAGCTGGTTTATGAGTGCTTTGAGCGTGTGTGTCTTTCCATTTCCGGGAGGACCGATGAATAGCGCGCCTCGTTTCCAGGGAATGCCGTATCGCTCGTAGACTTCGCGTGAGTTGAAGAATTGCTGAAAATCGTTTTGTACCTGATGTTTTAGTGAGTCCGGGAGGATGAGGTTTTCGAAAGTGGCGGTCTTAATTGAATTGAAGAGTTGTTGATCTTTCTCAAAGTTCCCGTCGTGGAACACCAGGATTTCTCCACGCACTTCACAACACCATTCACATACCGCTCGAAGGAAGTCTTCGGCTATTTTTTTCTCCTCGGCAACGATCCAGTGATGCCGGATCTTACAACGGCCGTCGTACCACGTTATTAGTACGACGTCTATCAAGTGACCCTGCCAGAGCACGTTGAGCCATGAATTCTCGATCTCCTCGTAGAGCTTCTTGCCGATGCTTTCCCACCTGGTATTTACGTGATGAAAGACAGACTTCTGCTCCACCACCGAGCAGAGGCCCGCGCGTGCAAACATTTCGAGATCGAAGTACCAGTTGTAGCCCTGAATCACGGCTTTGTCAGGATGCAGCTCCGCTAACTCCCGCCCGACGTGATATGCAATATAGTCGTTCGGCTTGTAGAGCGCTTCCTGAATAAAGTTTTCTATGCCCATAACTGTTTATAGTGACGACAAGGATCGATGAAACTGTGCTCTACCATTGAGCTATGGTCCCCATTTTCAGGGGGACCACCGGGAATCGAACCCGGATCCACCATTACAAGATGTAGTTCCATCAGCATTCGTCACTAAATCTTTCTAAGCGCCGGCGACGAAATCGGAGAGAGTCCCGCCTTGGCAAAAATAGGCGGACAGGAATCGAACCTGTTTAGGCCATGTACTCCCACCAGCATTCGCCGGCAAACTGATTACTAGCCACGGATTACACCGATAAATCCGTGGCTTCAATCACACCAATCCAGTGATTGGCGTTCAGGTTTCCACTGGCAAATTCCGCAACCAGCGAGAACACCTGATCCGAGAATCCACCAATGTTAAGAATGTCGTCGCGCTCCTTCGCCTGCACCGTTCCGTAAGGCTGAATGTCGATACAAACCATTCGCGCCCCTGGATTGCGATGGCGGAACACGCTCCACTCCTTCATAGTCGCAGTAGCACTGCCACCAAAACTTCCGTGCCGTGGCGAGTCAATCCACGATTCGTAATCCGAAACGTAGATGACCAGATCACCTTCGGCACGTTTCCGGTTCAGAAACTCGAGCGGTGCACTGCAGTTTGTTCCACCGCACGGCAAGTTCGACAGCTTCTGAGCATTAGTCATCACGCTGTCGCGCGGGTTGAGCAGTACTTCAACCACGTTCGACTCAAACGGGATAACTTCCGCGCGCGGATTCTTGCGCAGCACTGTTGCCGCTACGAGCGCAGCAACGTCAACACAACGCACCGCCGAAGTCGAACCCTGTCTGAATCCAGTCACCGGCGAATGCATCGAACCCGAGATATCCGGGAACACGTAAACCTTTCCCGCAAACTCCGGAACGTTTCCAGTCGCAATCTCCATCGCATCCTGCAACGCGTTCGTGACGTCCGCAGGGATGTCCTTGTTACCGGCAGCAGCCATGTAAGCCACCATGAGTTGGTACGGAAACACACGCGACTTCGCGATCTTCACCGGATCGCGTAAACGCTCCGCGATCAGATCTGTCATGCGCTTTTCCTTGAACACGCCATGACGTGCGAAGGTGTTCAGGTTCATGCGCGTCATCTGCCACGGCGCCTGGCTCGCAATCGCTGTCCATTCACGAGTGCCGAGTTCCAGCGCAGTCAGCATCTGGAAGGGAACGTTTGGAACTTCGCCCGAAGGATTCTTTTTGAACACTTCGAACGCACGGACAATCTGAGGAAGTTCGCCCGGCAGTTCGTCGGCTTGCTTGCGACGATCGATGAAGTAGCCGAATAGCGCCGCCTGAGCCGCATTCTTCGGACGCGGGTGAACCATCTTCACGATATCCGCAAGGGATGGATCCTGGCCCACGCTTGCCTTGAACAACGACTCCGGCTCGCGCGCATCGAGCCACTCGCGCACCAGACGCTTTGGCGCTGTACCGAGCGACTTGCGACCAACTGTCCCCGAACGCATGATCTGCACGAAGTTGCGCAGCATCTTTGCGTTGTCGATCACACGCGGAAACACTTGCTGCAACAGCTTCGGATCCCGCACCGACAACGCCGCGCAGAGTAGCGCCGGCATGTCTTTCATGTGATTGCGTTCACGGCAGAACACTGCGGTCTTCGCGATGAATTCACTATCGACTTCCTGGCAAAGCTCAATCACGGTGGCGAGTTGCTCGTCGGCACCAGCGTAGAAAGTGTTATTAAGACAACCAGTCGCGGCATACTGTGCGAGCTGGTGCTTCGGCGACAGCTTGTAGGCCGGCGCCTGCTCTTCGTTGTGAGCATCAGTTACCGGTGCCAGTGTGCCGCGTAGCGACTTGAATAATCGTCTGTTTGCCATTGGTCCATTCCTCTTTTACTCAAAATACCCTTTTTGCCGCGGATTAACGCGGATGGACGCAGATCTGCGTTTATCTGCGTTCACCCGCGGTTAAATTTCCGTTCTCGCTCAACTTTGTCGCGAATATCTCTGTCATCATAAACATCCATGAAGAGATACTTGCGCCACTCCGCCCGAGCTTCCGCGTAGTGACAGAGCACCACCCGCTCCAGCTTCACGCGCAGAGCAGTTTGCGAAGTAAGCAGCGGCATACGCGCTTCAGCCGGAGTGCGATCGCTCTTGCGGTTGTTACAGGGAACACACGCAGTAACGATGTTCACCGGCGAGTTATCTCCACCACGCGAACGTGGCAGGATATGGTCCAGAGTCAGGTCACTGGCCGGCTTCTTCTCGCCGCAGTACTGACAACGGAACTTGTCGCGCATGTAGATCCGCAGCCGCTTCATTCCCGAAGCTTCGCGGCGACGGCGGACGTTGATGTAAGTGCGCCGGCGAATCACCGACGGCACCGGGAACGATTCACGCGCCGAGTGCAGCACTCGATCGCCGTCAAGCTCCTCAACGTAAACCGTGTTCTTGAAGGCCATGATCACAGCCCGCGCGACACTGACAGTGCCGAGCGGCTCGTAAGTTTGGTTTAGCAGTAATACTCGTCCATCGAGTGCCATTACCCGGCACCTCCTTTCGTAATTGTGGAGTTCAAGAGCGGCTATGTGAGGTGATCGACGCGCGGGGTGCGGGTCACCGCTCTTGAAGCTTTGGAGCGCGCGGTGAGACTCGAACTCACGATACTGGGTTTGCAGTCCAGCGCCTTAGCCGCTTGGCGACGCGCGCGTAACTTGTACTTGGATACAGTCAGAACCACCTGCGATAGCGGGTGGGTGCATGCGCAGCATTTCGATTGGAGCCTACGGCGTACCCACCCGCTACCGCGAGGTGGTTCTGACTGTATCCAAGCGGCGGACTTTATTTTGGAGCGGAAGGAGAGATTCGAACTCTCGAGACGAGTTTGGAAGACTCGCATGTTTCCAGCTACATCACTCCCGCTAATAGTTGGTCGGGGAGGACAGAGTCGAACTGTCACCACGAGTTCCCAGGACTCGGATGCTGACGTTACACCACACCCCGAAATTTAATTTGGAATTTGAGGAAAGGAAGGCGGGAAGGACTAAACTCGGTTAGCCCTTCACACAAACCACTTGCTTGATCTCAGCAACAACTTCAACCAGGTCTTCCTGATTCTTCATTACTGCTTCAATCGACTTGTAAGCGCCGGGAATTTCATCGAGCACGCCTATATCCTTGCGGCATTCAACACCCGCTGTCTGGCGTTCCAGGTCATCTTTCGTGAACGCTCGCTTTGCCGCACCGCGTGAAAGCTTGCGTCCTGCTCCATGCGAACAGGAGTTGAAGCTCTCTGGCAAACCGCGTCCCTTGACGATGAACGACTTGGCTCCCATCGACCCTGGGATGATTCCGTAAGTTCCTGCCGCCGCGTTGATCGCGCCCTTGCGTGTGACGAAAACTTCTTCGCCGTAGTGCTGCTCGAGCGCAACGTAGTTGTGATGACAGTTAACTTCCAGCTCAGGCTTGAATGGCTGGCGATGATTGAACATCTTGTTGAATACCTTCAACAGACGCGCCATCATGATTTCGCGATTCTTCATCGCGTATCCCTGCGCCCACTTCAGATCCTTCCAGTACGCCTTGAATTCCGGAGTACCCGAAATGAAGTAAGCAAGGTCAGGAGCTGGTAGTTCGTTCAAACGCCACAAGCTCTTCGCGGTCGAAATGTGACGTTCAGCCAGTTCCTTACCGATGTTGCGCGAACCCGAGTGGAGCATCAGCCAAACGAAGTTTTCTGTATCCAGACAAACTTCGATGAAGTGGTTACCACCACCAAGTGTACCCAACTGCTGCATCGCTTTCGCTTTGCGATCCTGAATACCTTCATGAAGATCTTTGAAGTCGCTCCATCCGTTCCAGTACGACGATTCGTCAACCGACTCCTTGTACTGAGCGAATCCAGTTGGAATTGCTTCTTCAATCTTCGAACGTAGTTCCTGCAACTTACCGTCGAGGATCCCGCTCTTGAACGGTGTCTTAACAGCCATCATTCCGCAGCCGATATCCACGCCGACTGTTGCCGGGATTACTGCCTCCTTTGTGGCAACAACCGAACCTACCATGCTTCCCTTTCCCAGGTG
>JBKPPU010000131.1:0-40973 GCA_046733695.1 Acidobacteriota bacterium
GAATGCTCCGCGCACGTCTGAGTAGGACCCGCGATTCGAAGTTAAAAATAACCGGCCATCCTTGTCGGCGACGAATTCGCGCGCTGCACCCAGCTCAAGGATCGGAGAATTGGAATCATTGCCGATCGCCCCAATAAGCATACCTTCAGCTGCGGTAGGCAGCGGTGACGTGGGGTCAGTGGTCTGCAAACCCGCCGGCGTAATACGTGAGCGACCTGCGAGAATGATTCCTGAAGCGTTTACCTGAACGCGTTCACCGCGGCGCAAGTCAATACCGGAATCGATCCAGTTTGGACCAAGCTGAACTTCGACGTTGCGTGACTCATAACGCATTTCGTCGAGCGAGCGCCCGTCTATTTCGATTTTCTCAACTTCATTGGGCCGGAATAACTGAATCTCGCCTTCCGCCGGGCGGACAGGTGCAGTGGAGGCGCCACTTTGAGTTGGGCTCACTCTAAAGACAAAACGGCCGTTAATGAAGCCGAGCAATGTGCCGCGCATCGATCTGCCGTCGCGCAGATACAGTGTGTCGGCGACTGCTACACTCGCCAGTAGCAGCATAGTCAAAAACGCGAAACTCAGTTTTTTCATACATTTCTCCTTTGTTGTCGGGGACGACTGACAGTGAGGTGTGGAGCACTGGCTAGCTTATCCCGAGCGCCAACACCAGGCAAGCAAAAGGTCAATGTATTTTTTCAAGTAGCACGATCGAATTCATCTCTTGTTGTTGCTAGGGGCTACAGCTTTCAACACCAATTCCGCAAGAAGCTCAAGGCGGCGGTAGTACGCTTTGGCCTCTTTGGCGAGCAGAGGTATCGAAGAAGTTAGATTTCGATAGCAGAGTCCGAGGATAGCTGTCTGAAACAAGTTCACTTTGCCCCGGCTAACAAAAGTGTGAACGCATCCAGCGACATCAGCATCAAGCATCACCAGGTCAACGCCATTTATGTCCTTACCGCGACAGGCTGGAGGAAAAGCTGCTGACTTGTGCTCTCTCCACAGTTGTTCAATCAACGTGTTGTCCACTAGTCGAGTTTATACCAATATTCTTTCAAGATTACGGGGTCCATGGAACAGCTACGCGATATAATACCGCCACTTTCGAACTTTTATTTAGGAGTCGCGACATGAAATGCGCAGTCGCAGGTTTTCTCGTCCTTTCGCTTGTATCCACAATCGTGTCGGGCCAAACGAGGAACCAAAAAGCCAAACGCGGCACGTCGAAAACTGAAACCGTTAACAATCCGGCGCGAGACAAACCCTTGAAAATCTGTCAGGGCGTTCCGATTCCGGAAGGGTACATCATTGTCGGTTACGAGCCTTCGTCTTCATGTCCGCACGGCGCTTACGTGCTAAAGAAGGACGACGGATCACAAGCACCGGCTGCGACGACAACAGCATCGAGGCCCCGCAAGGTTGAAAACGCGGTTCTGAATTCGGTCGCTCTCACTCCGCAGGAGATCAGCACGCTGGACGAAAGACCACCAGAACTCCAGAGCTCACTCTCTCGCACGTCGCTCGACGCGCCAGCAAATACGTCATCGGCAACAAGTCTGGACGACAAAGACGAAGTGGGCGAAGGCGATGTGGTCCGCATTGACACGAACCTTGTGACAGTGCCAGTCAGCGTGCTTGATCGGCAAGGTCGGTTCATTTCCGATCTACGCCGCGAACAATTCAACGTGTTCGAAAACGGTGTCGAACAGAAACTCGCTTACTTCGAACCTACGGAGAAACCATTCACGGTTGCACTGCTTCTCGACACGTCGGGCTCGACCTTTTTTCACCTGTGGGAAATCAAAGAAGCCGCGATTAATTTCGCAAAACAGTTGCGTCCGCAAGATCGAGTTCTGGTTGTGACCTTCGACAGGCTGGTCATGCTCTTAACTGAGGCGACGAACAATCTAAACGTTGTGACTGAAGTTATCCAACGAAATGCGATTACGGGTTTCTCTACGCGCCTTTACGATGCGCTCGATCTCGTCATCAAAGCGCGTTTGAACAAGATCGACGGTCGCAAAGCGATCGTGCTCTTCACCGATGGTGTAGACACTGGAAGCTACCAGGCGACCTATGAGAGCACGGTTCGTGAAGTTGAAGAACTGGATGCACTGATTTATCCGATCCAGTACGACACAACCGATTTTGTAGACGCCCAAACGAGAACAAACACCACGATAGAAACTACTACGATCATAGGCAGGAATTTTCCCCCACGGAGTTCATCGCGAGTAACTTACGGCACGCCAAAAGCAAGCGGTCCGGGGACGTCGATCGGTGATTACAAGCTCGCGGATCAATATCTGCACAAACTCGCCACGAAAACAGGTGGACAACTCTACGTGGCGAACGATCGCACGCAGTTGAGCGAAGCCTTTTCCAAAATCGCTGAAGAGCTTCGCCATCAATACAGTCTTGGCTACTATCCGCAGACGACTCTACAAAGCGGCGAGCGTCGCGAGATAAAGGTTCGGGTGGACCAACCGAATGTAGCTGTGAGAGCTCGAGACAGCTACGTGCAACGAGTTACAGCGAAGCCATAGACCATCCAAATGCTTTTATGGGAACTCATTGTTTACCAGTGAGCTTTACACAAAACGTAATAATCCCGCCCACTGCCGTGGGCGGGATTTAACCTCACACGCGAATGATGCTGCCTGAAAAATAATTTCAAATTATTCCGCTTCACCGGGAAACAAATCAGCGCTCCCAAACCATAGTAAGTGAATCCGATCGCTCAACACGCAAGGAGTCGCCTGTCGGAATACCAGAAGAACGACTAATTGTCCTCTCAAACTCTAATCTCATTGACAAAGGAGAGCTCCCAATGCCCCCTACAAAGAAATCAAGTAAGGCGAAGAAACCGGCGAAGGCAACCGGTAAGAATGGAACGAAAAAGTCCTCTAAGGCCGTAAGCGCAAAGAAGAATGGCCACCCTGGCGAAGAGCTTCAAGGCGCTGACGTCCGCCACAGTTACATCTCAGGCGCGACATTTGGCCTGAAAAAAGTCCGGTATGGTGCCGTCAATGGTGACGCAGTTTTTGAGGGCGACATTCTCCTCGGCTCGGTAAGCGAAATGGAGGCGATCAAAGAGCAGGTTGAGAATCCGCAACCTGATCTGGAGTTTGCGTCAGTACTTATAGGCACCCAGTTTCGCTGGCCCAACGGCGTCATCCCGTTTCGAATCGATCCCGCGCTCCCGAATCAACAAAGAGTCACTGACGCGATCGCACACTGGCAGGCGAATACGAATGTCCGGTTCAGAGCAAGAACTACAGAAGCCGACTTCGTCACTTTTCGGCCGTCAAGTGGCTGCAGCTCAAATGTCGGCAAACGTGGTGGCGAACAGTTTGTGAATCTGGGTACTGCATGTACTACAGGCAATGCGATACATGAGATCGGACACACAGCAGGTCTCTGGCACGAGCAGAGTCGAAGGGATCGCAACAACTTCGTCAACATCAACTTTCCCAACATTCAGTCCGACATGATCTTCAATTTCGACCAGCACATTACCGACGGCGACGATGTTGGTGGGTATGATTATGGCTCGATAATGCACTACCCTCGTAATGCATTTGCGATCAATCCCGTTATCGACACGATCACTCCCAAACCTAATCCGAGTGTTCAGATTGGACAACGTACAGCATTGAGTGCCGGCGACATTGCCGCAATCAATAAGATTTACCCGAGAAAGGTTACGCTCGGAGAAACCAGTACGAATGGGCCGGCGATGACTACGCGGAACGGTCAGGTGCTGCTGGGCTGGACGGGAACGGGAAATCTTCGGCTGAACTTCATGAGTTCTACCGATGGTTTAACCTATTCGAACAAAGTAACGCTGGGTGAAATCTCGCCGGCTTCTTTAGCTTTGACCGTGTTCCAGAACCGGTTTGTGGTGGCGTGGATCGGAGTAGGCAACAATCAGCTTAACATCATGCAATCGAACAACGGCATGAGCTGGAGTAACAAAGTAACTCTGGGAGACACATCAGAGTCTGCACCGTCGCTGGCAGTGTTGGGATCTCAACTTTTCATTGCCTGGCGAGGTGTCGGCAATAACCGGCTAAATGTGATGCGCAGCTCTGACGGTATTCATTGGGGCAATAAAGTCACACTCGGCGATACGACAACCTCGGGCCCGTCTCTGGCAACTTTGGGAACGCGTCTGTTACTTTCATGGCGCGGAGTAGGAAACAACCAGTTGAATGTGATGCAGAGCACAAATGGAACCAGCTTTACTAACAAAGTGACGCTTGGAGACACCACAGTGCAGAAGCCTCAACTCTCGATCAGTGGTTCGCGCGCTCTTCTTACGTGGCAGGGAGTCGGAAATCAGTTTCTGAATGTGCTTGCCAGCACCAATGGCATAAACTGGGGAAACAAGTTCACCTCGAATGAAACGTGCATTGGTGGACCGGTAATTACACCTCTCGGCAATCGCCTTGTCTGGGGTTGGACCGGCACGGACACCGCTCATCGACTCAATGCAATGTTGTTTAATGTTGTGTGATCGACAAGTAAGGTGGTTTTCAGCCATTCGCCTTGCGTAAGAGTTCGCTCTCGCAAGGCGAATGGTTGAGATTGGTTGAGAATCGTGAGCAAACCAATAGTAAAAGGTGAGATCAAATTCGCCGCAAAGCCCGACTTGCCGGCTTCCGCGAAGATGTATGTTCGCCTCTTGAATACGAGTTTGGCCGACGCCCCTTCGGCTGTAATCGCCGAGCAGGTTATCGATCATCTAAACAAGGATGAAAGAGTCACCTTTCGCTTAGAGCCAGACTCGATCGACGAGCGCGACACATACACCGTCAGCGTGCTGGTTGATCTAGACGGCGACGGTAAGGTTTCGAAAGGCGACTACATAAGCATGCAGAGCTATC
The DNA here is from genome assembly GCA_046733695.1 of Acidobacteriota bacterium. Taxonomy (GTDB): domain Bacteria; phylum Acidobacteriota; class Blastocatellia; order Pyrinomonadales; family Pyrinomonadaceae; genus PSRF01. The sequence goes on from JBKPPU010000131.1 coordinate 4,887, forward strand.
CAGTGCTTACCTTTGGCTCCCCAACGGAGGTCACAATCGAAGTCAAACAGGTTTAGGTGTCTCTATCCACAGATAAGTTATATAGTAAGGACCATGCCGGTCCTGCGTCTCATGGAAAACCTGTTGGCGATTGAAGCAGAAACAAAATTTTTGTTGACTGCGAGCGATCATTCTTACGAACAAAAATTGCTGCAGGAACTGTTGACGATATTCAAAGAGGCTGAACGTCTGTTTGGTCCCAGAGACGCATCATTTCAACTGTCTGTGCCTCGCATCACTGAGTGTACAACTTCACGGAGTTTCATTTTTCGGCCCTTGCGGATGGCCAGAATTTATCTGAGTCGCGATTCCAGGACTAAGCCGTGGCTTGCATCGCTTGAACTTGCTCATGAGGCCGTACATGTGTTGAGTCCCGTAACATTTGGTTCGGGTCTGACGATCCTTGAAGAGGGACTCGCAGAATGGTTTGCCCAGAGATATGCGGGTCACGTTCATGGGCTTACGTTTGACAGAGGTGCGAATCCCAAGGCTGATGAGGTAATGCGGGCCGTCTCGACTCTTCTGGCGAAGAACCAATCGGTGATAAAGCAGTTGCGAACTCGCCAACCCGTAATCTCAAAAATCGATGAAAAACTCCTGGTTGAAGTGGCCCGGATAGATCGAACTCAAGCAAAGTTTCTGTGTGCGGACTTTCGCAGTTACTGGGGAACATCTTCTCCCTTGAGCAACTTCGCTGCCGAGGGTGCAGAACGCCTCGCTGCCTGTCTGCGCTCGATATGGAACTAGACGCGCCGGGTCAACCTCCAACTCGCCACTAATTTCTCAAACACTCGTCTATCCTTTTGATAACTGTCACCGGCCGTGTGGAGAATCAATTGATACTCGACTCCTTTGTACAAGGCGATGATTTGGTCGACAACCACGCTCTTTTTATTCTTACTGAATTGCACGATAAATCTTCTTGCCTTCACACCGCTGAGCCAAAGGTACTTTGAACTCAACACTCGCACCTGTTCCGCGCCTTGCCTGTGCTTCAAATACGCAACTTCGTCGTTCTCATAGTCACGTAGCGTCCACTCGCTCTCCATCTGCCAACCAACGAACGCCTCGACCCCTGCCGTATCGGACAGCGGAATAAAACGTCCGTGATCGCCCATGCATACACAGCCATACGTTTCATCAGGCGCACATCTGGCACTGTTCCAATAGCCCTTAAGACCGGTAGGAATGACAATTGAGAAGCCGAATACAATGTTCCTGTATTTCCCCGTATACGCGCGCTCGTCTGGACACTGCGTCTGGGTCGTGTCACGTGTAGTTTGCGAGGTTGCAGGTATAGCCGTAAACGCGACCATGACGAGGAAGTAGAAAAGGGGCCTCATGAATCATAAATATAACGAGACCAAAATACTTCTTAGGATGCCAGCGCTGACGACACACTGTGGCTTTCCCCAATGGGAGTCGGGTGAACAAGCTAGCGGCGTCTCTTCATGCTGTACGAGGTGAACTCGATCGGCTCGCGCACTTCCGCGCTCCGGTAGAGTTGTAACAACTCCTTGCGGCGCTCAATCTCTATTTTATCTATATCGGGTGCTTCGATGAGATGCTGAAGATCTGCCTCGACCTGAGCACTCGTTTCGTTCTTGAGGCACAGGAGCGTCAAACCTGTGAACGGAAAGCGTTCGAAGTTCTCGAGGAGAAACTCGCGCAGTGCAGGGCTGCGACGGAGGTGATACTTGATGGCTTGATCGACGCCGCGCACCGGATATTCGGGAAACGCCGCTGCGTGCATCAGTGCAGAGGCGAAGTTATTGAGGACGAGCTCCGCCATGGCCTTGATCTCGTCTAACGAGACTTCATCACCGGCCCTCCACTCAGCTTCGCTGTAAAAGTATGGGCGCAGCTTCGGTCGCTCGACGAAGAGCAGGAGATGGTTTGCGGTTTCAGTGACGGCTCGTTGGATCAGGTACAGATCAGGTTGTTTCTGAGCGATCTCGAGCTGCCGCACCGCAGTATCGATTTGTTCTTTGGCAATCCGAAGCTGTTTCCGGAAGACAGAGAAGTTCAGCAAGCCCACCAGCACGAGCAACAGAGTCCCCATGAAACCAAGCACGCCGATTAGCGTTTGGAATCCCATTTCCCTCCCCCTGTAACCAAGTGACATGATCCACTGGTCGGCGGTGATTATGATCTAAATCTGCAATCTATGGGAGCCAATATGAAACCGCGTGGCTATTCAGGCAGTTGTGATGAACGAAGATCCGTCAGCGTTATACTGGATCTAAAAGTTAAGGGCGGCCAGTTTTGACCGCCCTTACTTCGCACGTCATTAGTAATTGATCTTGCCGACGAGTGTTAATTCGAAACCGCCGGTAATTGGGTTGATGGCCACTACGAAGTTCGCTTCGCCTGTTGCTTCTGCGAACTTGCCCGTGCCGCCCACGAAGCGGAAAACTCCGGAATCAACTGCCGCAACCGGATCCAGGATTCCGTCAATCTGAAAATTCAGCTTATCTCCGTCCGCAGCGACGAGCGATGCTTCACCGCTTGAGTGCAACACGCCGTTGCTGTCGGGAATGTAATGAACAATACCCGTGACGGTCCACTGACCGAGATGGGTTGCCGTGCCAGAGCCCGTCGGCATCGCGCCGATCAGGTGGCCCGCGTCGTCAGTAATCAGGGTCGCGACGCCTTGTCCCTTAAGAGCGAAGGGGCGCTCAACGGCTGCTGCAGGAATTGTTGCCAGTAGAAGGAAAGGTATAAGCATTAGAGTGCGTATTTTCGTAAGACGTTTCATTGCCATTCTCCTCTTCAATATAAGTTCTCATGGTGGGCCAGCTTAATGACCGGCTCCAGCCTGCTTTCACACTAGAGTGGCAAGTAACCAGAAAACATCACACCAGAAACACCGAATCGCACTTGGACACAGTCAGAACCACCACGCGGTTGGGTACGCCGTAGGCTCCATTCGAATAAGGCTGCGCACCCACCCGCTACCGCGTGGTGGTTCTGACTGTATCCAAGTAGATGCTAGCGCTGTTTGCAATCAGAGACTTCAGTCTCTTGAAACACTACGGGCAACTGTGTTTGAGGTAGTCGAACAATATCCACCGGCGCCGTGACAACCATGGCTTGCATAGCGCACTTAGCAAAACTCATACTTCGCACAAAGACCTCAACGCGATTGTCCACTTCACAAGCCCCATCAATGACAATCTCATACCCACTGGACGGCTGTTCACCCATCGCGGCGACCACGAGCATTTCGCGCGAGAAATCGACTTCCGGTGGTGGTGGTCTGTACGAGGAAGTCCCGAGCAACTGTGTCCAGAGTTTAGTGAACTCGTCGCGCGTGCGAATAACCAGTCGAGAGCGTTGTGAAATACCTCCGTGCAGGAGCGAAATGTTCCGCGGTTCAGGCAGTTTAGGACCACCGATATCAAGCAGCGAAACAGGAATCGCTTTCCCACGGCAGCTCGAGTTGCTTGACCACGGAAAACCGCCAGGGAAGGTGCCTATTGCATCTTCTTCAACAAACTGGACCTCAGGCAAATTACTGATTGCGATTGCAGCAGCTTCGTTCGGCAATTCAATCGCATATCCCTTCAACGCCGTTTCGTAAACGTAATCAAACTTCCCTCCGTAGGTTTTGGCATGTCTGTCGGCTATGGCAGTAACTTTTGCTCGCCGCACCTCCAGCGGCTCGTCGTTGGAAACGACGTCGTCATTCAACACGACGATGTATCGATTCGGTATCAGTCGTTCGTGCTTATAAAACTTTTTTCGGGGAGTTGTTTGATTCAACGCAGTTGATGGAATTACGAGAAGAGCAATGACGCACGTGATTGCATAACTTCTAAGACGCTGCATTCGAAACCCTCCCCTCAGTAAGCTAGGCGATCCAGATCTCTCCGAAGACACGCTTGAAGTTCTCGCCCAACACCTTTTGAACAACGCGGCTCGTGTATCCACGCTTCAGCAGCGCATCAGTGACGATCTCCATCTTCCGCGAAGTGTTCATCTCGGGAATGTATGCCGGCCGGTCTTCACCGGGAGCAGCGATTCCTGCTGCCTTGCGCTGCTCAACCGACTTTCGCATATCTTCCAGATCCTTCTCCGCAACATGCAATGGAACGTCGCTGCCGACTCCTACATGATCCTCGCCGCAAGTCTTAAGTGCATGCTCCATATGTCGCATGTAGTCGTCGACCGTCGGCTGTTTCGGCGAAGGTGTCAGATAGGGCAGCATGTAAATCCCCATCACACCACCTTTATCGGCAAGCGCTTTCATCTCACGGTCTTCGACGTTGCGCGGGTGCACGTGGACACTCCGACAACCCGAATGCGAGATGATTGGCGGCTTCTTCGACGCGACTATGCCCTGGGCGATAGTCTGTGTATTCGCGTGGCTGAGATCGAGTGCGACACCGATCTCGTTCATCTTTGCTATTGCTTCGCGCCCGCGTTCAGTTAATCCGCCGGCATCACCTTCCAGACATCCGACCCCAAAAGCACTCCGCCGGTTGTACGAAAGCTGCATGATCCGAACACCGCGCTTGTGGAATACCTCAATTCGTTCAACCTTGTCTTCCAACATGCTCGCCGATTCAAAAGAGTAGATGATGCCTATCTTGTGCTGTTGCCGCGCACTGTCCAGATCGCGCGCGGTACTAACCTTCAAAAAGAGGTCAGGTTTTTTCTCCACCAATTGGTCCGCCACGGCAATGTCGTCCATTGTTTCATCGAATGTGCCGGTCGCTCCGCCGAGAGTAGACTTGAGGACAGTGATTCCTGACTCGCGCACGTCCTTTAGTCGTTCCTGGTTTGGGCCGTTGAGCTGGTAGCCGATAGATGCAAGGGCATTGCAGTCGAGTACGAATGAGCCGCGATAGAGCTCAGCAGCCCTGGCAGATACTTTCTGCACATCGAGCGGCCAGACTGATTCCGTCTTCAGCGCCGAGACAACAACGGCGCCGGCAAGAGATTTCGTGAAGTCACGACGTGTAATCATGTTAGCCTCTTTTAATCCACAGATTACACAGATCGATTTATGTAATCTGTGTAATCTGTGGCAAAACTGATTCCTACTGGTTATCGACTTGTCCCTCGATTACGGCTTGTATGCCAGACGGCACGTTGGAAAAGAAATCGAAGCCCGTAATCGCCTCGACCTGATCAACACTTACCCGATAGGCACGCCAATCATTGCCAATCGTTCCCGAATTCGGCATAACCACGGCAATCGTTCTCGTCGACGTCGTCACTCGTGAAACGTCGTTACTTCCAACAGGCAACACGATGATTACCTTCCACGTTTGCGCCGGCACTGCCACATGACCGTTGGCAATGAAGTATTGCAGTCCCTGGCCACCGGAAATAATGTAAAGCTCGTTGCCTTGTGAAACCAGCGTTCGGCTGTAACTTTCAAGATCGGCCCAGACGCCCTGATTGTTGGCAGGAAGCTGCGGAATCATGTTGGTCATCAGGAAAGTGGCCGAGTTGGCGGCGATAGTGATCGTGCGATCGGCTGATGGACACATATGACCGCGATCAAAACCTGACCCGGAAAAATCGGTTGATTGAACTCGATACCAACCGGTCGGCAGAGTCGTGTCGGCGCGAAAGTCGTCCTGGCGTGGTGCGCTTCCGAGCCACGAGCTGTCCAGGTGCCAGCTCACCCAGTTTGGCCCACCATTATCACGACTGTACGACAGCGAATACTGCGGCTTCTCCATGAGGTAATTGTTCGGCTGGTTCACGTTGGTCACCGTTGCTCGGGTTTCCCATCGTGAGGTGCTCGCTGACCGGCGAAGAGAAATCACCAATCTGAACATTGTCCATATTGATGCGATTGGCGCCGCCGGAAACTTTTCTGATCTCAAAGCGAATCGCGTTGGCGTTGTTGACGGTAAAGCTTGCGGTCTGCAGCGATGTCGAACTGGTAGTGATGGTTGAGCCGACCTGAGTCCAGCTGCTGCCGTTGTTTGTTGATGACCACAACTGCCACGATCAGAGCGGCAGAAAATGCGATCAGCGTTTTGGTGGAGAGTCCAATCCTCGATTTTTTCATTCGTTTGTCCTTTCCTCCTGTAGTGGTCCGGCAGCAGTCACACGTAGAGGTGACTGGCGAACTGGGTTGATTACTGTTCTGGGACGGGAGTGGGAGCGTTACTGAGGATTACTGTCTGCGGTATATATCACGGCTCGCACGGTATGGATAGCTTAACGTTCTTGGACACAGTCAGAACCACCACGCGGTAGCGGGTGGGTGCCGCGCAGCGTTTTCCGAGTGGAGCCTACGGCGTACCCACCGCTACCGCGTGGTGGTTCTGACTGTGTCCAAGAACGTTTCGTGAGTTTGAGACAAAGCCGGATTACGGCTGGGGGTCGATGCAGTTGATAACTTGTCCGTTTAGATTGGTGCAGCCCCACTCCCAATCGAGGAAACCCTTACGCGTTAACTTCAGACATCGCTTGCGGCCACAGATGCTCGTTTCGTAAGTGAAAGTTGTGATGGTGGCGTCGTCAGTAAGTGGTTTGAAGCGGCGCGGTGTCCCTTTGCCTGTTAACGAATGAACGGTCTTCCCTTTGGCGTCGATGAACGAGACTTTTACATCGCCTTTCTTCTCGTATCCCGGAAGTGCGAGGCGGATGCGGTAAAAGCCACCCGGTAATGCGCGTTGGCCGTCCATCGAAACATACGCGAACAACACGTCGACTCCGGCGGTGATCTCTTTCTCGGTCGGTAAGTCATCCCTTTGAATGGCGGCAGTCACGACTTGTAAGCCGGTCGCGATTTCACATGTCAGTGATTCCTTAACGATTGTCTGTCCGGCGGATTTGGCACTGCGTTCCAGCGAATCGGCTAGTTGTTTCTTGAAGGCTGCGAGGTCAACGGTGGTTGCTGGTTTGCTCATGGGCGTATTCTCCTTTTGTGTTGGTTAGTGATGCGAGGTGTTTTTCGGAAAATCATGCGGGGGTAAATTAATGTGAGGAGCGAGTGTAAGTAATTAGCTATCGCTGAATTTTTCCTGAACCAGCTTTCATAAAAATCTCAAAACAGCTCTGACTATTGACTTAAATCAAAGCGGCATGATTGACTCACCGCAGTACGAGCTACCCCAGGAACCTCATACCAGGACTGAATCCCTAAGGAGAACCATGAAATCCCAACTGCTGTCTCTTCTCTTGATGTTATCTGTCGGTCTATCTGTCCACGCATACCCACTAACGGCCGCTGCATCAGTTGAAACGAAACTGACCAGTCCCGACGCTCAGCGCGGCGATGAATTCGGTCGCGCGGTCGCTATTCAGGGAGATATCGCTGTTGTTGGTGCGCCAAACGCCGCGAATGGTACTGGCGCGGCGTACATTTACCAAAAGACTACAACCGGCTGGCAATTTGATCAGCAACTGCCAGTGAACGCGTCTCCTGCCAGTTCCTTTGGCGCTTCGGTGGCGATTGATGGTGACCGAATCGTGGTCGGAGCTCCCGGTGATCAGAATGTGGACGTCGGCGCCGGAGCCGCTTACGTGTTCGTTCATGCTCCCGGCAAGTGGACTCCTGAAGCAAAGTTGATCGGCAGCGAGAACTCCGCTTTCGACAATTTCGGCATTTCTGTGGCGATTAAAGGCGACACGATCGTCTGCGGTGCGTTTGGAAATTCAGATCCTGGTCTAAGTGAAGTCGGTTCTGCTTACGTCTTCCAGCGCGTTGCAGGTCTGTGGAACCAGCAGCAGGAACTGACAGCCAGTGACGGAGCTTCACTCGCGCGCTTCGGTCTGTCGGTCGCCATGAACGAAGACACTATTGCAGTCGGAGCCGATGGCGACGCGGAGTTGGGCTTTTACTCCGGCGCTGTATATGTTTTTACTTTTGACGGCTCAACCTGGACTCAACAACAAAAGCTGCATGCGCATGATGCGCAGGAAAGCGCGTCCTTTGGTTATCACCTGGCAATGAGCGGCCATACGATGGTGATCGGTGCGCCGCAGAACCAGGTTGGGAACCACACGCTTGGTGCCGCGTATGTTTTTACTCACGGTTCGCAGGGCTGGTCACAGGACAGGAAGCTCATCGCCAACGATTCAGACACATCCGATGGATTTGGCCTGCGTGTCGCGATAAATGACGACAGGATCGCGGTCGGCAGTTTTAACGATCATGACGCCGCGCCGTCTGCAGGTGCTGCGTATGTCTATCAGCGGAACGGGCAGTCAGGCTGGTCGTTGCAGGAAAAGCTGTTCGCCTCGGACGCCGCGAAAGATGATTCTTTCGGTTGTGCAGTCGCCGTGAGCAATAACACTGTGCTGGTAGGAGCGTTCCACAGATCGGATGTCGCATTCAATGCAGGCGCGGCGTACGTCTACGAATTCTGAGTTTGTCATCGTGCCGGAGCGGAATCCGGATGAGTAGCAATCCAGGTCGTGAAGATTTCATATCCAACGGCCAACGCGGTTGCACCTACAAACATGCCGAGAATTCCGCCGGTCGCCATACCACCCAGTGCGCCGAAGAGTATCACGGGCATTGGCACATCAACGCCGCGGCCGAGCATGAGTGGCTTCAACACGTTATCGGAAATACCCGTCAGCAGCAGGATGATGGTGTGCAGGATTGCGGCCCCGCTGCCGTATTGACCGCTGGTCCATATGTAGATAATCACCGGAAGCGTGACGACGAGTGCTGGCACTTGAGCAATGCCCAGTACGAGCGCAACGATCGCCAACACACCCGCGACTGGTATGCCGGCGAACAACAACGCCAGGCCAATGAGAAGCGCTTGAATAGCTGCAACACCCACGACGCCGAGCGCCACGGCTCTGATAGTTGAGAGTGTGAGCTTTACAAGCGCCTCGCCTCGGGCCGAGCCTGCGACACGAGCGAAGACCGCTCGCCCACCGCGAGCAACTGAGTCGCCGTAAGCCATCACGATGTTGGCAACGAAGAATGAGGCCAGAAATAACAACATCGTACCGCCGATGCTCGCGACCATCGAAAGGGCATCTCGAGCCAGCGCGCTAATCTTCGGCTGTAAGCTTTGGACTAGTGCGGGTAGATCCGCTCCCGCCTTAGACCAAACGTCGTAAAGATTCTTACCCACGATGGGCCAACTTTTCACGCTCTCTCGTGGCGGTGGAATTTGGAGTGAGTTCTGTTGGACCGCGCCGATGAACCTTTGAATCGAGTCGGCAAACGAATTCATCAGCAACCAGGTTGGAACGACGATCAAAGCAACGCCCAGGAGTGCAAAAATTACCGAGCTCAGCTTCTGTCGTCCACCTATCCGTCGAGCAAGCATCTGATGCAACGGATACAGTGTGACCGCGAGAATGATCGACCAAACCGCCAGGTTCAGAAACGGCGAAACGACCCGAAAACACAGAACCGCTAGTCCGACAATTAATGCGATACGAATCAATGTATCCATCAAATTGGGGAACTGATGGCGGTCAGATTCGCGTTCTGGTTGCGCAACCGGCTTCATAGGCGACACGCGGTGGGACTGTATTTGAAACTGGAAGGACTAACTACTGTAATTTTTGCCAGTCTTTCAGAGCTGCGCTTGAGGTGGCCGAATTGGCACCTCAAAAATCTGCTTAGTCTCCGTTGAACACGGAAGCGAAAATCTAGGAAGCGCCGTAAAAGCATCTCGATGTTGACTAATACGGCACGTTCGCTGTTTAGCACGCTTGAGAGCATCGCCACCCCTTTGTTCCGTGAAAACGTAGGGCAGGAAACGTCTGCCACCCCGACCTTTCTTTGAGATGCCAATTTGGCATCTCAAAAGATCGGACTCTTCTGTCGTGAGTTGAAACATGAAATCCGGCGGGAATCGTTGGAGGTTTCTCTTTACGGCGCGGTTAAGCGCTCCAGTTTCCACTTCATACAAGGATGCCAGATCGCGATCCAGCATCACCTTTTCGCCGCGAATCAGGTAAATGACTTTTTCAATTTTCTCGCTGGAAATGAGGTCTGTGTTGCTCATGTGAGGTCCTTTCGTGAGGTAAATTGCACGCATTTTAATACGTTTTCTGTCTCGCGTCAGTAGTCCAAAGGCTCCCTCACAATCAAGTATCAAGACTGGAGAAAAGCCTTCATGATTGAAACCACTTCCTCACGCCGCAAGATCGAAGACGCATGTCCGGCATCTGCGAACGTGTGCACCTGCGCCTGCGGGTAGGTGTTTCTGAGCAAGGCTCTGTCGCGTGGCGATATGGCGGGGTCGTCGTCGGATTCGATGATTAATATTCTGCCGGGCCATTGCTTCAGATCGTCAGGTGTAAACGGAGGCTGATGAGTGAGGTCGAGTAGACACTCGTTTTGATGTATGAACACCTGCTTCAGCAGGTCAGATGCGATGGCTTCGTTCAGGTAGGCGCGCCAGAATTCTGCTTCCGGATGATTGCGGGCACGAAGCGTGGAGAGAAGCATCCGATCCAGCCGAAACTTTAGAAGCGGTACAAACAAGCTCTGCGGCAAAGCGGGAAACAATTTGCCTGCCATCCACAACGGTTTCGCATACCTCTGCGTGAGAATAAAAGTGTGCGACAGGATAAGGTTGCGAACTTTCAAAGGATACTGACGCACGAAGTATTGGGCGACGAGTCCGCCGTATGACCCTCCACATACGTGAACCTCAGTGACACCCTCCGCTTCCAAAATTCGAGAGATGCCGTCACACAATCCTCGCATCGTCAGCGACAAAGCATACGAAGGCGCGATAATGCGATAGTCGTTTTCAAAGGCTGTGATGAGTGGGAAGGTCGACTCGCCGACAGACAGCGCTCCGGGCAGTAAGAGCAGCGTCTGTTCTCCGCGACCGCAAGAGATGTACTGCCACTGCGTGTCACCAACTGTTAACTGCTTGTAAGGATGCGCACGCCGGAACGCTTTCAAGCGCGCGACCTGTTCCGGGGAAACTTTCGCGTAAGTTTCATCGAACGTCACGTTTGCCAGGGTGGGTGAGAGCGTCTGGTACAAACTCTCACCCGTCCGCCATCCTTCTAAAAATTTCTATCGGCGCCTCACAAAGTCGCTCGGGAGTGGTGGTGCACTCGCTGGCGGTAGACGATGTTTCGTAGCTTGCTCGTATGCATATGCCAGTGCGATGAGTGTCGGTTCGCTGAAGGCGCGGCCGGTGAACGTCACGCCGAACGGTGCTGGGTTGATGACTGCACCAGCCGGTGGCGTGAAGCCTCCGGGAACGACGATGCTCGGATAACCAGCTTTCGCCGGCGCCGCCGCACCACGATTCTGTGGAAAGAGAATCGCATCAAAATCGTCGTCAGTTCCCTGGATTCCGTCTGGTCCATTGAACACTGCATCCAGCCCACCTCGTGTGAGTGCCAAATCCAGCGCACGATCCGCGAGGTATCGCTGCGTGTCTGCGCTACCCGGACTTACATCGAGCTGATTGGCGGCCAGAAAGATCGCCTGTCCATACTTCAACGCCACCGCAGCATGCGCGTTATTAAACGCAATGATGTCAGCCAACGTATGGACCGGCGCATTTGGCCTGTTCGTTAGATACAGATTGAGATCGTGTTTCTGCCCATACATCAAGACGGTCGAACAATTCGAAGGCGCTGGAAAAGTCACACAAATTCCGAACGCGTTTATGGCTGCCTGGTTCGGAATCTCATAAGGATCAGCCACAAACGCTCCCTGTTCGCGGAGAGCTGCAATCGCGTCTAACATGATCTGCGTTTGCGCAGGGGTAAAACCGATCCAGTAAGGACTGTGAGGCACCGCGATGCGTGCGCCCCTGAGTGCGTGTTTGTCGAGAAACTTGGTGTAGTCCGAAAAGCAATTACCGGGCACTAAACATGGCGCGGTTGCCGGATCATTCGGATCGTGGCCCGCGATCTCGCTAAGCATAATCGCAGCATCAGTGACAGTTCGTGCGAGTGGACCAGCTGTATCTTGATCGGCAGTGATCGGCAGGATCCCATGACGACTAACCAATCCCACCGTTGGTTTGAGACCAACTATGCCGTTCGACGAACCTGGACTCAGGATCGATCCTGATGTCTCCGTACCGATGGCAACCGCAACAAGACTTGCCGAGACTGCAATGCCTGAGCCTGAACTCGATCCACCAGGCGTCAGCACTGGACGTCCATCACTGGCCGGTAGCGGTCTTGGATCGTAGGCATTGAAGCCATAGCCACCGAGCGAGCTATATCCCGACGGCATTCCGATCGCGATGAAGTTCGCAAATTCCGTCAACGTAGCCTTGCCGAGGATAATCGCGCCGGCTGCACGTAACTTTTCGGTAATGAATGCGTCGTTCGGAGGAATCGAACCTGCAAGCGCAACGGAACCTGCAGTAGTCGGCATATCTGCCGTATCGACGTTGTCCTTCAGCAATACCGGAATGCCGAAAAGCGGTCCGTGAGCACGGCCGCGCTGTCGATCGCGATCGCGATCGCGGGCTTCGTCGAGAGCATTCGCATTGAGATGAATAAAAGCGTTGAGCAACGGCCCAACTTTGTCGTAGGCGGCGATGCGATCGAGATACATCTGGGTTAACTGTTCAGATGTAATGAGCCGCGTACGCAGAGCCTGCTGCAACTCCGGAACTGAAGCTTCCACTAGTTGGAGACTGTTTGCTGGTCCGGTTGCCTGTTGACCGGGAACCGGTTGTGCTAACACAACCACTGTGAGAATCAGCACGGGGAAAAATTTCTTCATGGCCAACCTCTCCTCTCTGAAGATACGTGTAGGTGGAATTGTTAGAAGCTTGTGTCGAGTAGACGGCAGGTTATGCCTGTTCCGGAGCGCTGTCAATCCACAGACTACGCAGATTGCCTTAAATAATCTGCGTAATCTGTGGATGAAAAATTCTCATGTGATGTTCTTTGAATATCGACCACTTCAAAACGTAAGGGTATGAAACCCAATTTTTGATTCGATATGAAGGAGATCATCATGAAACGTTTTGTCACAGTCAGAACTTTAATCCTGGTTTTCACCCTGCTGTTTGGAATCATTCCGGTAGGCGCAAGTGAGCGTCCGTATGCTGCCAGTGGGAACGGCCTCGCAACTTTCATCACAGACGGAGCCGGGAACGTCGTCGGTGCAACCGTAGTGGTAACGGGTAACGCAGCTCACCTCGGATCGTTCACCGGAAACGGCGAGATTCAATTCCTGCCTGATGCCAACGATCCCATGATCTCGCATCCGGCTGGGTGGGTTACGTATATCGCTGCCAACGGCGATCGTCTTCCGACAGTCATCGAGGATGGTTCGATGGATCTTCGAACGGGAATCGCGACCGGCTACATGGTGTTCCAGAGCGGCACCGGCCGTTTCGAAGGGGCAACTGGAAAAGCTGCGATCGTGGTCGAGCAGAACTTCATCACCGGCGCCTACACTTTCACCATGGTCGGAAACATCAATTACTAATTCAGCCTAAGAAACATAATGCTTTTTCAAGTAGGGCTGGTGGCGACACCAGCCCTTTAATATTAAGGGTCTTTTGCGCGCGCAATCCTTTTGATATTCTTTCGCCAGCACTGCTCGCGTAACTCAATCCCGATTGCCTTGAGGTTACAAATGACTCCCTCCCCTTATACGATACCGTTCAAGTCTGCGCATCTTCGCGCCACCATTGTTAAGATCTTACTGATCGTCGGCGCGACTGCGAGTGCCGTATCGTTAATTACTGAGGCGCTTTCAATTCCATTTCCATTTAACCCGGATCAAGAGCCTGACCCTAATGTGTTGGGCGCCGTTCTCGCGCTCGCGATAGCTCTGCTGATAGTTTTCCAATTTATCATCAATGTAACGACGGTGGTCTTTTTCTGTGTGTGGCTTTACCGCTCCTATGACAATCTGCGTGTATTCAATCGCTGGACCAGCCTCGACTATTCACCGGGAATGGCAGTGGGTAGCTTTTTCATTCCGTTCGTCAGTTTGGTTGTTCCTTACCGGGCTGTAAGGGAGGTTTGGCAAAAGAGTGCGATCGCCGAGGAGATAATGCTGGGCTTGTCTGATCCTCCTGCAAGTTTTCCACTCTGGTGGATGTTTTGGCTCATTTACTGCATCGCAGGCAGGATCGCCTTTCGGTTTTCTTTTAACGCGGATGTTCCGCACACTACCGCGGCGATTGCTTCCATAGGTGGCGGTGCGCTGTTCACCCTCGCGGCCGTCTTCGCCTTCCTGGTTGTCGATGGGATCGACAGGAGACAGGAAGACACGGCCGAGAGGTTACAACTCGGAAATTTCGCGCGGCCGCAACCACCACCGGCCAACCTCTATAGTGAGCCGGTCACAAACGAAAGCTCATTCTCCGGGCAGTGAACTACACTTGCGGCTTCACTCGGAGTTCGGGCTGCGGTCTCGGAGTATCGGTTGTGAACGTCGCACTACGATCGTTCGCTTTCAGCGATTCCCACTTTGCTATGAGATCCATCAATTCTCCGGTCGCCTTGTGCGCAAAGGTACGCTGGCGTGTGTTTTTCCAATCATAGCTATTGGGCGCCTGATCGAATTCACGCAAGATCAAATCTTCAAAGCTGCGATCACCGGGCGCGGGATTCTTGATCGCAAATTCGATCTCTTTCAGCATCTGTTCCAGAAGGCCCATCATCGTGCGATACCTCACCCAGCGATGGTTATCCCACGACAGTTCAATCTGGTCTGCAGGCAACGTGAAGTGATCGATAAGACGTTTCGCAGCCTGTTCACCACGCTTGCCCAACTCGACGATCAAAGGCGGTGGCATGTTGAGATTCAACCCGCCTTCTGTTTCATCGTTCAGACTCACGTGGGCAATGCGATCTCTATAGCCCGGAAGACGCGTCTGCATATTGTCAGTCCAGTTCTGTAACGTATTAACAAGCGCGCCAAAAAATCCGAAGAGTCGATTACTTCCGCTACCCTGATCGAAATTGGTGAACGTCTCAGTGATCCCGCCAATGTTCTTGTCGGGCATAAAAACGGGCTCGTTCGGATGATCCGGATGAAATGGCCGCAGGTTGATCGCGAAGGTGGGCCAACGAGGCAAAGGCGAGTCGAAAAAATGAACCGGGAAGTTACTGCAAATACCGCCGTCTGAAAACCAGCATTTCTGCGGCTTCCGATCTTCCTCTCTCGTTCGCCCGAAATCTCTGGCGTACACGGGAACCGCGCTCAAAAGAACCGGAAAACTCAAACTCATACGCGTCGCCACGATTACTGGAAGATCTGGTGCGGGTGGCAAGCGGCGTAATGGTTCGAATTCTACATCTTCGGGATCTACGGACTTCGACACGAGCCAGTCGATCACGTTAGCCGGAAAAAACTTACTCCATTCGACTGGATCGAAGTAAAAACTTCTCTGACGAAATGGCAGCCGATGAGGACGGCCAGTCGTGAGGTTGGTCGTCATCATCTGCAAGTTGATCTGCTGATTGTTTTCATCAGGTCCCCAGAGATCACCAAAAGTCACCGGTCTTCCATCGGGAGCCATTCCGGCCGTCTCGTTGATCAGCCTCGATAGCCACGGTGTCAGCACCGGAAAGTTATCGGCACCTTCAATCAGGCCTCTACACATTCCGAAGTGATTCGCAGGTATTGCGTTGGTCACCTTTCGGTAGATACCGAATGCCACCAATATCAGAACTCCCAGCAGAATCAGAATCACACTGACAACAAGACTGACCACAAGGAAGGTGCCTGTCGCACAGAAAATCGCTAACAAGCCGAACACCAATCCGGGAATCGCTCCAATCAAAGCCCAAACAATAAAATTTCGAATTGCAGCCAGGATTATCTTCAGCGCCTTGAAGCGCTTCTTCCCAAGGCCCGCGATAACAATTCGAAACAAGGCCGCCGTTTGCTTCTGAGGTCGAAACAACGACAACAAGAGCGAGTCGCCTCCCTTAGAGACTGGAGCGCCCAAATCTGCCGGTAGCTTTGCGAGCCTGGCGAACCCGTCGACACCGTGCTGCCGTCCGTATTCGGCCGCGGCCGTAACGGCTGCTGCAATCGCGCCCGCCGAAGTGCCGCCAATGTTTCGGAAAGAAAACTTTTTCGATAACTCGACTACCGCCGGTGGATAAACGACGCCGCTGGTGATTCCACCCTTCATCACGATGTCGCAGTATCTGACGGGATTGGTAGACATAAGCTCAACTCCTGATCTGATTTGGTTGCAGAGCTAGACCGGCCGGATTTATCGCTACCAATGAGTATGAAGATATGCGCCAAAACGTTTCGCTTATGTGCCAACTCAGACAAAATCGGCGTGCCACTTTCGCGGCACGCCGATTCGAAAAGGGTTGATAAGTTGGCGACAGTTATTGTCCCGGTTCTCCCACTGCTTTGAAACCGGTGCTGTTGATAACTTCACGCAGCTTGGCTTCGGACAACTTCTGGTCATCATACTTGATAACGGCCTCGCCCTTGTCGGAGCTCACCTGTGCATCTTCAACGCCTTCGGTGGCCTTGAGCGCTTTGCTTACGGACGAAGAGCATTTCGCGCACTTCATGCCCTCAACTTTAATGGTGACGGTCTTGGTGAATGCTGCAGCTGTGATCACGCCGAACGTCAGGACCATAACACCACTGACAACCAGACTAATGATTCGATTTCGCACTTCTACTCCCTCCTTCTGCGTTCTTCATCAGGAGCGGCTTTATCTTTTCGTCGAATTCTTCGCGAAGAAGTATGCCGCTGATTATGTCGGTTATTTTGCCATCACGATCTATAACGATCGTTAGCGGCAAAGTCTCATCTGAACTAAAACGAGCTTTGATCTGACGTGTGCCGAGGATGATAGGGTAGTTGACTTTGATACTTCTGGCAAATCTGCGGACCCGATCCTTTTTCTCAGGTGGATAAGTGATTCCAATAATTTGGAGACCTTGCTTGCGATACTCGCGCTGGTGTCTTACCAGGTCTGGCATTTCCGCGCGACATGGTGGACACCATGTGGCCCAAAAGTTAATAAGGACCACGTGTCCCTGATAGTCGCTCAAGCGCACGACCCTTCCATCAAGATCTCTGAGTTCGAGTTGCGGAGCTTTTGTCTTCTGGGCCAAACCACGTGTGGGCGAGAAGACGATCACGGTCGCCGCCAAAACAATTCCTAGTAGAGTCATACGATTAATCCGGCCTTCATCCGTGTAATCCGCGGTTAATAAACCACAGATAACACAGATTTCAGCCTGATTACATCCGAGACAACAAAACCTGGGTTATTTCAGAAACCAAGATCACTGTACCCACGATACCAATCAACAGCGCGAACACGGCAGGCACAGCTCCAGACTTGTGTGGGTTTCGTCTGAGATCGGTCCAGGCCTTCCAACCCAACGATAAGGCAAAGAGCGCAGGGATTCCCGGGAGTGGGATTGCAAGTGTAAATAGAGTTGCGGCGATTGCCTCGTCGTGGCGGTTCAAATTAAAGAAGCCGGGCTCATGCTGCCACAGGCCGAATAGCCGCCACATTAATGGAGTGAGTGCGAATCGAGAGAAGATGCAGGCGAGCGCCACAAATCCGGCAATGTAGGCAGCGTCACTTCGATCTTTACAATCCATGAAACTCCTCACGCGCTGACTAAGACAAAGTTGCGTTTTTGAGTCAGAACCACCACGCGGTAGCGGGTGGGTGCCGCGCAGCGATCGACAGTGCCTACGGCGTACCCACCCGCTACCGCGTGGTGGTTCTGACTGTATCCAAGCCGGTAATGTTTGAGGCCATTGTGGCCCACGCTTCGGGATCGAGGTTCCACAGATCAATTCCGCCCCCACTGTAACCGCCGGCAACAACCAGCACTTTTCCATCACGACTGAAGACCATCGAACCCGAAGGGTAATCGTCAGCAACTCGAAACGGATAACTCTCCGGACCAAGCCGTCCGAGAAGCAATCCCGTCTCGACATCCCACAGACTTATTGGTCCATCACTCTTCGCCGCGAGCAGCCGTCCGTCCGGACTGAGCGCGACGCGCCCCGCACTGTGCGTCCGTCCGCGTCCTAAGTCCCGTGCTTCGGGAACGAGGAACTGTCTGCGCTTCGTAGCTTTCACGTAATCCCACAGCACGATTCTCCCATTGTCGTATGAAGCTGCGAGTGTCGCCCCGTCGTCGCCGAACGATAGCGAAACAGGCCGGCCATCGAAATTGAGCATGTTGAGTTTTCGCGGATGTGCCTTGTCGGAGATGTCCCATATAACGATCGAGGTGGGCTCCACCTCCGAGATGTTCCATGGCCGGCTGACTGAATCTCCAATAGCAACAGTGCGCCCGTCGGGGCTTACAGCACGCGGCGCGCTTGGTGTGTGTTTGATCTCCACACGCATTTCGCCCGGCCGCACTCCATAAATATCTCGCAGACCAACGTACTCACTCGACTCATCCGGCAGAAATTGCAACCCGAACTCGCCCACCGCAAATTCAGGCCGCTCTTCACCCACCGGTAAGGGCTTGTAACTACCGCCCTGCTCTCTCCACAATCTGCTACCCCCGTCGCCTTCGCTTTGAGAACCCGATGCGCCGTACAACAGCCCGCTGCTCCTGCCAAACGCAAACCTTCTCGGGTATTCGATCCCAGCTAACGACTGGCGCAAACTGGACGTGTGGCCCATGTCCCACGACGCCAGCAGTCCGTCGCTGCTGCCCGTCGCAATCATTCCCGTGTCACTTACAGGGATCAGTGAGCTGAGACCCGGCTTGAAGGACCTGGTCCAAATCGCGGGGTTCCAAATGTCCCAGAGCGTGATCTCGCCAGTGCGCTTAGCTGTCACCATATAAGTGGCCTGGCGGTCGGTCAGGCTCTGGTTGAAAAGTGCGACGTAAGTTCCAGCGTCGGGGTGGGGATCGTTGACGAGTTTCGGTTCGTCTTCGCTTAGACTCCACACGGCAACGTCACCGCCGTTAACGGAAACAGCGAGATACTTTCCATCCGGGCTGAACGACAGGTTTTCAGTGATGTGGTCAACACCGGTCCATCCATTCGGGTGTCGTATCCAGGTGGCCGGTTTGTCCAGCGCGTCGATTTGCCAGAGAGCGACGCCGCGGTTGAAGCCGATTGCCATCGTCTTCGTTGCCGGGCTCGCCGTCATCGCACGCGCGATGCCGAACTCATCCCTGGTTACGTGTTCCGGAACGACAAGACTTTTGATGGTGGCCTTCGACTGGCGCACGTCCACCAGTGCGATGTCCTGCTTTCGTCTGAAACTATTCCCTTCACTGATCGTCACCAGCATTTCGGGTGTAGCAAAGATGGGAGTAACCGGCACGGGAATGTTGACGGGTGCGAAAGAATTGAGAGACACACGCTCAGTGACTTCGTATCCTTCACCGCGATTCTCGACGTTCCATACTGCCAGGTTCCCGCCAAGATAATCCGCCGCACAAACCGAACCTGCGGGCGCGCAGGCAACACGAACGCTGTAAATTTTTTTTGACGGAGCTTCAACTCGCTTCAAGACACTCTTGCGCGCCGCGTCCCAGAAGAGGATCAGTCCCGTGTCGTCAGAGGAAACCAGCACAGCGCCATTGTGACAGGACGCAAGACTCTCGATCGGGTTAGGGTTCTCGCGTGTTACGCCAACCAGATTAGGATAAAGCTCGAGACTCGCAAGCAGACTGCCGCGTGCTTCCACTGTCGGGTGAAGTCGATACGCTTCGACGCTCTCCGCCAATGCGTGATCCGGTTCGTTCGCACCAAACCGAAGTGCGGATGTCGCCTTTGCGCGTGAGGAGGCGATTGTCTCCTGCAAACGAGCGTTGGCAGTCGCCTTTGCCTCGAGTCCACGCGCGACTTGCTCACGCTTCGCTGCTTCGACTGCACGACTCTCGGCGCGTTGTGCATCGTCAGCCGCCTTATCGGCCAGCGCTTTCTGCTTCGTTGCATCGTCGCGCGCACGATCGGCGTCAATCTTCGCCAGGCGCGCTGCTTCGCGTTCGGCGGCCGCGTCCTGCTGCGCTTTCTCTGCCTCTGCACGGGCCTGGCCGGCGCGTTCTCTTTCAGTGTTCGCGAGGACGATCTGCTGCCGGGCATAGACACCGGCGCCGACGCCAGCCAGAACGAGGAGAGCGAAGACGACCGCCATGCTGATCGCAGCGCGGCGCAGTCGCTGGTTGCGGCGTGTGTAGTTGAACTGCTTCTCGATGCGACTCACAACCGATAGTGATGGCTCGCCGTCGTCGAGAGCCATCGGATTCTTCTCTGATTCCGGAGCGATGCCCTCAACCAGCGGATACCAACTTGCGCGATAGATGGCGCCGCTAAAGTCTATCGGGACGACGGAAGACTTTCGGCCCGTCTGGAGGAATTCCCTGACCTCGTCCGCGATGGTCTGTCGAGTTGCGGCTCGCTCGGTGCCGACTATAACGAGCATCGCGCACGACTTGAGTTTGCGCAGCAGCATGTCGGGAAGATCTTTGTCAGGGTCGGTGCCGAGTTTGTCGATGAAGCACGAGAAGCCCTTCTTCGTCAGCTCGTCGGCAAGACCGGCGGCGTAGGTGCTGGCGTCGAGACGAGTGTATGAGATGAAGATATCGTCGGCGGCCAAAAACCTGAATGGCATATTAGTCTCCTCCGGGCAGCGGGAGTTTCAGGCTCAACGTTCGGCTGTGTCAATGGATTTCTGGAACGGGCAGGTCATCCACTATAGTCGACTTCTGGAGGAAACATTGTGCCGGCAGCGATTATGTTCATGGAAGGGTTGTTATCGTTGGAAGCCGAAGCTAAGTCTTTGCTCAGCGGGAAGCATCGTGCCTATGAACTAGTGTTGAAAGAAGAGCTGTTGAAGATACTTGAAGAGGTGGAGTTGCTGTACGGTCCGCGCGATCGTTCATATGAAATACTTGCACCTCGCATCACCGAGTGCTCTTTAGCGCATCCTGCCGTTTACCCTCTTCGCAAGGTCAGAATTTACCTTACGAAAGGAGCGGTACCTTCGAGATTTACCGCTGCGTATTTACTTGCTCATGAAGCAGTCCATGTGCTGAGTCCCGCAGATATTGGTCGGGCCGATACGCTCTTGGAAGAAGGGCTCGCTACGTATTTCTCCTTTAGATACATGAAGCGTGTTTACGGGGTCAGGTACGAGACGACTGGCGATCGTGTCTATGATGAGGCACTGCGCGCAGTCTCGAAACTTCTGGCTAAGAATGAATTCGTAATCAAGGAGTTGAGAGCTCATCAACCTGTAATAACAAAAATAGACGAGAAGTTACTGGTTGAAGTAGCTGGTATCGATGGTGAACTTGCGAAGTTTTTGTGTAAGGACTTCTGGAGTTGTTGGGATCCTCCGATCCCTTTGAAGGCTCGCGCCACTAAAAATGCACAACTCTTTGCGAGGGGCTTACAGTCTATTTGGGATCAGTGGACAACGGAAGCTTGAAGCAATTGGGCGTCACTGACTGTGACCCACACAACACGAATCAGTGACGCCCACCCCCCACACCCTGGGCCCGTATGGGTGATGCTCAAAGTTCTTTCACATCGCAGAAGTTTGAGCTATGTGTGGTCTATATATCTGCACGCGAGGCTCGTCACAAGAACTCAAACAAACGGTTCGAATGTAAATTCATACCAGTCCTTTTGCATTGCGCTAGTTGATCGTTTTAGGCACACGTCAACCTCACTGCCTGAGGGGCAGTTCTTGCACCACCAAATATGCTCAATCCCTAACGACCGATAGTGAGAAGCGTCAGGAAAATTGTTAACAACGTACTTGACGCCTCGGGTGCTGTCGCATCGGAGGTGGGGATTTCACCAGTCCAGTCGCCGGTAGGGATTTCTCCGGGCGTTACTAGCGACTTTGGTGGTGGCGGTGGCGGAGTCCGGTCGCCGGAAGGGATCTCTCCGGCCCAAGCCGTACCCGAAAGCATGCATGCGAGGACTACTGCTAATGCCAAGTGCCTCATTCTGTCTCTCTCTCCTTTGAGTTGAGGGATGCCAATCTACTGGCATAAAATCAGCATAGTGTAAATACATATACGGCTATTGACACGGGGTTGAGCGCTGTGACTAATATCCAGCGCGGAGAAAAAGCTCTTACACTCACCGGCAAAGGTTTATCTTTCGTGAAGATAGCCTCACCTAAGCTCAACAGTTCCACGCTAAGCGCGAACGACGAGGCGCGGCTTCGCTGCAAGACTGCCCTGGAACAAAAAGACCAGGGCGACTATGCGGGGGCACAGAAAACAATGCGTCCCTATTGGAGCCGCCTGGGCGAAGCTCCAAATACCTGCGGACTCGAGCGTGCAGTGGCTGCTGAAGTCCTGTTGTGTGTGGGTGTTTTGACGGGTTGGATTGGAAGTAAAAACCAGGTATCCGACGCGCAAGAGATCGCCAAGAATCTTATCACTCAAAGTATTGCTTACTTCGAGACAGTTCCTGACGTAGTTAAGATCGCTGTCGCGCAATCAGAGATTGCGTATTGCTATTGGCGAGAAGGCGCACTGAGCGAGGCCCGATCATGGCTGCACGATGCTCTGAACAAGCTGACCTTTGAAGGAGCAGACAGAGCCAGAGCACTCCTGAAGTTATCAACTGTTGAATGGACGTCAGGCCGATTTCGAGAAGCATTAGAACTGCTCGAACTGAACGAATCGCTATTCCGAAAGATTACCAACCCGAGGATAAAAGGTTATTACTTTAGCGAACTCGGAATCATTCATCGAAATCTTGCTACGACAGAGAACAAGCGCGAGTACTTTCACCGTGCCATCAACGAATACAAGGAAGCTGAAAAGCAGTTCAAACTGGCTCATAATCAAATCTTTCGCGCCGATGTCATCAACAATGTCGGTTTCCTGCTGTTCAAGTTGGACCGCCACAAAGAAGCCCACAAATATCTTGACGAGGCGCGCCGTCTAACAGTCCGGTTCAAAGACAAGGCTCGCACCGCGCAAATCGATGAAAGCCGCGCACAGGTTTTGATTGCGGAAGGGAGATTGAACGAGGCTGAACACATCACCCGCCGAGCAGTTTCAGTCTTAAAGAAAAGTGGACACTTCTGCATGATGGCAGAAGCTTTGATAACCCAGGGTAAAGCGCTGGCCCGGTTGGGGCGCAGCGATTTTGCTCGGTGTGTTCTTCAACAAGCGATCCAGGTCGCCCATCAGGTCAACGCTTTGAACACGGCCGGACTTGCTGCACTCACGTTAATCGAGGAAGTTCCGCACCTGGCGCCTGAGGTAGTGCAGGCTGCGTACAGGCAGGCACGCGAATGGCTCGCAAATTCTCAAAGCCCGGACACAAAACTCAGACTGGCTGATGTTACTGACAAAGTCCTCGCCACCATTCAGACTGAATTGAAGTCCGAGGGTGCCACTGAGATTCTTTTGACTGAGCCCGGCGGACTCCAGGCACAACTGGACAAATATGAAGGCGTAATCATCAAGCGCGCGTTGGTCCAGGCCGGCGGAAAAGTAACCCTTGCCGCTTCTCTCCTGGAGTTACGCTACCAGTCGCTCGCCTACAAGATCGAACACCAGCACCCCGAACTGCTCAACTACCGAACGCCCGTGCGCCGCCGCCCTCGCAAGCACCGATCGAAATCCTCCTGATGTAAGATAAGGGAATGAACAACAACAAATCGAAGTTGTCGGCGGCACAGCGTGGGGAACTACTGAGCACGTTGAAAGCACGTTTTGAGAAGAACATGAAGCGCCATAAAGGTCTCGAGTGGGCCAGGGTGCAAGCGAACCTGGAAGCTGATGCAGAGAAACTGTGGTCACTGAATGAAATGGAGAGAACCGGCGGTGAACCGGATGTTGTTGGTTACAACAAGAAGACGGGCGAATACATTTTTTATGATTGCTCGGCGGAAAGTCCGAAAGGCCGCAGAAGTGTTTGTTACGACCCTGAAGCCCTGGAGTCGAGGAAAGAACATAAACCGGCGAACAGCGCTGTCGGCATGGCGAACGAAATGGGCATCGAACTTTTGACTGAAGAACAGTATCGCGAGTTGCAGAAACTCGGCGAGTTCGATTTGAAAACGTCGAGCTGGTTGAAGACACCTTCGGATATCAGAAAACTCGGCGGCGCCCTCTACTGCGATCGCCGCTACAACCACGTCTTCCTCTATCACAACGGCGCCGAATCTTACTACGCCGTCCGGGGCTTCCGTGGCTTCCTGAGAGTCTAGTTTCCTCCTTACCTCGGAACAAGTTCTTATTCTCGAAGCGTTCGCTAACGTTGCATTCACTACGTTCCGCATTACGACTCCTGTCGTTCTTCGATCTGGTATGCGCATTAACGATATCGTTTAAGCACTAGTCCATTGAAACAAAACTGCAACGGTTTTCCTGCCAATTCGACCGAAATTTAACACTCGGTCCACGTTCGCGCTTTGCGGCATCCTGTTTGCTGAGAACGGGAGCATGAACGTGACAAAGGAGAACGTCATGAAAATTAACTTGTTAACGAAAAAACTAATCGGTTCTGTGTTTGCGTTATCTCTCCTTCTTGGTGTCGGATTGACAGCTAGTTCTGTAGCCAAGGCCCAGTACCAGGATCCATACTGGCAACAGCGGGAACAGATACGGCGTCAACGTGAATACGAACGCGAACAGCGTCGTCGACAGCGCGAAGCACAACGCGATTGGCGTTATGACAACAATGGTCGTTATGGCAACGGCTATGGGTACTCTAACTTCCGTCAGACTGCGTTGAATGCAGGCTATAACGAAGGTATCAAGGAAGGTCGTAAGGACCGCAACAGAGGTCAGCGGTATGACTTCCGTGACTTCAGAGCCTATCGGAATGCGGACACTGACTACAATTCACGCTACGGTAACAAGGCGGCGTATCAGCAGTATTACCGACAGGGATTTCAGAACGGTTACGCTGACGGCCTAAGAGGCTACTAACACACTCTGTAGCTAAACCATCGAACAGGCGGGATCGAATCGTCGGTCTCGCCTTTTATTTGCTTTCGATCGAGTTGGAATAATCATAAGATTGGCCGTTTACTGCTTAGTGTATAAGCTGTGAGAGGGTCACAAACGGGGTACTATTGCAAACAGGACCAGAACTGCATTAGACTCCGAAATCCCCTCTCCCTAACGACCCACCCCAAGGTCGAATTAAATCGTAACTTTTAACAACCCAGGGGGTTTGCAAATGCGTCCTTTCCGAAACCTGTCTTCACGGCTCAATCAGGCCCAGTTGTTGGGCATGATCTGTTTATTGTTCCTGACGGCCCAAGTGAGTCGCGGCCAATCCGATCCGACCATCAGCATTAATGACATCAGCATGGCCGAAAGAGACACTGGCCTGTTTGGCTACGAATTCACGATCAGTCTATCCGCCGCCAGTACTAAGCAAGTAAGTGTGACCGCTTCGACGCAGGGCGGAACAGCGACAACTGACGTCGATTTTGGGGGCGGCTCAGTCCCGATAAATATTCCAGCGGGCCAAACTTCAATAACCGTGACCGTCTTTATCAAGGGGGATACGATTGTCGAAGGGGACGAACAGTTTTTCCTGAACCTCAGCAGTCCTGTGAATGCAGCCATCGCCAAAGGTCAGGGTGTCGGAACGATTATCGACGACGATACGCTTTTCCTTCTCAACCAAACCAGTTCGTCACGTGGCCTCGCACTTGATTCTGTTTTCCATACACACGAGAGCTTCGCAATCAACACTGGTGATATGGCTTTCTACAGTTCAGATCACCGCATGCGCATTGTCGTATTTGCAGTCGGGTTAAAGTTGGCAGCCGGCGAAACGGCCTCTGCGGTGACCGCGACTGCGGAAGACTCAGTGGGTACAATTCGACCGCTGACAGTTGAAGCCGTAAACCAGGTTCCAAACATGAACAACTGGCTCACACAGGTTACGCTGAAATTGAACGACCAGGTACCTGCAGGAGACATGAAGGTCAGGATCACGTTGCATGGAGTCACGAGTAACGCGGTGACTGTCGCCGTAACTGCTCAGTGACGTTGGCGTTCGAGGGCTTTCACTCCACGAATCGCACCAACAATCATGCGATTCATCGACGCGAGTGAAAGCCCTCCTTCATCAGTGCTCCGATAGAGTTAACTGCTTCCTCCCCGTGGCGCCGTTCCCATTCCATAGCGAAAGACGAGCTCACCACCGAGCCAACCGGAGATCGTGATCAGAATCACGCCGACGAGGGAAAGCAAAAACGGAATCGTGAGTTTGCGGCCAACGAAATGACTGTAGCTGCCCAGCCGCAGGAAGAGGCTGATTGCAAACACTACAAGGGCCGTAATGTTCAGCCGTGCGTGCCAGTTTGCTACTTTCTTCACGTCGCCATTCTTGATTGACAGCCAATCGATAATGCCGGGGATCGCCGCAGCGAGTGCACCTATGCAACCGGCCGCAATCATGAACTTTGCGACTACGAGCAGCGTCGGGTGGCGGAGAAAATAGAACAGGATATCGACCACAAACGACGTGACCCAAAGAGCAAGCGGAAAAGGAATCAGCATCGGGTGGATCGGATGACCAGCGATAGAGGCTTTGCTTGCCATAGCAACACTCCCTTCGAGAATTAAGATCGTGTAGATCTTTTGTGCTCTTTAATTCGATTCGTTGGAATGTCTCTATGATGTCAGGAGGGGACCACGCCGCGCAAGTAACTCAGCCGGTACTTCCACTCAGAATCGGAAATCGCACTTGGAATGGGTAATGATTACCATCGTAATTTGCGATTGTTTCCGAGTGCGAGTTCCACCGCGCGGGTCAGCGAGCCGTCGCGATCGAGGAGCACCTTCACACCGTCGCGCAGAACTTTAATCGTACCTTCGTCGAGTGGCAACCTGACCCATTCTGAAGACGTAATGCCGTATTCCACTTCCGGACCATCGGCATAGAACACGCGCACTGATTGAACGAGCCCGTAGTCTTCGACAGCTACCTCCTGAGCTACTCCGAATTCAGAGATCCAGGTCAGATCGCCCAGGTAGCGCGCCGGTCTCGCACACTGAATGACAAGATCGACATCGGAATCCAGACGCGCGGTTCCGCGAGCATGCGAACCAACCAGCGCAACAGACACAATGTCGACGTGGTTCTCTGCCCAGGAAGTTACCACTTTAACGAGTTCGTCGGCTGTCAAAGTGTTCTATCCCGGGTAATAATTGCCGGCGTCTCTGGGTGCGCGGCTGGTAAGTCTAAATCCTGCCCGGAGCCTCAGTTCTCTCTCCGAACGATTTTTGAATCCCGAGGTTATCACAAGGGCTTCAGAGCTATCCTCGCGAACACTCATCACGTGCACCAGCATGTAAACATTTCTGGGAAACACGGCGAAGAATTTCATCCCGGGAACGACTCCTGCTGTTCGGCCGGTATTCAACATCAAGGTCTTGGTCCAGGTTTCCGGTCCCAACCTCACGTCAATGATCGTCGCTTGAATCGCAGGACTAACGAGATACTTCTTGTAACCGGCTGGTACTGCCGGTAATCCAAATCGCCGTTTATCGCGATCCGATTCCTTCAGAAAAAATTCGTAGATTTCGAACGATCGCCCGGTGTTTCGAACGGCATAGCAAAAAGCGATCAGCCGATCGAGAGGAATCAAATAGTGTTGATTGCCCCACTTCACCGGGATTAGATCGCTCAGCGGATACACTTTTTCACCTTCTTTGCTGAGCTCCGGCGTCACGCGCAAAACTCCATCGTTAAAATTCACGTTGCCGAAATTTATCATGTCCCTGAGTCCATGCGAGCAAGTGGTCCACCAGACGAGGAAACCGTTTGCAGGCGCCCAATCGAGTCGTACCCCTGACGTTGGACTATCCATCGCTCCATAGGCACCTACCCATTCATTTGCGGGCAACTTCAAGGCTTCGGCAATTATGATCTCTTGCCGGGATCTCAGCGTCGCCTGCTGCTCTGCCGATAAAGAGCCTCGCTCTTTCAAAGATACTTCATCGAACAGCTCCTGGCTTTGAGCTTGAATGCAGGCGAGCCCGATGAAGATAAGTGTCAGTAGAATTCTTCGCATCTCATCAACGCACTACTTTTGCAACGACCAATTCTTCCGGAACGGTACCCCATATTCGGGAGTCGGCGGAACTGTCGCGATTGTCTCCCAAAACATAATACTCGTGCGCGGGCACAGTCACGAGCGCCTGAGATCGCTGCGAGAGATTCAGGCGGGAACTAACATAAGGTTCGTCGAGCTTTACACCGTTGACCCATACCTCACCTGGCCTGATTTCGATTCGATCGCCTGGTAAACCAATGACGCGCTTCACATACCGCTTAGTTTGATCCGCCGGATATTTAAAGACAATGATGTCTCCTCTGACGAGTTGTGCTCGTGTCTTCTCATCAAGTCGCTGCACGCTCAGCATATCTCCATCCTTGATGCCGGGAAGCATCGATGTTCCCTCATACTTGACTATTGATTTTTTGAGAAACGTGCAACTTACGAGTAACGAACAGGCGATGAGGAGGAGAATAGTGATACGAGATTGACGTCTCATTCAGTTGAGGCTCTATCTATGACCGGCTACAAATTGAAAAAACGATTCCTGTCTTTTTAACTCCTTGAGATCATCTGACGCGGCCCAAAGAGGCTTTGATCCGTTCCCAAGTCCTACCGTCAAATTCTTATCGGGAGTATCAACCGCATAGACCAGGTATTTTTTGCCCTCTAAAAAAGCGACGGAGGAAAAACAACCTTTCATACCTTCGGGTTCACTGACGATCTCCTCTGAGATCACCGCCAGCTCGGGTAAACCGATCTCCTTGAAGCCGGCGCCTTTCCAGGAATACTCTACCTTAAATGTAACTCGGTAGCGCATGGTTCCCAGAAAATCGCTGACGTCCCGACCGAGTGGCTCCTTTTTCATAACCTCGCCAATAAATATCGCGCTTCTAGGCTCCGGTAAGCCACCAGGTACCACGTTGCACGAAAATGCGGTGACTTCGGAAAACAGAGACAGCGAAACGAGAGCCACGGCGAGGAATAAACTTTTCATACTTGCTCGTTCTGGTTTAGAGGGCCGTTATATTACACCGGTTGTGAACCGATACGCTTTCCGATCAGCTTTCGATCACAAATTGTAGCGCAACGAATAAGATGGAAAAGTGCGGTGGTGGGGTAACAGTGTGTTGAATCAAACATTGCCTGGGTCCCGGATGGACCAAATTTTATAGACACGCCCCTAAAGAGTTATTACGGCTCCAGCGGAGCCGAATGTTACTGATGACGGGCTGATTTGAGTAGGGTGCAAACACATCGCGCTCCGCTGGAGCGCGGTCCGAGTGGCTATAAACATGTGGTCCCTCCGGGGACCCAAATAGTACTGAGCAACACACTATTACCTCACTGCGAAAAGTTCTTGCAATTTAAATCATCGGGTGTAGTATGACGGCGCTGCCTATCCTTAACATAACAGCGGGCAGCTCAACGTGATCTCACTCCCATTCGCTGTTCGCCCAGAAAGTTCAAGCGGTCTTCAAGGGGCATTTAAGATCAGCGTTCTTTTGACTCATCTCCACCTCTCTGCACGCTGAAAGAGTAGCTCGATCCCGGGTCGCCGTATCGCGCTTTCAGATGGCTGAGCGAACGGAAACCGATGGTCGCAGATTGCTGTGCACACGTGTGTGTGTCGACGCTTGATTAGTTTCGAATTCCGAGAACAACGCCGTTATCAGGAGGATTTCATGGTTCCACAGAAGTACCTGCAGAAGCTCAAAATGGAGCTCGCCGGTTCACTGCTGCAAGCAGGTGATCCTGGTTACGATCAGTCGCTTGTCATCGACAACGGACGCATTGATCTACGACCAGGCGTTGTCGCAATGTGCGTCAACCCGCAGGACGTCGCTACCGCATACAAGTTTGCCATCGAGCACGACATGCCATTCACCGTACGTGGCGGTGGTCATAGTGCGGCGGGTTACTGTTTGAATCAGGGCGGCATGGTGATCGATCTGACGAGCATGACCGCCAAGCGCCTCGATCTCGATCGACAAGTCGTCTGGACCGAGACTGGCAACCGCTGGCGCGACCTTTATCTCTTCCTACAAGCAACCGGCACTGGTCTGATTCCGATTGGCGGCGGCTGTCCCACTGTCGGTATCCCAGGCTTCATGCTTGGTGGCGGTATCAGTTTCGTCTCGCGCTCGTACGGTCTCAGCGTCGATAACCTTCTCTCGATCGACATCGTCACACCCGACGGCAAGTTGCGAAGGATATCCGCCGAGTCGAAGTCGAAGGAAGACAAGGATCTCTGGTGGGCGTGTCGCGGCGGTGGTGGTGGAAACTTCGGGATTGCCGTTGCCTTCGAGATTCGCGTGCATAAGCCAAACACGCCGACGATGCTGTGCGGACAAATCCGTTATCCCATCGAGTACGCACAGGATGTTCTCGGTTTCTACAACGAATGGATCGAGAAGGCGCCTGACTCGCTCGCCGTCTATGGCTACATGGGAAAAGTTGCCCTGCCAGCCCATCCCGACACGGCTGTCAACACGGTCGGTCTCACGCCGATCTTTAATGGTGACAGCCGTGAAGGAATGGATCTGATTGCGCCGATCCTCAAGTTCCCGAACATCTATATAAACCTATACGACATGACGCTGCCCGACTTCGAGATCTACAACGGCCTGCTCACGCTCGTCGGCGGGATGAGTGGCTATATACGGTCGGGCTTCATGGCCCCGAAAGCGTTCACATCGGATTGTATCGACGTGCTCACGTCGTCCATGACGAGCGCGCCATCGCCAAACAGTCTTCTGGTCTGGACACACATGGGTGGCAAGGTCACCAACGTCGCTCAAGACACAACCTCTTTCTGGCATCGCAATGCACGCTTCCTGTGGGAAGTAAAAGCGATCTGGCCGCAGACGGATCAGACAGTGCAGAACGTTAACTGGGCTTACGAGCTCGGCGAAAACATGGCGCCACACTCGATCGGCGCGTACTGCAATTACATCGATCCCCTACTGCACAACTGGCCAACTGAATTCTACGGCGACAACTACAAGAAGCTCCTGCGAATTAAGAAAGCGGTCGATCCGGAAAATCACTTCCGCTTTCAGCAATCGATTGGATCGCCGTTCAATCCTGACGCCGTGATCCCACCGAATGGTCCAAATCTGGCGCCGCTGTATCGCACGTTTCTTGTTTGATTCGAGATGGAGGAGAGATGAAGAAAACGATAACGATCATACTGCTCACCGTCGTCGCAGCAACAATGGTTCTCATGACGTCGATCCCAACGACGATGGCTCCCGCCGACGACAAAGTCCCGAAAATTCAATTAAGTTCGAACATCCCGGGTGATGCGACGTTCGGGCCGCTTCCAACTAACCCAACTAACGAACAGAAGCTGCTCGCTATTCAGGGCGACTTCGACATTTACTCGTGGAACACGTTCATCGCACTCAACTGGCCTCCGGGTCCGGACGGCAATGGCGATCCAACGAAGAAGATCGGCCAGAACGGCGACAACGATACGGTGTGGGAACACTACCGCGACGTCGCCGACATCTTCCTGCCCGGCGGCGCTACGCCGTCGTGGAACGGGCCGGAAACTGTGCCCACACAGTGCAAGGCCTTTTATAAACCGGGAATGAAAATCCTCAGCCAGGTCGGGAAAACACCGACAGTGTTGACCGACTTCAGCCAGCCTTTCAACACCGGTCCACTCATCGATCAAAACGGCAATTACACACGCTACGACATTCTCGTAAACAAACCAATGTTCGACTACATTCTCGCGAACAAACTCTATTCGAAAGCCGGGCAGCAAGCGTTTCAGAGCGAGGTGCAGTTTCCTTGCGGAGCGGCCAACGGTGCTGAGGGAGCCATCATGGTTAAGTCGTCGTGGAAAGTGATCAGTCCCGCTGACAGAGCGCGCTTTCACACACAGACCGTGCTCGTCTACAACCCGGCTTCGCAAAACCCAAAGTACGCAGCCTCGTGTAGTACGAAGCTGATGGGGCTCGTTGGCCTGCACATCGGCCACAAGACTGACCACGGCGCGCAGTGGCTCTGGTCAACATTCGAGCACGTCGACAATGCACCCAGTGAAGCCGACCTCGCGAAGACGCTCAACAAGAAGTACAACTATTACAACCCAAAATGCAGCACGGCGAACTGTCCTCCAAATCAGGTACCACCACGCCCATGGAATCCGACTAAAGTCAGCACGTTCCACAGCCAGATTGTCCGGATGAATATGTTCAAGGGTAACGAGTTCGCGTTCCAGAGTGCAGCGGCACGCAATGCCGATGCGTTACAGCTCCTGCTGGGCGTCAATTCAAAATCAGTCTGGCGGAACTACGAGTTGATAAGCACGATGTGGCCCACCAACACTGGAACCTGCCAGGCAAATCCTGGTGATCCACTCGGAACACCGGCTCCGAACTTCCTCGCCAACACCACTCTCGAGACTTATATCCAGGGGATGGTCCCGAATGTCTCGTCGAACTGCATCGAGTGTCATAACAACGCCACGATGACTAACGCGAAGGCATCCGACTTCACGTACATCCTGCAACGAGCGCAATAGAAGGAGAAGACTATGTCAACTAATCCATTAACACCTTCGGAAGCCACCGTGCAGGCGTTTGCCGATATGTCGGCGGCACTGACGGGATTTCAGTCAAGCGTCATCAGGCCCTTCCTCGATCCCGTGAATCTCTCCGGCACTTTTTACTCGTTCGCAGTCTCGCAGGTCGGACAGCCGAGGATGGATGCACTGATGACTGCATTCAACAACCTCAACAATCAGAATCCGAAGCTGACTCCGCAGCAAATCGCGGACACGCTGCTCGAAACCTCTTTAGATGTACCATCGCTTCAGGCGCAGCTCTGCCAGAGCATCGTGGCCATGTGGTATCTGGGATCGTGGTACACACCCGGCGTACTGGGCGGCAATGGATTCGCCCCGCCAGCAGTGCAGGTCATCTCTTCGCAGGCTTACACCAAGAGCCTCGTCTGGAACCTGGCCCAGTCGCACCCGATGGGATTCAGCCCCTTCGTATTCGGCTACTGGAGTCAGCAGCCGGCGTCGCTGCAAACATTCGGCGTCGACACAACCAATGGAGGTGGACAATGAGCAACAGTGCTTCCACGCAATACGATGTTGTAATCATCGGCGCCGGTGTCTCCGGCAATCTCATCGCGAAGCAGCTCGGACTCGCGGGCAAGAAAGTGCTTATCCTCGAGGCTGGGCTTGCAGTGCCCGATAGTCGCGAGGAGTACGTAAACAATTTCTACCTCGCGCTCGCGAAGACACCGGAGTCTCCATATCCGGCGCTCGCGGGACGCACCGGCTCGGAGAAGGAACCAGTCGGCAAGTTGCCACATCCAGCGGAGCTTCCTACACCACGGGCGACAGTGCTTTCGATCGGCAAAGGTCCGGACCACAGCTACCTAATCCAGGCCCAGCCATGGATCGAGACTCACGATCCTAAATTGCCGCCGCAGAACCCGCCGCCGGATGAGAACGGCAACATTCCCGGCCTTCAATTCTCCAGCACGTTCGAGCGCAATGGTGGCGGCACGTCGTGGCACTGGCTCGGCACTTCGTTGCGGGAGCTGGAGAACGACATCCAACTACAAACAAAATATGGACACGGCGTCGATTGGCCCATCACTTATGCCGAACTGCAGCAACTGTGGGCACTCGCGGAGAAGGAGATCGGCGTCGCTGCCAGCACCGCGGAGCAACAGCCGCTGGAAGTGGTCGGACTGGTTTACCCACCGGGCTACGAATATCCGATGCAGTCCATTCCGATGAGCACTGTCGACGATGCGGTGAGTACAGGGATTGCCGGCTTGCAAGTGCCGGGTACGCTGCCCGACACACCCGGCGGATCAGACCCGACGATGTACAACGTCTTCGTCACGCCGACGCCGCAGGGACGTAACTCCGAGCCGTACGACGATCGACGCGTGTGCGCCGGCAACACCAACTGCATTCCGATCTGTCCGATTCAGGCCAAGTGGGATCCGACTGTCACTCTCGGCAAAGCTCTCGACACCGGCAACGTTACAGTGAGCTATCAATCAGTTGCGTACAACGTCGCGGTCGATGGCACGAATGCTACACGCGTCGATTACTACGTGTGGTCGCGCGACGCCAATGGCAGTCTAACCAAGGTCTCGAAGTCTGTGACTGGAAAGATCTATGTCCTGGCAGCGCACGCTATCGAAAACGCAAAGCTGCTCCTGATGTCGAACAACTGGAATGGCATCGCCAACAGCAGCGATCAGGTCGGCCGTAACCTGATGGACCACCCGCTTTATCTTTCGTGGGCGCTCGCGCCGGAGCCGATCTTCGGCTATCGCGGTCCGCTGGCGACGTCGGGTATCGAGTCTTTGCGCGATGGCGAGTTTCGCAAGTACCGATCATCGTTCCGCATGGAGATCGGCAACGAGGGTTGGAACTTCTCGAAAGGCGATCCTTACACCAGCGCGCTCGACTACATCCAGGGAACAAACAACACCGGCACTAACAATGGTGGTCCAAACGGAGCGCCGCAACGTCTCGCCGGCGTGCAACTCGCGCAGCAGCTCAACAACATTCTCACGCGCCAGTTTCGCATTGGCTGTATGTTCGATCAGTCGCCGATGGCCGAGAATCGTGTGACGCTCGACGTCACAAACGGCAAACCGAATAACGTCGACGGACTGGGACTTCCGCGTCCGAAGGTTGAGTATGGTCTCGACCCGTACACGATGGAAGGTTTCCGTATGGCTGCGTATGTCTGTTCGCAGGTTTATCAGAAGATGGGCGCGAAGGAGTTCACAACGACGGGCATGGGCTCCGCCGGTGATTTCACATACAGAGGCGTGAACTACCACTACTACGGCGCCGGTCACGTGGTCGGAACGCATCGCATGGGTAACGAATCCGGTTCATCCGTCGTCGATGCAAGTCAGCGCTCGCACGACGTGCCGAACCTTTGGATCGTCGGCAGCGGCAGCTTCCCGACCGTCTGCACGGCCAACCCAACCCTGACGCTGATGGCCCTGGCCTTCAAATCAGCCGACAGCATCATCGCCGTCCTTAACTCATAGGAGACACTTTTCATGTATATCATCGACGCCTTTTGGTCCATCATTCCCGGCAACGAAGCAAAAGCTTATGAAGCTCTCCGCGCGCTCGCGACGCAGGTTGAGAAGGAAGAGCCTGACACGTGGATGTACCTGCTCCACACACCAAACCTCGATCCCGGCGTCAACACGTTTCCGATGCCCGGTCCGCAGCAGGTAGCTTTCGTAGAAGGCTTCAAAGATCGAGATGCCTGGCACGAGCATGCAAAGTCGCCGATCCTGAAAGAGTTCTTCGCGAAAAACGGCTCGTACTTCCTCAACATGTACGGACCGACTGTTCCCTTCATGATGATCCAGTCGCTCGAGATGATCGACGGCTTCATTCGTCCCGGCGCCGACATCATGACGGCATGGCAGGTTGAAGCGCGTTGGGTAATGAAACCTGGTTGTCGCGAGAAAGTGAAGGAAGCTCTTAAACCCTATGTTAAAGCGGTGCGCACTGAGGAGCCGTCGACCTTGATGTACACGGTGAGTGTTGCCGACGTAAGCGAGCACGCGATGGCTCTGCCGCCGTCACAAGTCGACGCCCTCGTCTACAACTCATCCTGGACTAACCAGCAGGAATTCTTCGCTCACGGCAGCGGACCGGTCTATCAGGACTTCCTCAAAGAACACGGCCACCTCTTCGTCCAGGCCGGTCCGGGTTCGACGACGCATCCATACATGACTACGTCTGTTCTCAAACGCTTCGCCGGCTTCTTCCGCAAACAGGCCTTCATCGGCAACGGCTGATAGACACCCTCAGACCGCGGTACGTACTGTAGGGGCGGCCCTCCGTGGCCGCCCGGCGTTGAACTCGATCTTTTGAAACAGAGTCGATCAGGCAATTGGCAAAGAGATCAATTCCACGCCGGGCGGCCACGGAGGTGTTCATTATCATGACATACTTTACAGATCGTTATCACGACATCCTTTACAGTTGATGGGGTAGTCTGCAGCACCAGGAGGAGCTGCGGATGCCCTGGAAAGCTGAGAGTGTCATGGATCAACGAGTGGAGTTCGTGCTGCGAGCGCGAGCAGGAGAGGAGCCGGTGGCCGGTTTGTGTCGTGAGTATGGGATAAGCCGGCCAACAGGTTATTTAT
>JBKPPU010000132.1:0-9358 GCA_046733695.1 Acidobacteriota bacterium
CCTCGCGCAAGGGCGTGACGTCGGTTTCTTTCTGTTTGTACCCGGGATAAATGCACGCGCTCGAGGTGTAGAGATAACGTTTGACTCCGTTCGCGCGTGCTGCTTCGATGGTGTGCAGATTGATGAACGTATTGTCGCGAACGATGACGGCCTTGTTGTTCTCGATGAATCCAATGCCTCCCATGTTCGCTGCGAGCCCATACACCTGATCCATACCCTCGGTCGCCTGCAGGCAGTTCTCCTCTTTGGAAAGATCGAGGAGTAGGAACTCGTCGGCAGC
This sequence comes from Acidobacteriota bacterium, assembly GCA_046733695.1. Lineage (GTDB taxonomy): Bacteria > Acidobacteriota > Blastocatellia > Pyrinomonadales > Pyrinomonadaceae > PSRF01. Next base: position 281 of record JBKPPU010000132.1, read on the forward strand.
CGTCGACTCATATTCCGGTTCCTTGACGTCAACACCACGAACGAAATAACCGCGTTCGATCAGATACTTCGTGAGGTGATGGCCAATAAATCCACCGGCCCCTGTGACTAGTACTTTGGTCTTTTCTGACATTAATAAGTTTTCTCCACAACAAGATTCAAGGTGAAGGAATTCTACAGGATTTGTCCTGCTCATCCTGAAAAAATCCTGTCAATCCGGTCCCCGTATTTAACCGCCATTGCTACTAACCGCAAGTCGCCGCAAGCATCCCCAGAATGGCCTATTCAACACGCCTTCAGGATGAGTGGCGAAGGCTCGCATTAACCAACTCGCCGCTTCGGATTTCCGCCCGGCTTCGCTGGCTGCGTATGAGAGTCGCAGAAATCTCGTAGCCTTGCACCAGCGTTGATCGGCGCCCTGCAACTGTGGCTCGTAGAATTCAGCGATCCGATCAAACTCCTCCAGTTGCCTGTGTCCTTCCGCGACCGTCTTACTCACTTCGTGAAGACGATAAGCCGCCATCGGCAACGGCAAGTATTCACATTTGTGACCAGCCAGCAGCAGACGCACGTACATATCGTGATCGAAGTCGTAGTTCCAGCGCTCCTGGAATCCTTCAGTAACGAGTTCTCTTTTCCAGAAGTGGCCCGGCTGCGGCGCGCGATAGGCCCACGCCAAACAGTGTGCTGCCGACTGCGGCACTGTTGCATGAATTATTCGCGTCTCGTGGCCTTCGCCGAACATGAGCGTGTCGCCGCAAACCCATTCGCTTTTTGGGTGGTCGGCAAAGTGCGCCATCACTGCGGTGAAAGCGCCGGGCAAATAAACATCGTCGCTGTTGATGAACGCGAGAATGTCGCCGGTAGCGCGTTCGAGGCCCTTATTGATCGCGTGAACCTGGCCGCGATCTTTTTCGCTTTCCCAGTAAGCCAGCTTGTCTTCGTATCGACGAATGATGGAAACACTCTCATCAGTGCTGCCGCCGTCGATGATGATGTATTCGAGCGGCTCATAACCCTGATTCAGCACGGACAGGATCGTCTCTTCCAGAAAACGTCCCTGGTTGAATGAAGGTGTGATGATGCTGAGTTTTAGCGACATTCAATTCTGAAAACTCTTAATCGACTCAACCACGTAAACCTGTTGCTCTTCGCTCAGTTCCGGATAAACAGGCAACGCGACAGTTTCCTTTGCTGCACTTTCCGACTCCGGAAACTGACCTTCTTTATAACCGAGATAGTTAAAGCACGCCTGCAGATGAAGCGGAATCGGGTAATAAATTTTTGTGCCGATGCCGCGGGCCTTTAAGTGCTCCATTAGAGCGTCGCGATTTCCGGGAACACGAATCACATATTGATGAAAAATATGGCGCCCGTTGTCTCTGACGTGCGGTGTTACCAATGGAAAACTCAAATCCGCTTCTTTCAGCAATTTCGAATAGACAGCCGCTTTCTGTGCTCGCTCTTCAGACCAGCGATCGAGACTCGGAAACTTTACTCGCAACACCGCCGCCTGCAACTCGTCCAAACGACTGTTGATTCCGACTTCATCGTGTTCGTATTCGTTAGCGCCGCCATGCGCGCGTAGTCGCCGCAGACGTGCAGCGACGTGGCTTTCGTTCGTAGTTAAAATCCCGCCATCACCCGCGCCACCGAGATTCTTCGTCGGATAAAAACTGAAACATCCAATCAATCCCATCGAACCCGCCGGACGCCCATTTTCTGTCGCGCCGATTGCCTGCGCCGCATCTTCAACGAGCGGCACACCGCGACGCTTTCCTACTTCGAGCAACGAATCCATCGCCGCACACTGCCCGTAAAGATGCACGGGCATGATGGCACTGGTCCGCGAGGTGATCGCATCGGCAACTTGCGAGGCATCGATGTTGTATGTGCGAGGATCAATATCAACAAAAACCGGACGCGCGCCGAGTCTGGTGATACACGCCGCTGTCGCAAAGAACGAGAAAGGCGTCGTGATCACTTCGTCGCCGGCCTTCACGTCGAGTGCCATCAGCGCGAGCAACAAAGCATCCGAGCCCGACGCACACCCTACCGCATGCTGGGTGTGACAATAGCCGGCGATGGAATTTTCCAGCCCGCGCACTTCGTCGCCAAGAACAAAACGCTGCGAGCTCATTACACGCTCTACCGCCTGCTGCAAGTCATCTCGAAGAGCGACATACTGGGCCTGGAGGTCCAATAGAGGAACAATCATAGAATCAGGAGATCAAAGCCATCCACAGATTACGCAGATCAATCTGTGTAATCTGTGGATGAAGAGAGAGAATCAGGCAGTCTCACCTGCGGAAGCACCTCGCCCGCCGTCCGTTTCGGTCGAGTAATAGTTCGAGTAGTAGCCGGAATAATAGTAGTCTTGCGACTCGAGCTTCACATTATTCAGCACCACGCCAAAAATGTGTGCGCCCACGTCCAGCAACTGCTGCTTGGCCCTGCGCACCACCGCGCGCGAGCTTCTGCCGCCATGAACCACCAGCATGACGCCGTCGACCATCGTCGAAAGGATCGAAGCGTCAGTGAATGAAATCGCCGGAGGCGAGTCGATAATAATGTGGGCAAACCGCTCGCTCAATTGTGCTAAAAGCTTGCGCATCTCCTCTGAGCCGATTAACTCTGCCGGATTTGGGGGAACCGGACCAGACGTCAAAATCTTAAGATTCGGGGTCCTTGCGCATGTCTGTAGAAGGTTATCGAGATTTCTCTCACCCGATAACCAGGTTGTCAAACCTTTCGAATTTCCAACTTCGAATTGACTGTGCAGCCGTGGCCGTCGCAAGTCGCAATCGATGATCAGCACTTCGGCGCCCGTCTGCGCCAGCATGAACGCAGTATTGATCGCGGTCGTTGTTTTTCCTTCTGACGGCTGGCTTGATGTGACCAGGATCGTCTTCGGCGGTTGTCCCGCAGACGACAGCAACAGCGACGTTCTCAAGTGACGATACGACTCAGCGATCGGCGATCTCACGTCGTCGATCATCGCCAGTGCCGTACTTTCTGAAGGCCCCGGAGTCGCAGCCTGCGGAAGTCCTTTCAAACGTGCACCACCGCGGCTCGCCGGAATCATGGCGAGCGCAGGCAGGTGAATGTAACGATCAATGTCGTCAATCGACTTCACAGTGTCGTCAAGGAAGTCGAGCAGGAACGCGAGACCGATTCCGGCGACGAGCGACAACGCGAATGCGATCATGACGTTTCGCAGTCGAGCTGGTCCTACTGGAGCACGTGGTACGCGGCTGTAGTTTTCAATTCTGACTTCGCTGCCCTTATCACCCTGGGCAATCTGAACCTCACGCTGCTTCTGCATCAACGTGGCCAAATACTGTTTGTTCGTCTCGAGACGTTGCGTGTAAGCCGCCATCTCGATCTGATCGCGCGTCTGTTGATCGGTGACGCCGCGCTGCTCGTTGTACATCTGGCGGAGGCTGTTTTCGTGGGCCAGGGCTGCTTCGTAATCAGCCTTCAGCATTCCGATAGCTTCCTGAGATGCCTTAGCCAGTTCGCCCTCGAGCCGTTCGATCGCCGCCTGCGTTTTTTTGACTTCCGGCCACTCGTCGGTATAGCTCACCTTTAGCGCGGCCTTCCTCTCTTTCAACTCTGAGAGCCGGCCTTGCATACTGGCGATGCGTTCTGACTTCTGTATCTCGGGAATGGAATTTGTGTCGGTGGAAGCTTTTGCGTTTAGATAGATTGCCTGGGCGTTCTTTCGCCTATCCTCCGCCGCCAGCAATGACTTACTCACATCCTGGAGACGCTGCCCCTGAACATCGAGTGCAGGGGTCAGCGTTGGCGGCAGTCCTTTTTCCCGCGCGTAGTTGAACAACGATTCGGTGTCGTGCCTGATCTTTTCCTGAAGCGACGCGATCTCACGAGCGAGAAGATCGCCGGCCTTACTTGAATTCTGCGTGGAGCGCTCGATGTTGTTGGCTTGAAAAACTTCTGCGAGAGCGTTGGCCACCTTCTGGGCCATCTCGGGATCCGTGTGGCGATACTTGATATTGAAAAGGTTGGTGCCGACTATTCCCTCAACTCTTTCCGCGCCGACGATGGCGTCCTCGTAAGGCTCGAGTGCGGAGAGCTCTTCAGGTGTCAACGGCTCTTCCTGCAGTTGCGTCTGTCCTACTACCTGAAGCCCACCGGGAGCTTTGGCAGGAGCAGCCTGAGGCTTCTTCTCACCGGAGACCATGCGTCGTAGTGCTGTGAAGACTCCTCCCTGCGCGCCACTACCAAAAAAGTTTGGATTGTGTTGCAGATCCAGGCTCAGTGCGACCTGCCTCGCCAGAGTGTTGCTTTGCAGTAGCTTTATCTGTGTGCCCCAGAAATTCGCGTCGGGCTGAGCGTTCAGCACGAAGTCTCTGGTTTGCAAAACGTTCGTTGTTCGCTGTTCGATGCGGATGGTCGTTTCTGCTTCGTAGATCGAAGGCTGTCGAAACATCTGCACCGCGACCAGCGAAGTGACCACAAGGCAAAGGCTAATGATTAGCCATTTGCGCTTCAGCACCACGAATAGGTAATCGCGAAGCTGGTTGGGCTCGCTGGCGGCCGGCCCATAGGACCTGACCTGGCTAACATCGGTGAGCGGTCTATCGAGACCACGCTCGCCCGCAGGTATGGGCATCAAACGGTTATCTTGCGACATCATGGTGTTCGGCTCTCGTCCAGACAGGTAAATAATTTAACAAACGCACACAGCTAGAGATTCAGGATAATAGCAAAAGTATCCACAGATTACACAGATTGGATCATGAATCTGTGTAATCTGTGGATACAAAACGGGCTAAGGCATCGTGCCAGTGGGGGAGAGAGGGGAGACCGATTGCCTCCGAGAGGAGGCATTTTAATCTTGAATTTCGTGGACGGGGCGCTGGGCGGTTGAGATCGGAGCCGCTGAGGACTTCGAGCGTGTCGCTGTTCAATCCTGCCTGTTTCAACGCCTCGCGGGTGAATGTCTCGAAACTGGCGCCCTCACCTGAATTCACGACGTGATACACGCCCGGTAAATCCAGGGCGGCAAGCTCCCGCAGTCTGAGGGCCAGATCGTGGCCATACGTCGGAGTTCCCCAGTAATCAACAATCGCCGTCAATTTCTCGCCGCGCTGCGCTCGCGAAATCACTGTGCTCAGAAAGTTCTTCCCAGCCGGTCCAAAGATGTATCCCGATCGAACCACAATCGTCCGCGCGTTTGCTTCCTGAGCGCGTCGTTCACCTTCGAGCTTGGAGTGTCCATAGACGCTTATCGGTCGCGGCTGATCGCGCTGCGTGTAAAAGCCTTCTTTCTCGCCGTCGAAAACGTAGTCAGTCGAGATCGTGATGAAAGCCGAATTAGATTTAAGCGCTGCTCTTGCGAGGTTCTCCGGTCCGAGCGCATTTGACTGCCGGGCTTTCTCCGAATCCGATTCACAACCATCGACATTGGTCCACGCCGCGCAATTTATAACCGCCTCGGGTCCTTCATTGACAATGACCGACTCAACCGCGGCTGCATCAGTAATATCAAGCCCGTTATGATCGTAGCTGATGACCGCGTCACCGACGGCTAAACAATGCTCGGCGAGCGCAGTTCCGACGAGGCCTTTCGCTCCCGTAATCAGTATTCTCATGCTCTACTAACCAGTTTTATGCAAAGCTGTTCCATACTGTGCTTTGTAATACTCGCGGTAAGCCGGGTTTCTGACTTTTTCAATCCACTGCCCGTTTTCACGATACCAATTTATGGTTTTTCTCAAACCACTACTCCAAGTTTCGCGAGGCTTCCAGTCGAGTTCTCGTTCGACCAGCGACGGATCGATCGCATAACGCCGATCATGTCCGGGACGATCTTTGACAAACTTGATCAGACTCCGCGGTTTCCCGAGTGCATCGAGCACGCTCTCGACAACTTCCAGATTTCTGCGTTCGTTGCGGGCCCCGATATTGTAAACAGCGCCGGGCCGGCCTTTTTCAATCGCGGCGAGAATCGCTCGACAATGATCCTCGACGTAGATCCAGTCGCGCACGTTCAGCCCGTCGCCATAAACCGGAACGGGCGCGTCGTTAATCGCATTCGCGAGCACGAGAGGCAGTAACTTTTCCGGAAACTGTCGTGGTCCATAGTTGTTTCCGCAGCGCGTCGTAATCGTGTCGAGTCCGAAAGTGTGATGTGCGGCACGAACGAGATGTTCCGCCGCAGCCTTTGAAGCAGCGTATGGACTATTCGGCGCAAAGGGCGAGCTCTCCGTAAAGAAACTCTCCTCGTTTTCAGGTAGACTTCCCATCACTTCGTCGGTCGACACCTGCACAAACCGTTTCACGCTTTTCGCTCGCGCGGCATCGAGTAGAACCTGTGTGCCGATTATGTTGGTGCTGAGAAATTCGTCCGCCGAAGCAATGCTGCGGTCCACGTGTGACTCGGCAGCAAAATTCACGATCACATCAGTGTCGTGGTCCAGGTTTGCAAGGACTGCTTCGCGATCGGCGATGTTGGCACAAACAAAGCGATGCCTGCTGGAATCGAGTCCTTCGAGATTATCAGGATTACCCGCGTAAGTAAGGGCATCCATGTTAACCATGCGGCAATCCCGATTTTCGTTTAGCAGCAGGCGAACAAAACAGGACCCAATAAAACCCGCGCCGCCCGTGACGAAGAAAGTTTTCATAGCGAACTATTCTCAACCGAAAATGGCGGTGTTAAGATACACGCCTCTGAGCGTCGAAACAAAAATATCATCGAATTGCAATTTGACCTTCAGGGGAAAATCGACTATTACATCCCCCGCTTTTTAGAGACTAGGTCGCGTGACCTCCTCGCTCAGAGCTAGTGGACCAAACAGTTTGGTCCACTCCATGCAGATATTCATGCTAACTACGCTGGTCGTAGTATCTGGCCACTTTTCAGACAAAAGCCACTGCTAGCAGTTTTCGCAGACCAAATCCAGCGATAAGTTCTTCCTTTTAATCGGGCACAAGGGCCCCGGTCTCCTCGCGTGAGACATTTCGAATAAGTCCTCAAGGAGAAAACCCAGAATGATGAACAATTCGCCCTCGATCTCCCGTGTCCGTTACAGCGGATCACGGTCCTACGTCGGCATTGCCATTTGTATTGTCGTAGCGTTAATGGCGCTTCCCCTCTTTATCGGTTCTGCAGTTTCACCATCACATCCGATTATTACCGAAAAACTTAGCAGCGCGAACGCCCCTGCCTCCCACCAGGGTATCGCAGCTCCGGTTTTCAACTTTTTGGCCCCACTTCCCCAGGCGGCCCCGGTTACGACGCTTGATACTTTTGCAGGCAATTGCACCACTGCCAAGAGCGTTTACAACCTTCAGGATACGGACAAGACGGTATGTGCCAAGTTCACTAATGCAAAGCCTGGCTGGCAAGTGATCTGGTCCAATGCTCATTTTGTTGCCGTTCAGACTTCGACGCTGACCACCGCCAACGGCAGCGCCAGTTTTACGCTCAATGCAAACTCCAGCCTGGGCGACTGGCGTGTGATTCTCTACGAGCCTTTTGGCGGCACGGTACAGAAAGTAACGACGTTTACCGTAATTGACGCACAGAACCCAAGCGCCGACGTCTCAGTTTCGAAGGGCGCGGTGTCTCAAAGCTCGTCTTCCGGAGGCCAGGCGATCTTCTCTGTGGAAGTGACCAATAACGGACCAGACTCAGTACCCGTGACACTCACGGATGTAGTTCCGGCAGATACGACTTTTGCCTCGTTCACTCAACTCAGCGGCCCGGTCTTTAACTGTACCAGTCCGAATGTTGGTGAGACAGGATCGACAGTCTGTACAATCGCGAGCCTGGCAAGAGGTGAAACCTCGTCGTTTGTTGCCACTTACCAGATTGATAACGTTGCTAACGGAACCGTGATCTCAAATACGGCAACTGTTACCAGCAGCACGGCTGATCCCAACGCCGAAAACAACAGTTCAACGGCGACCGTAGATGTCGCAAACACGCCCTGCCAGCTCAGCACACAAGCAAACATCACCGTGAGTGCAGATACTGGTCAGGCCGGCGCTGTTGTGACGTATACCACTCCGACTGGAACCGGCGATTGCGGCACAGCAACCACCGGCGAAGGTGGTGAGACGATTCCGGTGATCAGTTGCAATCCGGCTTCGGGCTCTTTCTTCTCAGTGGGAACGTCGACGGTAATCTGCTCCGCTCAAACCGGGGCCACAACCAGTTTTCTGGTGACGGTCGACAATCCTGGCGCACTCTCCATCTCGCTTAACGGCGCGAATACACTGACTTTGGAGTGCGGCCAGCGATTCGGCGACCCCGGAGCAACAGCAATCAATGGTTCAGGTCAGAGCATCGATGTGACAGTTACTTATAGTGCCGGCTTTGATGCTGACACGCCTGCTGTTGGAACCTATACCGCCACCTACTCGGCGACAGAAGGCGCGAACTCCGTTTCGACGACTCGCACCCTCAATGTCACCGACACTGAAGGGCCCGCGATTACTATCGACGGTGCGAACCCATACAAGATTCAACAAGGCTCATGCTCGCCGTTTGTAGATCCCGGCGTCTCGGCCTTCGACTCCTGCGCGGGTCCGAAACCAGTCACAACTACGATTTCCGGACCAGGCGGAGCCACTTCCATCAACACCGGCATAGCCGGCACCTACACTGTCACTTACACGGCGACGGATGGGACCAACCAAAGGACCGCGACTCGAACCGTGGTCGTTGGAACGTTCCCTGAAGACGAAGTGGACCAGCCGGGCAGCTCCAATGTTCCGCCAACGATCACTCTCAACGGTGACGATCAAATCACCCTCGAGTGTGGTAACGGCTTTACCGATCCCGGGGCAACCGCGACAGTTTGCGGCAACCCGATAACGGTAACTACTACCGGGACCGTCAATCCAAACGCGCCCGGAACTTACACGATCACTTACTCGGCGACGGCCAATGGCTTTACGACTGAGACGACGCGAATAGTGACCGTGCAGGACACCGTTGCGCCGGTAATTACGCTCAACGGTGCTAATCCGATGGTGGTTGGATTCGGCACAGTCTTCACCGATCCTGGTGCGACTGCGTCGGATGGTTGTGCGGGTAACCTGA
>JBKPPU010000133.1:0-25863 GCA_046733695.1 Acidobacteriota bacterium
ACAGGGCCATTTGTGACGTCCACTTCCCATGCAAGTCTGATCTCGAGACCGCTGGGTGGGACTTTTGAGGGCTGGGCGTAGACGACGAGCTGGCGAGCTTCGACTACGGCGTTCGTGGGTAGCGACAGGTTCTGCTGTTGACCGGACACATTCGTAACGGTGATCGGTTGCGTCTTGATGTGGTTTACGGCTTGTTCGCCGGTCACCTTGGGCGGCAAACCACTCAACGTTGTCTGGAGGCGATCCGCGTTAGGGATACAGTTACTGGAAAAGCCGATCAGTTGTCCGTTACTGCGAAAGCGAATCTCCAGCTTGCCGAATCCGCCACGCAGCGGATAGCGAAACGGTTTTTGTTCGTAACGAGCAATCTTTACGCCTGAGGGTTCGTCGATTCTTTCCACCAGAGAAAGCTGGTTCGGATCGGAACCGATTAACTTTTGCCATTCGACAATGAACCTGCGCAGGGACTCTCGTGTGTCTTCTTCAGTTGGATTTGTTTGCGAACCAACCTTGGGAAGATAAATCGGCGCGGGAAGATTTGCCGGCAGACTCTCGAGAGTGGCTGTGTAAGGTTGCAGATTCGCTTCCGTTTTTCGGGGCAGACCATAACGTTGCGACAACTGATACCAGGCCACCGACGCTTCTTCGAGCCTCGTCCCAAGATCTGACAGTGCGACCGGATATGGTGGACGATTCGACGCTGGACCATTTGCGTCAGTCGGTTGGAATGCTGCGCACGCACTCACCGCCAACAATGCGGCGAGAGCCAGTGTCAGTATCAAACCTCGGCCAATTAAAGTACCAGCACACATTCTCTTAGCCTCGAATTTTCTCATCGTCGTATAATCAAAATACTTGGAGGAGCTGTTGCCTAAAGATAACGAAAACATTCCCTTCCTTGGACCAATCGAGCCATCGGAGCCGCAGGGGTTTTCGGCAGAACAAATGATTCGTTGCGAGGAATGCCTGAGAGCAAATCCTCCTACAAGAGTAAGTTGTCTATATTGTGGCGCTCCGTTGCCAGTCACTGAATCTTCTGCAAAGCTTCGGAAGCCGGTCCTGCGCCGGCCGGAAAAACATCAGCCGGGTTATAACAACATTTTGGCGCCGCCGGATCGAGCCGTATCTGACGAAACCGTCAACGCGGCGGCAGCTCTCGTAAAGTTGTCACCTGAGAACGTGCGGGCGCTTATGTCTCCCGGCGTACCAGTCCCGTTAGCGCGTACTGCAAGTCGGGAAGAGGCGGAACTGGTAACCGAAAGATTACGAGATCTGGGTTTAACTTGCATCACTCTCAGCGACGGAGACCTCGGTCTTTCGTTTTCAGACAACACATTGAAGCGGGTGAGAGCGATGCGTTTCGATGAAGTTTTTCTAACGATTCAACTGGCCGGAGGTGAGGAGATTGAGGTGACGTGGACAGACGTTATTCTGATCGTGCCCGGCCGCCTTGTAGAAACTAGAGTCGAGATCACAGAAAGACTGACGCGAAAGCCGGAGAAGGAACTGCTGGATACAAGCGAGTTCTTCAGAGACGAAACAGTTATCGATTTTTATACAGCGAAACATCCGTTCACCTGGCGCGTGGGTGCGAGTGGTTTCGATTTTTCATGTTTGGAAAACGAGAAGGCGCTCATTGCAAATGAAAACATTGCGAGGCTGCAGCGAGTGCTTGCAGCCAGAGCTGTGAACGCGCAGCTTGATGATTCGTATCCAAGCGTGCGCAATCTTCTTGAACTGGCGTGGAGCACGCAACAGGAGAATCAGTCGAGTGGCTGGCGTCGTTCAGCGCCGGGCAAGCTCAGTGTTGGACTTTCTACGATGAAGAGCAATGAAAGCCAGTTTACGCGTTATTCACGTTTGCGGTATTACTTTCTAAGCCGCGGCTCAAAAAACTGATGACAAGGTCAGATAAACAGGACGTGATTTATGGTCCAAACGCGGTGCTCGAGGCGTTGCGCGCCGGTAAGCGCCAGATCGAAACGATCACGATCCTCGAAAGCGCGCGGCCCGATCGTTTGAAGTCGCTGATCGATCTCGCCCGTGAAAGGGGGGTGCCGGTTCATCGTGTGCCGCGTTTCGATCTAGACCGTTCACTTGGCGACGTCAGACATCAGGGAGTCGTGGCGCGTATCGCCGCCGCTCGTTATGCTGATGCGGAAGAGTTGTTGGACCAGCTTGAAACGAGAATCGGAACGGCTGATCCGCCGCTCGTGATTGGCCTTGATGGCCTTGAAGATCCACGCAACATGGGATCGATCGTACGAACCGCGGAGTGTGCCGGTGTTCATGGAGTTTTTATTGCTGAAAGACGTGCCGTTGGACTCACGAGTGCGGTCGCCAAGGTTGCGGCCGGCGCGCTCGAGTACGTTCCGGTGGCCCGTGTAACCAATCTGGTTCGATTGATAGAGCAGTTGAAAGAACGTAACATTTGGGTGATTGGAGCAGCGGCCGAAGCCAAACAGTCGTATACCGAATGGGACTGGAAGCTGCCTGCTGCGATCTTTCTCGGAAGTGAAGGCCACGGGTTGCACCGGCTGGTGCGCGAACACTGCGACACTCTCGTGCGTATTCCCGTGGCAGGTCGATTGGAGTCGCTGAACGTATCGGTGGCTGCGGGAGTGCTGCTTTATGAAGCGAGACGCCAGCGAACACTAAACGCGAGAGACGAGGAATAGATTATGTTCTGTCCAAAGTGCGCCACAAACAATCTCGATGGTGCGAGTTTTTGTCGGGGATGTGGAGCAAATATCAGTTTAGTGCCGCAGGCTCTGACGGGACAGATGATGCAGCCGCCTGTTGAAGAAATCGAAGAGGGTGGACGTCGCCGGCGTCGCCGCCGTGATAGAGGCGAAGCGAGTCTGGACCAGGCTTTCAGAAACGTCTTCATGGGTCTCGCGTTTCTGATCGTGGCCATCGCGCTCTCGAGAACTATCGGACAGGTGTTTTGGTTTTGGTTCTTATTGCCCGCCTTCTCGATGATGGGAACCGGTATTGCGCAATACGTTCGTGTTCGAGAAAGAGAGAAGCGCGCGCAGGTGGCGCCGCCTCCTGCGCGGCAGTCATTTGCGCAGCAACCACAAACAGCGGAAAAACTCAGGGCTCCCGTCGCGAGTGTTACGGAGGGAACCACGCGACATCTCGGCGTCGAGGCACCAACCCGCCATTTCGATGCAAACGAGCAGAAGTAAGAGAACACGTGTTTGCGTGCCGGTTTGCGAGAAGGATCTCGCTGCCTTGCGTAACAGTTGTGAGCGTGCGACTGAATGGGCTGACCTGATTGAGTTGCGGCTGGATTGTCTCAAGGATCTTCCTGACGGCGCTGCAAGTGTATTAAATAATTTCTCCCGTCCGGTAATTCTCACCTTTCGTCCGACAGAGCAGGGTGGTCATCGCGACTCGACTCGCGCAGAACGACAAGCCTTCTGGACATCTCTTGCGCCGCAGATTGAGTCAGACTGGTGGGATGTGGAAGAAGATCTAGTCGCCGAGCTCTCACGTAATTCGTCGCGCATCATCGTTTCCCATCACGACTTCTCCCGGGTTCCCGAAGATCTCGAACAGATCTACGAGCGACTCGCGAGTATGCCCGCCGCTGTAGTGAAGATCGCGGTGCAGGCTAACGACATTACTGACTGTCTCGTGATCTTTCATCTGTTGGATCGCGCGCGCAACGACGGCAGGGAATTGATTGCGATCGCGATGGGTAATGCCGGTATCGCCACGCGAATACTTGGCCCATCACGTGGATCGTTTCTGACTTATGGCGCGCTGGACGACGACAGCGCCACCGCGCCGGGACAGGTTAATGCTCCGAAACTGCGTTCGCTGTATCACGTTGACGAGATCGATCGCGAAACGATGATTTATGGTCTGGTTGGTCTGCCGGTGATGCATTCAGTCTCGCCGCATGTTCATAACGCGGCGTTCGCGTCAGAAGATATCAATGGGGTCTACTTGCCATTTGAAGTTAAAGACGCCAAAGAATTTTTCCGGCGCATGGTTCATCCGCGTTCGCGAGAGTTGAGCTGGAATCTGCGTGGACTGAGTATTACGGCGCCGCATAAACAGACGGTGATGGAATGTTTGGACTGGATCGATCCGAAGGCGGAAGAGATTGGCGCGGTGAATACGGTCGTTGTAGATCGAGATCGTCTGTTCGGTTACAACACGGATGCTGACGGCTTCATCGCTCCGTTGATTGATCGCTTTAAATCTTTGCGTGAGGCGAGGGTAGCAATTGTTGGCGCAGGCGGTGCTGCACGCGCGGCCATGTATGCGCTGCTAAAGCAGCGTGCGCGAGTGACGCTCTTCGCACGCGACATCGTGAAGGCGCAACCGTTGGCCGATTTCTTCGATGTGTCGTGCGAATCGATCTCCGGCGCTTCGTTCGACGGTTATGACTTCCTCGTCAATGCGACGCCTCTAGGTTCTGGCGCAAACATCGATCAGAGTCCGGTTACGGCGGAGCAACTGAACGGCGTTTGGTGCGTTTACGATCTGATCTACAACCCGAGGGAGACGAGATTGATGCGCGAGGCCGTTGCGGTTGGCGCCAGAACACTGGGCGGCCTCGAAATGCTTATCGCCCAGGCAAAACTCCAGTTTGAATTGTGGACTGGCAAGAAACCCTCAGCCGGCCCAATTGAACGCGCCCTGGCAAACTTGTAGGACCTCTTCGAACCATCGTTCGGAGGCCCGTCTGCATCTCAATCAGTCCTTTTGGTCACAAAGTGCTCCCCGCCCGTGATACTCTGAGTTATAAGTTCGGGATTGCATGCCTCCCGCATCCCGCGCCGTACAAAAATGAGTGATCCTGCCATGGATGACGCAAATCCGGTTTTTTCCCGACGACTGGTGCGTTACGGACTGATCTGGGGACTCTGGACGATTGTCGCAATCTTCTTCAGCACCCAGGCCTACGTGATGAACTATGCCCAGAAGCGGCCAATAACCTTAAGCGAATTTCTTTTCCAGGTAACGGCCTGCTATCTGTGGGCTCTCGCGACGCCACTCGTGCTCTGGCTTTCCCGGCGTTATTGCATCGAACGTCATAACTGGCGACGACGAGCGGCACTTCACTTCGGCTTAAGCATCCTCCTAAGCAGCGCGCTAGTAGCAGTTCATTTCCCTTTGTTCATGGTTTTTGTGGGCGCGGCGAGCAGTCTTACCTTTCTTCGGATCTTCAACGTCATCTTCTACAACCTCGACAAATGGATGCTCATTTACTGGTGCATCCTCGGAATGAGTCACGCGTTCAGTTATTACAACAGTTTCCGCAAAGGGGAGTTGAAGGCTTCCGAGTTGCGCACGCAGCTCGTGCAGTCGCAATTGGAAGCTTTGAAAATGCAGGTTCATCCGCATTTCCTCTTCAACACACTCCATTCGATCTCGGCGTTGCTCAGCAAGGACACTGACGGCGCGCGAAAGATGATTACCCGGCTCGGCGACTTTCTCCGGCTAACGCTCGAGAATTCCGGTTCGATGGAGGTGACACTCCAGCAGGAGATAGAGTTTCTGAATGGCTATCTAGAGATCGAGCGTATTCGGTTTCAGGATCGTCTCACTACGGAGATACGAGTCGATCCCGATGTGCTCGATGTCCGTGTACCCAACTTGATCCTCCAGCCGATTGTAGAGAATGCGATGCGACACGCGATTGGAAACTCCACCTCCGGTCACGTTGAAGTGGTAGCTGCGGCGCGAAACGGCGCGGTGCGTATCGAAGTAAAAGACAATGGTCCGGGGATTCACGCCGAACAACTTGCGGAGGCAGGCCGTGGCCGGGGAGTCGGTCTGGCTAACACTCAGGCACGGCTCGTGGGGCTGTATGGCGATGCCGCGCGTTTCGAACTGAGCAATAGTCCGACTGGTGGTTTAGTCGTCGCGCTGGAGATTCCTCGCTGATCCTGTAAGTTCTCCTACAGAAACTCGCAGCCCTTTCCACTTTTTCGTCTGATTCCAAAATTTCTCACGTTTCACGCCTATCTCAACGACGAAACTTGGCATCCAAATTTATCGTAACCAGCTGAAGAAATTGCTTTAGACGCGCATCGTCGCGCCACAAGTAATTCGGCTGCGGTGTTCATTTACTGTGTGACCCTCAATCACCGTTCATTGCGTTATTCACAATTTGTTAGGAGGCAAAGTGACGAACGCAAGATGTATTCGCGCGTTGGTCGTCGACGATGAACCACTCGCTCGCGAAATGATTCGCGAGATGTTGGCTCCCGATTCGGATGTCGAGATAGTTGCGGAATGTGCGAATGGTCGTGAAGCAGTAGATGCGATCAAATCGCTACGCCCGGATCTCGTCTTCCTGGACATACAAATGCCCGAGCTCGGGGGCTTCGAGGTACTCGCGTCGTTCGAGCGCGAGTCGACTCCGTACGTCATCTTCGTCACTGCCTACGATCAATATGCGGTGCGCGCCTTTGAAGTACACGCCTTCGATTACCTGCTGAAGCCGTTCGACAATGAGCGATTCGATGCCGCCTGGCAGCGAGTCAAAGCACAAATCAAAGTTGATCAGAGCGGAGAACGAGAGCGGCACATACTCGCGCTGCTCGAGGAGTTAAAATCCGGACCTCGCCACCTCGAGCGACTCGTGATCAAGAACGGAGGCCGGGTTTTCTTTCTCAACGTGCAGGATGTTTACTGCATCGAGTCAGAGGGAAACTACGTACGCGTCTACGATAATCAGAAGGGCTATCTTCTGCGCGAGACGATCAGCAACCTCGAAGAGCAGCTTGACCCGAAGCAGTTCCGGCGCATTCATCGTTCCGCGATTGTTAAGATCGACCGGATCAAAGAAATGCAGCCATGGTTCCACGGCGAGTACCGCATCATCATGGAAAACGGCAAAGAGCTCACCCTCAGCCGCAACTACCGCCAGAACTTCCAGGGTGCCGTCGGAAATTCAATCTAGCCACAAAAAGGCACAAGAAGCACAAAACGATTATTCATTTGAGGCGCCCATTTATTCTTTGCGAATTTCCTGGGCGCGTCCGCTCAATAATCATTTTGTGCCTCTTGTGCCTTTTTGTGGCTAGCCTTTTTTGTGGCCGATTGTGGCCAGTCCATCCCAAAAATTAGCCGTTCTGTCACAGATCGGGATCGACCGTCGCAGAAGTCTGAGATATTCACACTGCAGCCGCACCAAGACTCCCCAGTTTTAGCCCAGCGGCGTGGCTGCTGCCGCATCCCCTCGGAGGAGATATGACAAGCGAATCGATTTTGGGATTAGAACTAAATAGATCTGACTCGGGTGAGCAACAGCCCAGCGAACCGACGACCGTCGATGTTCGCCTCAACACTCTACGCGAGACGGTTCTACAACTATTGGATGAAGTTGAGTCTCTGGCGATCTCCAGACCAGTGGACATCAAACATGGAGCCCGTTTCTCAGAAGAAGTAAGGCAGTTTGAAGTAAGTCTTATTCGCACGGCACTGGGCCGTACCTCCGGCAGCCAGACACGTGCGGCCAAGATGCTCGGTCTCAAGCCGACAACGCTGAATGCCAAGATTAAGCGTTACGGGATCATGGCCTAGTGCCTGATCTGTAGCTGTTCACTGCTATACTGACAAGCAGTGGACGAGCGTTACAGCAGACAGATTCTCTTCAATGGAATTGGCGAGGAAGGACAGCGACGGCTGCTTGCCGCGCGAGTACTGATTGTCGGTTGCGGTGCGCTGGGCTCGGCCCACTCTGAATCGTTGGCGCGTGCTGGTGTGGGCCGCCTGCGCATTGTTGATCGAGACTTCGTCGAACCTTCCAATCTGCAGCGGCAGACGTTGTTCACGGAAAATGACGCGGAAAAGCGGCTGCCGAAAGCCATCGCCGCCGCCAATCACCTGCGCGAGATCAATTCTGGAATCGAAGTCGAACCTCACATACTCGACGTCACCAATTCGACAATCGAGCCACTGATTAAAGAATGTGACGTCGTCATTGACGGCACTGACAACTTCGCCACTCGGTACCTCATCAACGATGCCTGCGTGAAGCACAACACAAACTGGATCTACGGCGCTGCGGTTGGCTCATACGGCGTGACGATGACGATTCGACCGCACCAAAGCGCGTGTTTGCGTTGCGTCTTCGAAGAAGCTCCGCCAGCCGCGAGTGCTCCGACCTGTGATACAGCCGGAATCATTATGCCGATCATCAATATCGTGTCGGCAGTGCAGGTCTCGGAAGCTATCAAGCTGATCACTGGAAACTTCGAGGCCCTTCACGGATCCTTGATGCAGTTCGACGTCTGGCGAAATGAATGGCGCCGTATTGGACCAGGGACACCGCGCGCTGATTGTTCTACGTGTGGTCTCGCACTCTACGAAACACTTTCGCAAGCAGGTGAAGGAGCGGCTGTGTTGTGTGGACGCGACGCGATCCAGATCTCACCTGCTCGACCAACCCGCATTAACTTCTCGACGCTTGCCGAAACACTTCGGCGCGCGGGTGAGGTAAAGTTCAACGAGTATCTTCTGCGCTTTAAGACCGGAAACTTCGAACTCACTGTCTTCCAGGATGCGCGCTCCATAATTCGCGGTACCGACGAGATCGCAATTGCTCGCTCGCTTTATGCCAAGTACATAGGAACCTGACTAAAAGATGATCAGAAAACAACGCCTCGCAATCATTGCAGCATTACTTTTCACATTCTTTATTTTCCCTGTTCAGGCCGGCCAGCCGGCTGTTTGGGAAACCAGTGGTCGCACAGAACTATTGAAGGGCGACGCCCGTGGCGTATCGATCAGCGATACCGGCGTTTTGATGCTCGCACCAAAACTCAACGAGCTTTTTAACACACAACAGACTTACATCTGGTCCAGTGCAGTCGACTCGCAGGGCAATGTGTTTCTGGGCACAGGACACGACGGCAAGATTTACAAAGTCCCGAGCACCGGCACTGGCTCACTGCTTTACGACGCTGCTGAGCTCGACGTCACAGCCCTCGCAATCGGTCGCGACGGAGCGCTATTCGCGGGGACGTCACCGGACGGTAAGGTCTATCGCATCACCGCCGACGGAAAAGCTGACGTTTACTTCGATCCAGGCGACAAGTACATCTGGTCTTTAGCAGTCATGACGGACGGCTCACTCGCAGTGGGCACCGGCGACAGCGGCAAGCTCTATCGCGTGCGAGCGGCAGGCGCGACTCCTGAATCATCTCTGCTGGTCAGCACAAATCAAACACACGTCATCTCACTCGCAGTTACATCGCAGGGTGATCTCATTGCGGGCACCGACTCGGGCGGCCTGGTGTTGAGAGTTTCTCCTGAAGGGAAAATGTTTGCGCTGTTCGACACGCCGCTGCGAGAGATTCACGCGCTCGCTCCCGCGCCTGATGGATCGATCTATGCGCTTGCGTTGAGTGATGCAGCGGCAAGCGGACGTGCGACAACGACGCCTCAGGTTACGACACCACAACCTGCTGAAGGCACGGCGAGCACTACCGTTACGATAACTCCGATTGACGAGACCGGTGCGGCAATCACAGGTCAATCCGGCCAGGCACGCAGCCGCAATGACGTTTCAAACGCTCGCAGTGCGGTGTTTCGCATTCTTCCTGATGGCGCTACAGACACGGTTTGGAGCTCTACAACCGTTACCGCTTTCGCGATCGTGCCCGCCCTGCAGCCGGGCAGCGTGCTCATCGGCACGGCTGACAAAGGACGTATTTACTCGGTCACTAACGATGGTCGCGATACGCTGCTCTTGCAATCTCCGGAAGGTCAGATCTCTTCGCTGCTGGTAAGGAACAATCAGATCTACGCGGCGTCGAGTAATCAGGGAAAACTCTATCGCTTTGGCAGTGAGCTGGTGAACGAAGGAACTTTCGAATCGCCAGTCAGAGATGCAAAGTTAACTGCGTCGTGGGGACGAGTTTGGTGGCGCGGGGCGGGTACGGTCGAAGTGCAAACTCGCACTGGCAATGGTGAGCGTCCTGACGCAACGTGGAGTGATTGGAGCCCTGCTTATCGAGATCCTGAAGGCAATCAGATCTCGAGTCCGCGAGCACGTTTCATTCAATGGCGCGCGACGGTTCGTGGCTCCAGCTCAACGGCCGCGCCGTCGTGGATCGAAGACGTGAGTGTTGCGTATCTCCCGCGTAATGTCGCGCCCGAAGTGCTGTCGATAACAGCGTTGCCGATTGGCGTCGGCTTGCAGCAGATCGCACAGGTGGCCGTCGATCCTAATGTTGAATCGTCGGGATTAGATCCGTCGGTGTTTGGACCAGTGGCCCAGGTGCCGCCGCGACGTTTCTACCAACGTGGCGCCCGCTCGTTTCAATGGCAGGCAGAAGACCGCAACTCAGACACGCTCGAGTATGCGATCTATTACCGCGCGTTGAATGAGCAGACGTTCAGGCTGTTGAAAGACAAGCTGCGAGATAACTTCTACACGATAGATGGCGCGACGCTCGCGGATGGGCGTTACATCATCAAAGTCGTCGCTTCGGACGCGCCTGACAATCCCGCCGGACAGAAGCTGACCGGAGAGAGGGTGAGCGAGCCGGTGGATATCGACAACACCCCGCCGGTAGTGAAAACTGTGGGCCAGCCACAAATAACCCGAGATTCGGTAAAGGTAGTTTTTTCCGTTGACGATGCTACGGGCAAAGTTAAGAAGGCGGACGCGAGTCTCGACGGCGCCTCATGGATCCCCGTCTTTCCGGACGACGGGATTGCCGATAGCGGTCATGAAGTCTACACCGTCGACTTCGGTGCCCTCGGACCGGGCGAACACACAATCTCCCTGCGAACCTTTGACACCAGCGGCAACATCGGAACCCTGAGCATCACGGTTGCCACAAAAGGCACAAAATAGATCGCCACAAAAAGGCACAAGAAGCACAAAAAATGATTATCAGCAGACGCGCCCGAACAATCAGATAAGAACCTTGAGCGCCTCGGGTGAATATGTTTATGTGCCTTTTGTGCCTCTTTGTGGCTATTCCTCTTCGTGGCTTTCGCGCACGATAAGGTGCGGCTGAATTCGAAACGGTGCGAAATTGCGCCCATTTTGTTAGACTTTGCAGCCAACTTTACGTGGCACCTGTCTTGCTGCCTCTCGGGTCAGCGCATCTCTTTCTCCCTCCTGCGCAGAATGCATGAGGAGAAAAGGCTCGAAATGATTAAGCTAATGCGAGAAATCCTGGTCATAGCGATGCTCGGCGTGGTGTCCGTCGGAGCATTTGCGCAGAAGAAAGACCAGGACAAGCGCCCGCCCAAAGAACCGGCGAAAGTCATCACCAACGATCAGAAAAATCAGCGGCCGCCGCGGGACAACAAAGGTAACCCTCCCAAAGGTGGTAACCGCAACCGCCCTGACTAATCCCGCACGACGCGCCCAGCCGTTTCCTGCTAATCTGTTCATTTCCAGATGCAGGCAAACAAACCTTCGCGCTTACTAGTCGTCCTCGCGTTCGCCGCCGTTTATATTCTCTGGGGATCAACTTACCTCGGAATTCGTCTCGCCATTGAAACTCTGCCGCCCTTTTTCATGGCAGGTACGCGTTTTACTCTCGCCGGTGCAATCCTGCTGACATGGTCGCGACTGAAAAAACGCGAACGCTTCTTGTCGTCGCCGAGTCAATGGCAGAAAGCATTCATCGTCGGTGGATTGCTGTTGCTGTGTGGCAATGGCGGCGTTACGTGGGCCGAGAAGTATGTCGCGACGAGTCTGGCAGCACTGCTCGTCTCCACTGAACCGCTTTGGGTGGTGATTCTGAATTGGATGCTGACTCGCAGGCGTCCCAACACGCTCGTGCTGCTTGGTGTGCTGACTGGACTCGCAGGCGTAACCTTGCTGGTGAGTGATGGATTGGCGCGCGGAAATAATAACTCGTGGCTGAGTTTGATTGGCGCTGGTGTCGTCATTGTGGCTGGGTTTGGCTGGGCGGCGGGATCCGTCTATTCGAACCGGCAGCCGATTGATGCATCGACTTCGATGGCGTCAGGAATGCAGATGGTGAGTGGTGGTGTTTTGCTCCTTGTGCTCGCGCTCGTGACAGGCGATGTCGGTCGTTTGAATCTCGCCAATGCTTCGTGGACTTCGATTGGCGCTTTCTTCTATCTGCTTGTGTTTGGCTCCCTCGTTGGATTCACGGCTTACAGTTGGTTGCTGAACAACGTCACCCCGGCGATGGCGACAACTTATGCATACGTGAATCCGGTGGTCGCAGTGTTTCTCGGCTGGCTGGTTGCCGGCGAGCCACTGACACGGCGAATGTTGATAGCTGCAGCGGTGATTGTGAGTTCCGTAGTACTGATCACGACGTTCAGTCGCGAACCCGGGCCGGCAATTCACGACTCCCAATGCCCCACGCCTCCCTGCTGAAGAAATCCGTAATCTGTGGATGCTATGAGTCGTTTGCAACAACTCGAGAAGCAGATCGCGCGCCTCAGACGTCGGGCCGAACAGCTCAACGTGATCAGTGGTAAGTATTGGACCGCGCGCCGAATTATCTTCGTTGCCGGAGCATTGTTGGCCCTCGCTTTTTGCAACTTCGCAGGCACAACGTCAGCGTGGATCGTTGCCGCTCTGCTTGGGATCGTGTTCGCGATCGTCACGATTTTCCATACGCGAGTGCGAGACAGTCTTACGCGCAACGCGTTGCTGATCGAGATCAAACAGGTCCAGATCGCCCGCATACAGTTGCAATGGGAACGCCTGCCGGGAATCGACGAATCAAGACGTTCCGATGCAAATCATCCTTTTGAAAGCGATCTCGACATCACCGGCGAACGTTCGTTGCATCGATTGCTCGACTCCGCAGTCACGAAAGAAGGAAGCGAGCGCCTGAGATCCTGGCTGCTGAGCCCTCGTCCGGATGCCCAGCTGATTGAGCACCGGCAAAGCCTTGTGCGTGAATTGAAAGGCCATTCTCTATTCCGCGACAAACTTCAACTACTCTCCGCAGTTGCTCGCATCAGCACCGCCGGCCCAGCGCCACCAAAAAGCGGCTCAAGCCATTGGAACTCAAAAATACTCGTCGATTGGATCGAAGAAAGCGGATCGAAAAAATCATTGCTGCCGACAGTCGTCTTCCTATCGATTTTGTCGACGCTCAACATCTTATGCATCGTGCTCTGGGCTCTCGATCTGATTCCGAGGATCTGGCCGTTTGTTTTGGTGCTCTATATGGGCGCTTCGTACTGGCAGCATTCGCTGATTGCCGGCGCGTGGGGCGAACTGCAAGGTCTCGAAAAAGCATTGCGCCATTTCCAACTCGTTTTTGGTTACCTGGAAACACGCAGCTATCAGAGAACACCCGCTCTCGCGGAGATTTGTGCGGCGTTTGCAGAAGAAGGTAAGCGGCCTTCGATTGAGATGAGAAAGTTGGGACGTCTCGCCGCTGCCCTCGGCGTGCGCACCAATCCGCTTCTGTCTCTGATGGTCCATCTCATCGGGCCCTGGGATTTCTTTTTCACTTACCGTCTCGAACAGGTAAAGAAAGAGATCGCACACCTCCTGCCTCGCTGGCTCGACGCGTGGCATGAGCTTGAAGCTTTAAATTCACTCGCTAACTTTGCGTTCCTGAATCCGCATTACGTCTGCCCCGAGTTGATTACGGAAACAGACCGCTTTGCCGCTCGCGACCTGGGACATCCTTTGCTCAAGCCCGAGTCGAAAGTGTGTAACGACTTCGCTTTGGACAGGGAACACCGGATCGTGATCCTCACTGGCTCAAACATGGCGGGCAAGAGCACTTTACTCAGAACCATCGGCGTGAATCTCTCTCTCGCGTATGCCGGGGCGCCGGTGAATGCCACACACTTGCAGACTTCACTATTTCGACTTTTCACCTGTATCAAGGTGAGCGATTCAGTGCAGGATGGACTCTCGTATTTTTACGCTGAAGTAAAACGGTTGCAGGCACTGCTGGCGGCTACAAAGACGAACGACAGGTTTCCAGTGTTGTTTTTGATCGATGAAATCTTCCGTGGCACAAACAGCCGCGAACGATTGATTGGAAGCAGATCTTACATCCGCGCCCTGTCGGAAGGGCCGTCGATGGGCTTGATAGCGACTCACGATCTCGAACTAATCAAACTAGCTGACGAAATCGATGGAGTAACCAACTATCACTTCCGCGAAGAAGTGCACGACGGTCGAATGGTTTTTGATTACCGCCTGAGACCGGGACCGTGTCCGACAACCAACGCCTTGAAGATCATGAGACTTGAGGGGTTACCAGTAGAGGCTCCGTGAGTACGAGGGAAAATTCGGAATCCACCTTAGCTATCTATGCAGCCATCGCCGGAAACCTGGCGATCGCGGTGACGAAGTTTGTGGCGGCCGCGATCACAGGGAGTTCCGCGATGCTCTCCGAGGCAATTCATTCCGTTGTCGATACAGGTAATGGTTGGTTGATATTGCTCGGTGTGCGGAAGAGTCGCAAGCCGCCCGATTCGGATCATCCATTTGGTCACGGACACGAGTTGTATTTCTGGACCTTGATCGTCGGAGTTCTCATCTTCGCAGTCGGTGGAGGCATGTCAGTCTACGAAGGCATCACGCACATCCTCCATCCAACTTTGCCGGAGAGGCGGGCGTGGAGTTATGTCGTGCTTGGTGTCGCCACTGTATTCGAGGGCACGACGTGGTTTTTTGGTTGGAAGGCGTTTAATACCGAACGCGGGCGTAAGGGCGTTCTGCAAACGATCCATGAGACTAAAGATCCGAGCAGCTTCACCGTTCTGCTGGAAGATTCTGCGGCATTGCTCGGACTTGTCTTCGCATTTCTCGGCATCTTCCTTGGCAGTCAATTGGAATTGCCTCAGCTTGACGGAGTCGCATCGGTCCTCATCGGGCTGCTGCTGTGTGGCGTCGCGGTTTTGATGGTCTATGAGAGCAAAGGCTTACTGATTGGCGAGGGACTCGATCATGAATCCTTGAAGTCGATACGTGAGCTGGTTGAAGGAGACGCGGCTGTCGAGTGGGTTGGGCATCTTCACACGATGTATCTCGGGCCACGCGAGGTGCTGCTCACGATTGAGCTCCGCTTCCATGGACACATCACGGCTCTGGAGATAAGACAAGCAGTTAAACGGCTGAGGCAGGCTATTCAGTCACAGCATCCGGACGTAAGCCGAATCTTTTTTGGTAGCGAGTATCTAATGGAGGACGGCGACATATCGCTGGGCCATAACGATTAGGCTTAGGAATCTCACTTGGGCACAGTCAGTACCACCTCGCGGTAGCGGGTGGGTACGCCGTAGGCTCCACTAGAAAAGCTGCGCAGGCACCCACCCGCTACCGCGAGGTGGTACTGACTGTGTGTCCAAGTGTCTCCTGGATTAGCCGGGTAGCTTCTTCATGATCTCCATGTGGGCTTCGAGGATGCCGGTTGCTTGTTCCGGATCGGGAGTCAGTGACCAGTCGTCGTGGTCCCATGTGCCGCCCAGAACGATCCCGTCGCGACGCGGAAACATGTAGCCGCTGCTCAAATAGCAGTAATCGACCTCCGGTTGTGGCAGCAGTATTTCCAATTGCCCGCGCACCGGGCTCAGTTCTTCATCTCCGAACAGTGCGCGTGAGCCAAGGCCGGTGCAGTTGAAGATCACAGGCTCACGCAATCGGGCAAGCTCCTGTTTATTACGAAACTCCTTCACCACAACTCTGCCGCCCGCGATGTAAAAGTCGCGCAGCAACGCGCTCAGATAAATCGAGGGCTCGATCAGCATCGTCGAATACTGTCGCACGAAAGGGAAGCCAAAGTAGTTTTGCGGATCTCGATGAATCTCGATTTGCGGATACAGATCGTTGCCGCCAGGAAGTTCGCGTTGTAGCGAGAGCTCGTGATTGCTGAGCTCAAAAGTCTCTATCCAGCGAACGCCATACTCAGTTCCCGCGAGCAATTGAAAGGCTCGATTTGAGATTCGACACGCGGTTCGAAACTGTTCGTTGAACTTCGGTGTCGTTGTCTCGAAGACAGACGTTGGCGCCCACGACGCGCCGGCAATGTTTGACGTTGTGTCCGGCGGAAGATCTTTCGCGTAGATGGTTACGGTGGCGGGTCCATTCTGAAAGCGACGCTGCAACAGTCGTGCAGTGGAGAGACCGCTTACTCCGCAACCAAGCACGGCGAAGTGGGTTGGCCGTGCGCTTTTGTGTGCGATGAGAAAGTCTCGCGCCATGTCGACGGCGAGCGAAGCAGTACCCCATGAAAGTGTGACGCCACCGCCGCCGTGCCCGTAGTTGTGAACAAGCAGCTTGTTTCCGAACCGCTGCGCATCGACCACGAAACCGCCGGGGCGATACGGCCTCAGTCCAACGACCTCGCGAATCACACGATTGCGTGCGACCTTCACGGGTGCGAAGTGACGCTTCGTATCGAAAGCCAAAGCGGGACGCAGCGACAGTAACGCCGCGCTCATCACTGCTCCGCCAAGAAAATCGCGTCGATTGATCGGTGTATTCACAGTCAACGCAGATTACGCAGATTTACTGTTCTGCGCAATCTGCGTAATCTGTGAACATGGATCCTTTCCCGGAATGGCTGGTGCCGATGGCCGCGACTCTGACACAGGAGCGCTTTACCGGGCCGGAATGGGTCTTCGAGCAAAAGTTCGATGGCATCCGTTTGCTCGCCTACAAAAAGGGAAACGACGTTCAGTTGTTTTCGCGCAATCACCTGCCGCAGAACATTCCCCACGTCCGTCATGCAATCGAACGGTTGCCGAACGACGAGTTGATTCTTGACGGCGAGATCACATGGCCGGGTGGCAAGGTGAAGTATCACGTGTTTGACATCATGTGGCTTGACGGTCGTAAAGTGACAACGCTGCCGCTCGAAGAACGTCGCGAGCTGTTGGCCGGGCTGCCGTTTGAAGACCCGCTTCATCGTGTAGTTCTTGTTGACGATCCATCACCGTGGGAACGTGCTCAGCGAGAAGGCTGGGAAGGTGTGATCGCAAAACGACGCGGATCGATCTACGAACATCGACGGTCTAAAGAATGGCTCAAGATGAAATGTGAGTTGTCGGAGAATTTTCTGGTGGGCGGTTTCACTGATCCGCAGGGCAAACGAGTCGGACTCGGCGCGCTCCTCGTGGGTCAGAAGAAGGATGACGACTTTGTTTACGCGGGACGAATTGGCACTGGCTTCGATACGAGGTTATTACTCGCGCTGCGTACGCGTCTCGACAAACTCGAAATAGAAAAGACTCCTTTTACCAAAGCGGTCGGGTTACTACGAGTCCGTGCGCACTGGGTGAAGCCGGAGATCGTAGTGAAAGTTGGTTTTATCGAGTGGACGGGGCACGGCAAGTTGCGCCATCCACGCCTGCTCGCCGTCGTTGAATGATCACGCATCCTGAAAAGATCTTGTTTCCTGGGGATGGAATTACCAAAGGCGAGCTTGCGTCGTACTACGAAGCTATTGCGCCCGTCATGTTGCCGCACTTGCGAGGACGACCGATCACGATGGAGCGTTATCATCGTGGCATCGGATCTCCGGGCTTTTTTCAGAAGGACGTCGTAAAAGGTTTTCCCGAATGGCTCGAGCGCGTTGAAGTGCCGAAACACGGCGGCACGGTCCACCATCCCATTGCAAGCGATACTCGCTCCCTTCTCTGGCTCGCTAACCAGAACAGCATCACGATTCACGTTTGGCCATCGCGCACTCCGAACTTGTACAACCCGGACATTTGTATCTTCGATCTGGATCCGTCGAAAGAAGACGATCACCACACGTTGCGTGGGGCCGCTTTGCGAGTGCGAGAGTTGCTCGATGAGCTTGGCTTGCCGAGCTGGATCAAGACTTCCGGCTCGAAAGGATTTCACATTGCCGTTCCACTTAATGGTAAGCATGACTTTGGCGAAGTGGCTCGGTTCGCGCACGCGGTCGGAAGAGTTCTCGTAAGCCGAGATCCCGACAACCTGACTCAGGAGTTCCACAAAGTCGATCGCGGCGGGCGCATTCTTGTCGACACTGGTCGCAATGGTTACAGCGCAACCTACGCCGCGACTTACACAGTGCGCGCCAAACCGGGCGCGCCCGTGTCCGCACCCTGCACGTGGGACGAAGTTGAAAAGGGAGAAGTTGGGCCAAAGACATTCACCATACGAACAATGGCCCAACGTATTGCCAATGCCGGCGACCTCTGGTCCGACATGCTAAAGAAAAAGGCCTCTCTGAAACGCGCGCTGAATCGTCTTAGCAAATCCGTATAATCCGCGGCCCTAATTACCTTCGTGAGCACGTTGCAGCGGCTCAATATCAATCCTGTCCATTTGCAGCATCGCCACGGTCACTCGTTTAACTTTTTCCGGATCGCTGTCGCTCATCAGCTTGCCCAACACCGTCGGAACGACCTGCCACCACAACCCAAATTTGTCTTTCACCCAGCCGCACCGAGATTTCTCGCCGCCGTCGGAAAGTCGTTCCCAGAAGTATTCGACTTCTTCCTGCGTCTCACAGTTAATGACAAACGAAATCGCTTCCGTGAACTTGAATCGTGGGCCGCCGTTCAGCGCGACGAACTCCTGTCCGTCAATCTGAAACTCGGCGACCATGACCGTTCCTTTGGGACCCGGCCCGGCTTCGCCATATCTCGAAACACTGAGGACTTTTGAATTCTTGAAGATGGAAACATAGAAATTGGCAGCCTCTTCGGCGTTGTTGTCGAACCATAAAAACGGTGTGATCTTTTGCATAGTGTGCTCCTTAATCTTGTTAATCGTGTAAATCCTGTCATCCTGTAAAAACCTGACTGTAGCTTCACAGGATTACAGGATTTTCATGATTCACAAGATTTCTACCTTCAAATCGAACGGCGGGACCTCAAATCGACAGGCGACGAAAAATTATTTTGCGGAACGTTCGAGGTGGCTGCGTCCCCAGAGTTGAACATTTTCAACTAGTGGCAGAACCGACCGGCCGTAATCAGTAAGTGAGTATTCGACCGGTGCGGGAACGGCGCCTTTCGGATCGCGGTTCACGATCCCGTCGTTCATCAACTCACGCAGTTGCTGTGTGAGAACTTTTTGCGAGATGCTCGGCATCGCTTTGCGCAGTGCCGCGAAATGCTTCGGCGATTCCGCTAACCAGTAGACGATTATCAGCTTCCATTTGCCGCCCAGGGCCGCGAGCGCGGCTGTGAGCGGGCAGCCTTCGACCGTATTAGGCCGGACGCGTGTTTGATGGTTACCGGAAAGTGCCTTCTTGATGGCGCTCATGAGTGGGTTTACAGTCCTTCTCGACGACAGAATCGGGAGGTTAAGGATGATAGTAGAAGTCCGCAGCTACCGGATCAAGCCCGGCAAGCGCGAAGAGTTCATCAAGTTGTTTGAAACACGTGCCGTGCCTGCGCAGCGCACTTATGGGATGATGGTTACTGGTCCATTTCTCGATGTGGAGAATCCGAACAAGTTTGTCTTCCTGCGCAGCTTTCCTTCGCTGGACGAACGCGAGCGGATGCGGGATGCGTTTTACGGCGGCGAGTTGTGGAAGAATGAGCTGGAACGACTGGCGATGCCGCTGTTGGAGAGTTACGACGTGATCCTCTGCGAGGCGTCAGAGGGATGCGTGTTTGATATTCGTTAAGATCGCATTGTCGAGAGTGCGCAGACGCTGAGCGGTCGGGCCTTGTGCCTCGACGACGTGCGCGTTCGTCGCGCTCATGATCCCGAATTCATCTTCTCGAAATATCGCGCTTAGCGTTTGGTCCACCGCTCGTTGCAGTTTCGGAAATTCATCCTCGCCGCGGGTCTCATCGAATGGGAGGTAAACGATCAGATCCAGGTGCTGCATTGCTTCAATGATCGAATCCCGCGACTCTTCAGCACTCTGCGGATCCAGTGCGTGGATATATGCGATGAAGTCGACCGGGCATCGCTCATAAATCACATTCTCTTTTGCAGCGTATTGTGCGAGGCGTTCGATATTGAAGTCCAACTGTCTGAGAAAATCCTCGACGCACGGGTCAGCCGAGAACTCCTCCCCCAAATCCTCCACCATCACCGTATACGGCTCCGGCTCATGAGTGAACTCGGGATGACGGCGCAAAAACTCGTCGATCAACGTCGACTTACCCACGCCATGTGTGCCTGACACCGCGACTCTCATGACTTACTGTAGAGTA
This sequence comes from Acidobacteriota bacterium, assembly GCA_046733695.1. Classification (GTDB taxonomy): domain Bacteria; phylum Acidobacteriota; class Blastocatellia; order Pyrinomonadales; family Pyrinomonadaceae; genus PSRF01. The sequence goes on from JBKPPU010000133.1 coordinate 20,098, forward strand.
GACATGATCAAAGTTTCGGAGGCTCTATCCTGCCCGTGTGCCACAACGCCAGAACTTCAACCGCAGGCTCAAGCGTCACACGGTGGTAGAGATAATAGCGAACCCGAGTCAAGTGGACGCGGCGCACGCCTCCCAACTTATATTGCGCGCTGGAACTCCTATGCCTGGATGTGAGGCAATTAGCTTAAGTGCGTTCTCGAGATCGATCGCAAACGCGTCGGGCGCCTTCGGTCGATTTGTAACCCACCAAGTTGCTACCTCCTCAATCCGTTCGCGACGCTGTACTGACAATGCGAACCCGTAAGGGCGGTTTCATGTATTGCGAATCTTTTTAAGCAAGTCGTGAGTGTTAATAACGTCTCCCCGGTCAGCTTCGGCGATAGCGGCCAGAAGCTGATTCTCCTGTTCAGGATCGAGTTCAAATGTTTCGTCACCTTCGTGAGCAAGAATGGTGACGGTTGTACCTTCCGGCAGATCTTTGTTATCGATTTGAATTACACCGTTGGTTACTTTTCCGGTCGTAATTAACATGGTGAATTCTAACATCAATCACACGGACGAGTCTGCTTTCCTGCTGTCAACGAAAACCCAGGCGCTCATTCCAGATCTCAACTGAACTCTCACCCGCGTGAATCCTTCAGGTTCGTATGTGTCCGCTTGATCAAGTTCCTTTTGAGTGACGTGGAGTACGGCGCCCTCAACGATGTCTGAGGAGTTTCCGGTAAATTGGAGGTTGCGATGATTCGCGGTGCCGCTCTTCACCACGAAGGCTTCGTCAGTGATTGTTATTATCACGAGCTTATATCCCGGCAAAGCATCCGGGTGGCTGTCCAATTTGCGCCCAAACGTTTCCAGTTGAACGTCCTCGAGTTGAAGAGTTCCATAAGAAAACAGATTCTCATCGGCATGTTCTGCTGAACTCATAGATGTCTCTCCAGGACAGCGGCAAAGTCAGTTGCAATTCGTTCGACGTTCGGGAACGAAAGGATAAATCTTTCGGGAATCTGCGACGCGCCGATCCATGTGCCAAGCATTTGTCCCGTCGTCGAAGCGTTTGTGTCGGTATCACCGCCCGCCTCGATCACCATGCGGAGTATTTCATCGAACTGACAACGATCGATGAACCGCACAGCGTAAAGCGACAGCGGAACTGACTCAACCACGTATCCCGACGAGCCGAACCTTGCCGCGACTTCGGCGATACTCGCGTCGCGAAAAGACTCGAGTTCAATGATGCGATCTCTGACACGTGAGTCAGCTAGAATCGGCAGCACAGCTTCCAGCAAGTTCGACGGTGACGTATGATCGAACGCGAGTGAACGCACGGCAGTCACAATCGCGATTGCACCTACATACGCTTCTTCATTGTGATGTGTGATTCGACAAACGTCGCGTATGAGCTGGCGATCAGCTAGCACTTTCGGATCGAGAAAAAACGCGAGCGGTGCGATCCTCATCGCAGCTCCGTTTCCGGCCGCCCTTTCTCCTTTCGCACCTGCCAGCGCCCAGTGCTGTGCCGCGTCCAAATCGCGGAGCGCCTTCAGAGTACTTGCACCCACACCTGAAATTCGTCCTGCCTTGTACCATTGAAGAAAGCGGCTGGCTATGTGGTCGGAGGAAACTTTCTGAACTTCGATAATGGATTCGCACGTCGCGAGTGTGAGTTGGGAGTCGTCAGAGATCGACCACGTCGTCGGTTCTCGACATTGAAGCGGCCCCGGCTGTCCTTCGAACGGCCCGCCCATCGCGTCGCCCACGGCGCCGCCGATGATGCAACCACGAACACGATCTGAAAGCTCGGTCAAGAGTTGACTTGAACATGAAAACGGGCGACCTTCGTCGCCCGTCTAAATCCTGGTGCCCGCTAGTAGATTCGAACTACTGACCCCTCGCGTGTGAAGCGAGTGCTCTACCGCTGAGCCAAGCGGGCAAACCTAATAAAATCGCGGGTGTCAAAGAGATGGGTACCAAAGATACCCCTTTTTTTACCCCTATTCGTACCCCTCAGTCAACAGGTGTCCGTTAACATGTGATAGCCATGACACTGGCATTATTAATTGGATGTTTTAAGAAGCCCGATAATCGAGAGGTGCACTTCGCGGTTCTTGCGGAATTGGTGTGATTCATGACGCAAGCAGTGATACGAGAGCCACAAATCAGATCGGAACGCCATCTCAGGAAAAGCCCATGAGTTTGCCGGTCAGAAAGTTAGGTGACCGGCACTCTAAGCAGCGACTATTCGCGTCAGTGCTATTGAGGCAGCGAGCTAAGGCAAGCAGACATGAAAGCTGAAGCTGAACCTATTACGCACCCAGTAATGCCTTTTTTGAGGCGACCACAGTTGTAACGCAGGGAAACTTCTCTTCGAGCGCGAGTGGCTTAAGAGCCATCCCGTGAACATAGGACTCCTGATCAGTCGTCACCGAACGTCGTTTCATTGAGAATCCTGCAAACTGTCGATTGGCGATGGCTCGGACGGACTTTCACGACCTTGACGGCATCACGGATGAGGTATATAAGGTCTGCATACTAACGATCCCTGTCCTCGCAAGCACCGTTTCAAATCAAGGGATCTAACTTCGACGTAACGTCTCCACCTGGGAACTCTAGGCCAAGCCGTTGCCGCCAAAGCCTAAAGGACACTCTATCTCTTACACAAGAGTCAGGAACAAAATATGAAGTCTGCCATCCTCGTTTGTGGCTGTAGATCAGTGACGATAGCCTTACTGGCTTTGACAACCGCTTTATACGTCAGCGCTCTCCCGGCTAAACAGCTTTCTTCAGCACCGTCGAAGGAAAGTGTGCAAGACTCACGTTCCGTTACAAGCGGCCATCAAAGCAGGAAGGGTGATAGGCAGTTTGAAAGGCACTTAAGGTCTCAGCATGGTCCCCCGCCAGCAACGATTCCTTTGCCAGTCTTCACTGACGTAAGCCCAGGAGCGGGAGCGCGCCTATCAGGGTGGCAAAGTTCAACCGGGCGCATCCATTCCATAACCCAAAATGGAAATCGGCTTTACGCAGCTGCACCTCGCGCCGGGTTGTGGCGTTCGTCTGACGGTGGCGTTACCTGGAACCAATTGAACTACCCGCTATCAGTGGTCCAGGCCGGAAAAGCTCTGCCGGGGCCAGTTGTTATTGATGTTTCCGTTGACCCGGAAAACCCCGATCGAGTTCTTGCAGTTTCGAAATTTAATGATTTTTATCGAGCAGGTGAGCCCGTCGACGGACTGTATCTATCAACGGATGCCGGCGAGACGTGGCGCTTCGTGCACCACGCGAAAGACTGTACGGGTGCTCGGGCTGCGATCGAAGGAGTAGCATTTGTATCTTCGTCGCTGGCCGTGACTTGGGGAGGATGTGAAGTGGCCTTCTCCACCGACGGCCTGCACTGGCGCTCGTCCGCTCCTGGAACTATCGATAGCACTGTCACTCAGGTGGTTATAGATCCGAACACCAAGACGGGATACGCTTGTGGCCCTAATAGCGGAGTTAATCCGGCACCCTTCTGGCGTACGAATAACGTTACCAATTCAAATTGGACTAGATTCCAGTACACCCTTTCGGAAACGTCCAATGAAAACTGGTGTGGCGGGATTCAAAGTCAAATTGAAGGTGTCGGCGGCTTCTGGCACGCCCTCGCCCTCAACCCCTGGAACAACCGGATTCTATACGTCAGCACCTATGGCAGTAAAAACGACAGCCGTCTATGGAAAATCGATCTCAGGCAAACCGCACCATTTCCCACGAGCCCTCTGCCGCGCCCTTTTGATCCTACGAGTGGCAGCGGCGTTGTCTCCGTACTTACCAAAGCCCATCAAAGTCCCAGCGTGCCAGGCTTCCTCATGTTTTTCGCAACCACCAACCGACTCTTCGTTTCAGATGGCGAGCCTAGTGTGCCGGGTAGCTGGCTGGTAATGGACCAGACTGTACCCTTCCAGCTACATGTCGACACGCACGCGCTAGCGCTGTCTAGCCTGTTTGATATGCAACTCTCTAACGGAACCAATTCCACAACACGATCTGCATGCTCCGGCGGAACAATTTGGGCAGCAAACGATGGCGGTGTTTACAAATCTGGCGATTGCGGGCAGACCTGGACGCGGGCCGAAGGCGGGAAGATTATCGCTGGAGGGGGCGGACTCTCAACTCTCTATCCCCTGTTAATTGGTGTCGCTGCAATTCCAGGCAAGGCTCCGGTGCTGGCTATAGGCACCGGTGATAACGGAGACTTCTATAGTCTTGACGGTGGCGCCACTTGGGCCGAACCGAATCAATTGCGGGAAAGCGATTGCGCGGATTGTGCTGATTGGTTTGTGGACGTGCTCGACCCCACATGGATTATGGCGATGGCACGTGCTCCAGGTGGCGGGAATAAGGTTAGGCTGTACTCGATAACAGAAGATGACGTGTCCCGCACGAGGAGTTTGAATTTAATCAACGCGGGCATCTATAAGGGGCCTCAGTCTGTGACAGTAGGGCTCGGCGATGCATCGAATCAGTTCTACGGTCTGGGGGATGCGACGACCCCATCCCGTCCAGTTATTCAAACACTGTCGAGCGAACTAGGAACCAACTTCCCACACAATGATGTCGCTATGGTCGCATGCTGTACAACATCCGCTTCGAATCCCGCAGGAGTAGCGACTTTGATTCGCACAAACGATCCGGGCAACCCTGCGGCAGCGCGCGTTGTAGGAACGCTTCCACGCGGCAATTGGGTTGTGCAGTCAAGTGGTGGACACACAAATACGGTCTACTTCATTTGGAACACAATGTCCAAGACTCTGCGGCAGCGCGACAGCGGTGGAAACGAAGTGACCATCCTACCCGCTTCCGGCGCTGCGAGCGCGGCCCGTTATTTCGTCAATCCTTATGATCCAACAGAGATCTATATAGTGGAATCGTCACCCGGTGTTGATAGCGCGGGGCATCGAACCCGAGAAGGAGTCAAGCGTTGGGTTGGTGGACACTGGGCGGTAGATGCAGCGCTGACCACTGCCGCTACGAACAATCGCAAATTCACGATGGGATGCAGTTCTTTTCCGAGTTGCCTCATCAACGATATGATTTTTGTGCCCGGCGAACAGACGCGGTTTATTGCCGGTAAGGCGGGCGTTTTTTATTCTCTCGACGGCCGAACTTGGAGACGACTTTTTACCACCGAGGAGATTCCAAGTGTTCCGTCGGCACTGGCCTTCGATAAGTACGCTCGCTCCCTCTACGTAGGACTGAACGGGCGGGGCATGATTCGTTTCGACCGAATTCCATCACCTGAGGGACGAGTGACGAATTAGGAATGTGATGCAATCCGTCGCTGAGACGGTTTTTTCGGTATGCACCCAGCGGGTATTGTCAACTTAACTCGAGAAGAAAGAACTTTAGTTACTCAGAGAAGATGAATTCACCGTTCGTCATGTGGTTAGTTAACGATTGGCTCCAAGCGAATCACATCGTTCCATGAGGCGAATCTCGATTTCATCACGACTCGGTAATCGCGAGCTCGGAACCGATGTCTGCCCACTCGGAAGTGTGAGGTAATAATTCCGAAGGCCGAGAGAAATCTTTGGGCGTGGCCAGCTGCTACAAGTGAAAGATGGCGGCAGTCTATTCCGCTTCCGCTGTCACACCGGCCACGCCTATTCGCTACAGAGCCTGCTCACAGACATCACGGAGAAAATGGACGACGCCCTCTGGAATTCGATCCGCGCCTTCGAGGAAGGCGAGTTGTTCATGCGACATATGGCCCAACATCTGGACCACGGGGAG
>JBKPPU010000134.1:0-2239 GCA_046733695.1 Acidobacteriota bacterium
AACTCTTCTTGGCGATAAGCATCGGTTTTTAGCACCACGCAATCCACCTTAATTACTGCATCATTGTGAATTAGATTAAACATTCCGCGCCGCGAAATGGCGTCAGCAACGCTCTGTCGATCAAGATAATACTCCGTTTCGAATAAGCGGAAAAAGGCCTCGGCTTGGGTTTCATTGAGCGAAACCACGAGGTCAATATCGCGCGTCATTCGCGGCTGTGCGTAATAGTTCATTGCAACCGAACCGGTCAGCATAAACGATATCGCGGCACTTTCGAGGCGGCGGGAGACATCACGGAGTACATCAAGTTCAGTTTCAATCATTCGTTTCAGCCCCGGTTACTCACCGTTGTTCCGCAACCAAAAGAAAAGCGTCCGACCGATCAGGATGAAAGACTGCACCCGATCGAATCATATCATCTCTGAGATAGCCGAGCTGGAGGACGTCAACGAAGGGCCTTTCTTTCTGAACGCTATTAGCCGCATTGTATGTTCAGTCATAGAGTAAAATCGGCCTATTAGTGGGTCAACAACGTACGACTCAAATCGGAAAGGAGAAGAAATGGATATCCACGAATCGGATTGGCGGGTTTTTCGTCGCCTCCACAGCTTTGCTTTGGAGAGGTTTTGCAAGCGAGTCCTCGAAGAAGTGCGGGAGGCCGCCGTGTGTGAGACCGACTATCACGATTGTTATCGCAAAGTGTACGAGTTGATTCGCAGTCGCGATAAAACGATGGCGGCGGCCTTTGACGACCCGCGTCGATCGAACGCCTTTTTACTGCTGGCCAACATCATTGGTGAAGAGTTGCTAACGGCGGAAGAACTGAAGCAATTTAGTCACGAAGCACAAGCGCGCATCAAAATGATCAGCGAGTTGCATGGCACGTGACTTCACGCCGGTTCGTCAGCAGTAGTTCTGCCAGCATCCGAGTACGCCTAGGACTCCTGCGCCAGAATGAAACTTGGCGTACTCGGGAAAGTGAACGCGCACATATTCATTCAAGATCGCGGCAAGGGTTGTGCGCTCCTGTTTTCTTCGAGGTAGTGCTCCATAGTGAGTGGCATCGTCCTCAATGAGTCCTCGCGACAGCAACGGATTTAAGTCCAATTTCTACATGCATTTGCGTGAAGCCTATTCTAGACTTCTTAATGAGGGACTGGCTTGTACCACGGCCTCTTTGAAATATCCGCCATGCAGCCCATACCATGAGCGTCATTAATCCCCATCGGAGTAGCGACTCTTCGGTGATGCCGCCATATAAGAGTCGAGTTAAGAGCGGCATTGAGCTATTCAACCTTTCTGCGCGCGTTACAAACATCATAGGTAGAATCGGTCTGAACAAGAGGTAACTCGATAAGATCACGACTCCAGCAATAAAGCCGGCAATCACTCCTGGCAGAAGCTGGGGCTTCAGGGCAGAGAAGAAACTATCGCCGCGGGCCAGGGCTTCCGCGGCAGGTGCTGATAGGCCGATGCGATGCGCGAGTTGGAAGCCGATGAATACCGCAATGCTCAACAGTATCGTAGGTTGAATTAGGCTGAGAAGTTTTATTAGGAGCGGATGAAAAGGCAGTTCTGATCCAGCGGTCACAGGTAGGTTCGCCAAAACCACCGTGTGAAGGCCGATGATCTGATCATGACTCAGGAGCTGATTGCGGACATGTTAGGCGTTCGACGCGAAGGAGTTACCGTTGCCGCCGGTCGACTACAGGATTCCGGAGCGATCAGCTACGTCCGCGGTCACATTTAAGATCCTCGACCGCAAGAACTTGGAAGCAACCGTGTGTGAGTGTTACCGTGTGGTCAAAGATGAGTTCGATCGATTACTGGGATAACCGGTCGTTAGGCTTCAGCCCCAAACGACAATCTGATTGTCGACTTAAGTTCATACCTCCACACGGAGCTCCTGAAAAAGCGTCCCGGTACTGAATCATTGCCTGCACAGTATCCGTCCGTAGCTGGCCCACCTCTTGACAGCAACCGCTAGTTTTCAGTGCATAACGTGTAACGTGAGGCAATTCCTTACCGCGAGTGGAGCAATTAATTGCCGCACGGTCCACAAAATCGACCTTTGTGGTTGCCGTCAAGAGCACCGAACCCGCAGAGTTATTTTTTCACCGGCGGCGGATAGTTCTTCACCATCTTCGCCATCGCCTTATCCAGGTTCTTCTGGACCTTCTTCGGATCCTTGCCGGAGCCTAAGGTCTTGCTGGCTGCACCGCGCCAGATTTGGTTCTTG
>JBKPPU010000135.1:0-9410 GCA_046733695.1 Acidobacteriota bacterium
CGCGAGTTTGAACGGCTCGGCGGCGTGGAGACGATCAAAGTAAACGTAAGGCTGATCGTGGCTACGAATAAGGATCTCGAAGAAGCGATTAAGCGGTCGCAGTTTCGCGAGGATCTTTACTATCGTCTGAACGTCTTCACGATCTTCATGCCGCCGCTGCGCGAGCGTAAGCCAGACATACTTTTGCTCGCCGAGCATTTTGTCGAGAAGTTTGAGCGCGAGCACAGCAAGAGCATTAAGCGTATTTCGACGCCCGCGATCGACATGCTGACGAGTTATCACTGGCCCGGCAATGTGCGCGAGCTCGAAAACGTCATCGAGCGCGCAGTTTTGATCTGCGATTCAAACGTCATTCACGGTCATCACCTGCCGCCGTCGCTGCAAACTGCCGAAGGATCAGACACTGTCACGCGCCTGTCGCTCGCGTCGGCAATGGAAGCCTACGAACGCGATTTGATCCAGGACGCTCTCAAAACCTCGCGTGGCAACCGGGCCAAGGCGGCAAAACTTCTGGACAGCACTGAACGGATCATTGGCTACAAGGTCAAAAAATACGGGCTCAGGTGCGAACGCTTCCGCTCATAGGTCATGAACCTACATTCTTGTCGGACCATTCAGCGCCGCTTACAAATTTGTAGTCGCAAACATCCGCAGATTACGCCGATTTGTTAAGAACCATCTGTGGATTAACGCTTGCTACAAACTCACGATCCCTGCGGGGCACCCACCCGCTACCGCGTGGTGGTTCTGACGTTATCCAAGTGCGACCTCTGTTGGGTACACGGGTGGGTGCCCCGCAGGGAAAATGTAATCAAGGAGAATCAGGTGTCTAACGTTGTTCCTACTCAAACTACTCGTGAGCTTTTGCGGATTGTCCGTGCGGCGCAGCCGATTCCACGCGTTGCCGTCGCGCGGCGACTCGGTGTTCATCGCCGCAGAATCACAGTACTCGTAAAACCGTTGCTTGACTCAGGTGTCTTGCGTGAGGGCACGCCGGAACAATCGACACGTCGCGTGGGTCGCCCGCCGATTGGGTTGTCGCTGCGAGCAGAAAATCATTTTTTAGTCGGCGTGAATCTCAGTGTCAGCCAAACGCAAGTTGGTGGAGCGACGGTTGATGGTAGAGTGATCTTTGAAGACACGTTCGAAACTCCAAGCGATCCGCAGACGGCAATCGCACAGATCAGATCGTCCATTCGCAGACATCGACGTGAATTGCCCGATCGTGAATTAGTTGTGGTGGGCTTTAGCGTCTCTGGACCGACAGACGTCGAAGGAGGCCGGCTGCTCTACGCACCGCACCAGGGCTGGAGAGATGTGCCGATTGCGAAGATGCTTGGATTGAAAGTCCCCGTGATTGTTGAGAACAATGCGACGGCTGCAGCGATCTATGAATCGCAGCGACGACGGCGACGCGGAGCGACGAAAACAGCCGGTGACTTCGTGCTGGTTCGTGCGGGAGCGGGAATCGGAGTCGGTCTGGTTGTGGGCGGCGAAGTCTTTCGCGGCGCGACTGACATCGCCGGAGAGTTTGGTCACATGACGATTGTTGCTGGTGGCAAGTCGTGCCCATGCGGCAATCTGGGCTGCTGGGAGCGATACGCGTCAGCGGCGAGCGCCGTCGAACTGTATCGTGGCGAAACGAATCGAGCCCGGCATAATACGCCGTTAAGATTCATAGACCTCGTCGCGCGTGCAAACGCGGGTGAACGACGCGCACAAGTGACACTCGATCGCGTTGGCACACATCTCGGCATCGGTATCGGCAATGTGATCTGCGGACTCGGTGTGCCTCACGTCGTCTTGAGTGGAGACCTGGTACACGGCTGGAGTTTCATCGAAGCACCGGCACGCGCCGCAATCGCACGCTCACTCTGCGGACGCTTGTCTGAATGGTCGCTGGTTGCCGGTGAAACTCACGGCTCAGAACTCGGCGGCGCTCTCGAAGTCGCGATCGAACACTACCTGCTCACAGTAATGGAAAGCAGCAAGATCGCGGCCTAACAAAATAGGTCCTATAGGGGTCTGATTGTCAGCACTAAATTTGGAACGCGGATAACGCGGATGAAGATCGGATTTTCATCCGCGTTATCTGTGGCTTCATTTAGTGAACGACATTGTAACTATCATCCTTCGCTGCGCCATTCCCGTTCCAATCCGGTTTCAACACAACCTTGATACAGTTCTCGTCCTTGTTCTTGAAGATGTCGTACGCGTACGGTGCATCGTCAAGACTCATCGTGTGTGTGACGACAAATGATGGATCGATCTCGCCCTTCTCGATCCGTTCTAATAACGGTCGCATGTATCTGTGCACGTGCGCCTGGCCGGTTTTGATCGTGAGTGCACGCTGCATCACCGAACCGATCGGAAACTTGTCGATGAATCCACCATAGACTCCGATGACGGAGATTACGCCGCCATTTCGGCAACACATGATTGCTTCGCGCAAGGCGTGCGGTCGATCGGTTTCCATCATCATCGCCTGCTTCACACGATCGTAGACCTCAATCATTGCCGGCGCGTGTGCCTCCATACCGACGTCGTCGATACAGGCGTCAGGTCCGCGACCACCAGTCATGTCCATCAACTTCTCGTAAACGCTTTCGTTGCGATAGTTGATAGTTTCAGCGCCGCCATCTTCAGCCATCTTCAAACGCTCCGGAACCTCGTCGATCGCAATCACTCGTTCTGCACCGAGCAGAAAAGCACTGCGAATCGAGAACTGTCCGACTGGTCCGCATCCCCAGATCGCGATCGTGTCGCCCGGCTTAATGTCGCACATCTCCGCACCCATGTAACCGGTCGGGAAGATGTCTGAAAGAAAGAGTACCTGTTCGTCCGTCAAGTGATCGGGCACCTTGATCGGACCCACATCAGCGAAAGGGACACGCGCGTATTCGGCCTGACCGCCTGCATAGCCGCCGGTCAGGTGCGAGTAACCAAAGATTCCCGCGCCTGCATGGCCAAACGCTTTTTCGGCCATCCATGCATTTGGATTTGTGTTCTCGCAAAGTGAAAACATCTGCTCTTTGCAGAAGAAACATTTTCCACACGCAATCGGGAAAGGAACGACCACGCGGTCTCCAACTTTCAGGTTGCGCACTTCGCGTCCCACTTCCATCACTTCGCCCATGAACTCATGGCCGAGGATGTCGCCGCGCTGCATCGTCGGAATAAACCCGTTGTAGAGGTGTAAGTCTGAACCACAGATTGCCGTGGAACTGATCTTCACGATTGCGTCGCCCTGATTGAGGATCTGCGGATCCGGAACGTCTTCGACGCGAACCTGTGTTTTGCCGTACCAACAATTCGCTTTCATCGCTAGATCATCCCCCTTTCCGAGCTGCGTTCTTCCGATCGGTAGTTCGTCGCAGTTTCACTCGGCAACATCTCCGCGCCTTCGAGCTCACTCGCGGCTGCCGGGCGGCCCGGCCGTTGTGCCATGTAACCTGTGCCAAGTAGTGTGGCGTCGGAAACTACAACTTCGCCGACTTCCAGAACTTGTTTGAAGCGCCGCATATCGTCGTCCAACTGTTGATTCGGTTCCTCGCCAAACAATCTCGCGACAGTTGCACCGAGCACGCCGGCCATCGGCTTGTATTCGAAGTTGACTTTGACGATCGTGCCGCGTCCGCCGGGAGCTTGTTCGAAGCGAACGGCGCCCGCGTTATCGACGTCGGAGTTTTCCAAAGATCGCCACGTAATCACTTCGCCCGGAACGTCCGCAACGATCATCGCTTCCCATTCCACGTCCATTCCCGCCGGGCCTTTGGCTTTCCACCGCGAACGGCCTTCGCCGATATCAGTGACCGAGTCGAGATGGCGCATGAACCGCGGCAGATTTTGGAAGTCGCGCCAGAAGTTGTAAACCTCTTCCAGCGGCCGATTCACAACGCACGAAGCTTTCGCATGAATTCCCTGGTTGCCGTCGCTGAGTTGCATGGCGCAGATCACGTCGAGCGCCGTGACCGCGAGCACATTCGCGGTCGCGAACGTTACTCTGCCGCGCTTGGCGTCCGGAGCCGTGCAGGCAACGCCGAGACTGATGAGATCGACTGCGTCTCCCGCAACGCGCGACCACATCGCCTCTCGAGGATTCTTTTGCGCAAAAATTCCGATCCCCGCAGCGAGTTCGCGCAGACCGTACAGTCGTATTAAACCTGTGTGTTTGTTTGAAACACCTGTGATGCTGGCAATAGCGCGTGGCGCAAGCAGTTCCGTCAGACCGAGGCCAACGCTGAACCAACCTAAACCTTTCGCTAATCGTTTTGCACTCGCGGATGGCAAGCCGGGTCGTGCCTGCTCTCCCGAGTAATTGCCGTAATTCGCGCCACCAGAGCGCGATGATCGATCGTGTGTTGATGATGACTCACCTGAATCGAACGTTCCTGTTTCCTGGTTTGTCGACATTGATGTCCCCCTTGCGGATGAATTTGTTGATGATGTGCAAGTCAAACACCATACCTGTGCGAAGCGGTATTCGAATTGTGCGTTTTGTGATTCATTCCAGCGTTATGTTCACAACAAAATGAACGCAAAAAACTCGTTTCGAGATAATTCAATTGTTCACTTGCACAATTCCAAGAACGAACAAGGGGAGGGACATTAATGGAAAAGAAAGATAAAGTGCCGCAAGGCACTACCACGACTGCTTCTAAAGCTGCAGCGAGTAAGAAGCAGGTGGGAGGTGAATCGCCTTCGCCGGGTCAGGGTGCGACCAGTTCGCAAAACCAGGGCGGCACGCAAAATCAGGGTGCTACTGGTTCGCAAGGCGCAGGCATAACTCCGCAACAGACGCACGGAATGGTTGGTGGTGGGCAGCACGATACAACCTCACAACAACGGCAGCAGAACAGGGTTCCCAGCAAAACCAGGGAGACGACGGACAGGATCTACTCCAACAAGCCAAACAAACAACCAGCGAAGTTGTGAATCAGGTTCAACAACGAGCAGGCGATCAGATCAACCGTCAGAAAGAAACTGCGGCGTCTGAATTGAGCACAGTTGTGAATGCTGTCAGACGTTTCGGTGAAACTCTGAACAATGAAGGCAACGGGCCTATCGCACGCTTCGCCGCACAGTATGGCGACAAAGCCGCTAACAGCCTTGACCGGATGGCAAGGTATCTGCGCGAGCAGGATCCAAAACGCTTTCTTGACGACGTACAAAACTTTGGCCGGCGCCAGCCTGCGCTCCTGATCGGCGGCGCGTTTCTTTTGGGCTTCGCTGGTGCACGTTTGATCAAGTCGTCGATGGAGGCAGCTTCAAACAGCTCAATGAACACCGGTAATCAACCTCGGTCGAATGCACGAACACGACCACCAATGGGTACCGGCGCCGGGCAGCAGCCGTTCAACACAAACGTTTCCGGAAGGCAAACGTCAACTTCTCCTAACCGCATTTAGTGAAGTAGGAGGTGTGACATGCAACGGCTAAATGAAAATCGCTCTTTAGAAAACCGTCCGCTTGGCGATCTGTTCGGCGATCTCGCAACCGAGATGAGCAACCTCGTTCGACAGGAAGTGGCTCTCGCAAAGGTCGAAGTCGCGCAGAAAGTGAAGTACGTCGGTAGGAACGTTGGTTATCTGGTGGTTGGAGGAGCAGTCGCCTACGCAGCGCTTTTGGCGATTGTCGCCGGCATCATCATGTTGTTGGCGAAGGTCCTGCCGAATTGGGGCGCGGCGTTGCTGGTCGGAGTCGTAGTCGCCGTCGTTGGTTGGTTGCTGATCGGCAAAGCGTTGATGGCGCTTCAACAAGCAGAACTGACTCCGCGAGAAACAGTAGAGACTTTGAAGGAGGACGCAACATGGATGAAGGAACAAATCAAATAAGCGCTGCGGACTCGGATGAGAATACCGAACAATTGCGAGCGGACATTGAAGACACTCGAGCAGAAATGACTCAAACGATCAATTTAATTCAAGAAAGGCTCAGTCCGGAACATTTGGTTGGTCAGGTTAAAGAAACCGTTCGGGAAGCCACAATAGGAAAGGTTGAAAGAGTAATGGAGAGAGTAGGAGAAACCATCAGTGGAGTAGCTGAGCCGGCACGTGAAGTGGCGGGTCGTGCGGGAACTGCAATCAAAGACGCCGGGTCGTCAGTGGCTGACAGCGTTTGGAGGAATCCGATTCCCGTGGCGCTAATCGGTCTCGGAGTCGGCATGCTTTTGATGCGAAACTTCCGCGGAGGACCGAGTTATCAGGGTAGTAGGTCACGAAGAGTTCCGCAGGTACGCGTTCCGAACTACGGCACGAGTGACCAGGGACAGATGCGGCAGACGCAAGGCAGTGGCACTCTCGATAATGTGAGAGAGACTGCGAGTGATCTGGCCAATCGTTCGACGCAAGCGTTGAGTGATCTCGGCACGAAAGCTAAGAATACGGCGTCGTCGGTGGGGACGCGTTTTGAGCAAGTGCTGCATGATAACCCGCTCGCGATCGGGGCGGTAGCGGTAGCAGCGGGAACGGCAGTGGGACTCGTATTGCCAAGCACGCGATTCGAGAGTGAGTACATCGGCGAAACCGGGGAGCGTTTGGTCGACAGCGTCGAGGGCGTCGCCCGCGGCGCACTCGACAAAGTCCAGGACGCCGCCAGGCAAATGGCCCCCGAGGGCCAACAACCCCCAGCGTAGTAGAAAAATCTTTATCCACAGATTACACAGATGGTTTTTTAGAATCTGTGTAATCTGCGGATGGATCGGGAATACGCGTGAGAATAAGTGCTGCAATCGGGTTGTTGTTGTTACTGTCTTCCACGGGATGCATTGTCGTGGGTGGGTATAGTAGCGGCCGGGGGTTCTGGATCTGGCCGGGATCGATCGTGCTCTTACTGATCGGGCTGCTCCTGTTTGTGATGATGATCTTCCGCAGACGCGGATAAACCCGTCACTTGAGAACCGCCGCCTGGGCGCTGAGGGTTAATTGGTGCCAACGCTGGAACGTGTTGATGGTTTCCGGCCGCAGGCGAACGTAGGCCGTTTGGAAGTAGAGGGCTTCCGGCCGGCGCCAGTCGAGTCGCACGATTGGATTAAACGACGCGGGTGTCGTGGGCGCTGAACCCGCCTTTTGAGTGTTCGTGTTCGCATTCACTTTTTTCGTCGAGGTCTTCTCTTCGTAAACAACTGACGCTGCGATCAACTGCTCACCGAGTGGCAAACGTCCCTGCGTCGGCGTCTTACCTCCAGAGTCATAAATCGCCACGTCCGTATCAAACGCCGTTGCAATCTTCGACGCGTCCGGAGACCACACCGGCAACGCATCCGTCAATGCATCGTCCAGTAATCGCTCGGTTCCATCCTGCCCAATCAAACGCGGACGACCAGCCGGCAATTTGCCCTGTCGCTCGCGTTCGTTCCATTCATCTTCCTTGCAGGCGAGCGCCGCCATCGCGTGACCATCAGGAGCCCAGACAAAGTAGAAATAGATCAACCCATCACGCGAGGTCAGTGGTTTGAGATCGAAGCCGTCGCGATTACAGATGTAGATCTGTTCCGTGTAGAAACTCGCGACTGGAGCAAATATCGGAGCTACCGACGTCGATGGCGACGGTAATGGCGACCCCGACGGCTGAGGCACAGGTTCCTCGAAAGGCGTCGGGCTCGGACTGGGCGTAGAGCGCTTCCGTGCGATGAAGTTGATGAAGTTTCCATCAGGCGACCACGTAACAGTCTCCGGGAAAACGCAGGCAATGTCGGGCGGGATCAGATTGCGCAGAAATTGTCCGTCGGAGTTGTAAAGGTCGATGCGAAACGTCGAACCGGGTTCATCGGCGGCGCCATAGAGTGCGAGTACGCGCCGCCCGTCCGGAGAGACGACCGTTCGAATGAGTGCTTCATCCTTGCGTTTGCCGGCAAAGTCGTTCGCGACTGCAGGAAACTTGTCGAAGTCTTCGATTTCAGCCGAGGGGGGTGAAACGTCCGGAGTGAAGCGGTACGCGAGGTTGCGCGCGGGCACGTCGCGTAAGACACGCGGTCTTACGTCCTGCCGATCGATAACTGATCGACAACCTATTACAGCCACAAAAAGGCACAAAAAGCACAAGACAAGTTTTCTGGGCATTCTAGAATCGATCGTTAATCAGTTCGCGTACCAACCCAGGGTTCAAAGCAAGAATCGCACGGATCGTGTTGCGTGGCGAGAGATGATCCTCGTCGCCTTCGTCGAGATCTACACAGTTATGTTGAACTGAACGCGCTAATCGTCGCGAGATGGACTCGTAATCGGGAGTGCTGACGATGTACGCACGAACGGCCATCGCGCCAATCAGATCGCAAGTGATCTCCTCACTGCGCTGCCCATGAACGTCGAGCCCGGTGAGATCCGAAGCCCTGTTTCCGACTGCGGCCGACAGCACGCGCAAACTATCGTTATCACCGTCGGCAACGTGCATCAGCTCATGGGCCAACACGCTAATCATTCCCTCGTCGGAACGTAGGCCTGCCAGAAAGATCGTGCCGAAAGTTATCACGTGTGGCCGGCTCAAATACACCGAGGCGTTGTCACGCGATTCCATGTCGGGCCTGATTCTTTTGACCGCATTGACTCTTCCGATGGCCAGCCGAAGCCTCAGGTTAAAGTTCCGAGATTTCTGTAAACCATACTCAATGGTGAGCTGGCGCATGGTACTAATCACGAGATTCTTCGCGACTGGCAGAAGCCTCTGTGCACGTTCGGCGCCGGCGCGCGCGTCCGCACTCGTAACCGGTAACGAAGGGCGCGCCTGCATGTCGTCGATTGCGATGCTGCTCTTTGGATCGAGCTTCGCTTGAGTGCAGACAACGCCGATCGCGTCTTCGAGTAGCGCCTTCGCTTCAGCCGACATTGAAGGGCGAACGCGTGTTGAGTGCGAACCGGGTTTGGTCGGCTTGGTTTGTGCAAGCGCGGGTGAAAGACAAATCAGGACCAGCGCTACTGTAAATACACTCCTCATAATTACCGGTGCCGCCAAATCGCTTTTCGCTTCTCCATGAACGCTTTCACGCCCTCGTTCGCGTCCTGGGTCTTCATCAGCTCGTGCAGATACATGTTTTCCTGTTCGCTTAGCGCGTCGTCGACGGACCGTCCGCGGCCGCGATCGAGCGACTGTCGAGCGTAACTAAGCGAAGTGCCCGACAGCTCTCTCAACTTCGCCAGCACCTCGAGGAGCTTTGGTTCGAGATGAGCGCCCGGCACCACGTGATTGCACAAACCCAGCCGTCCGGCTTCGACCGCATCGATTATCTCGCCGGTCAGAATCAATTCTCGCGCGCGCTTTTCGCCAATCACGAGCGGCAGAAGCACAGCGGCGACGGGCGGAAACACGCCCAGCTTGATCTCCGGCTGTCCGAATCGCGAGCGATCCGAAGCGATAACGATATCGCACGCCGCGACAAGTTCACAGCCGCCACCGAGAGCAGCGCCGTCGATCAA
>JBKPPU010000136.1:0-3986 GCA_046733695.1 Acidobacteriota bacterium
CGCTCTCTATCATCCTCGCCTGCATTTTTGCAGCCCACGGACAGCGTCCGCAGGTGCAGCAGAAAGGAGCCCCTAGGACGTGATCAAGTTAGACATCATCAACCGCGTTGCTGACAAAACCGGCGTGCCGAAGATGAAAGCCGAACAAGCCGTCGAAGCTCTTTTCCATTCGATGAAAGAGGCGCTGACCAGAGGTGAACGGATTGAGCTCCGCGGATTCGGCGTCTTCGTGGTGAAGCCACGGAAACGAGGCGTCGGCCGCAATCCTCGAACGGGAGAAGAGGTCGCAATTCCATCAGGCAAAACTATTCGCTTCAAGCCGGGCAAGGAACTCCAGTCACACGATGACGGCGATATCGAGCTGGATGATTCGAACGACGACGAAGACGAGTTTTAGAACTGAGAAGAAAATAAGGGTTCACTAATTAGGGGCGGCACTCCGTGGCCGCCCCTTTTCGGCATCAAACCTTTGAACCATGGCTGAATCGATTAGAACTGTACCGCCGGGTTTTGACCTGTATGAACGCCAGCCGGCAAAGATCTCGGCGCGTGATTGGCGGATTCATGGTCTGCTGTTTTTACTGACCATTGTCACCACAACTGTCGCCGGACTTATGCAGGGAGCACCGCCGGACCTGCCCGCGCCGGAACCGAGCCTGGCAACCCCGCTCGACTACGTGCTGTACATTCCACTTACTTATTACTATTCGATCGTCGAGCTGTTCAGATATGCGTTTTCACATCCTGCTTTGATTGGCGAGGGTGTGACGTTCTCGGTTTGCTTGCTCGCAATTCTCTTCTCGCACGAAATGGGACACTATCTCGCCTGTCGTTATTACAAAGTGGATGCAACGCTGCCGTTCTTCATTCCGGCGCCGCCGCTCTTTCTTGCAGGCACCTTTGGCGCGTTCATCAAGATCAGATCCGCTATCCCGACGCGTCGCGCGCTTTTCGACATCGGGCTTGCTGGTCCTTTGGCTGGATTTGTGGTTGCGCTGCCGATCTCGGTGATCGGTGTTTTGAGTGTCAGTCCACCTTTGGAGCCAGCGGGTCATTGGATCTTCTTTAACGATCCGCTCCTGTTTCGGTTGATCGGTAAAGTTGCGGGAATCGCACTCGAACCGAATTCACCTACCAATCCCTACTACATGGCCGGCTGGATCGGATTGCTGGTGACGAGTTTGAACTTAATGCCGGTAGGACAACTGGACGGTGGTCACGGTACGTATTCGCTGTTTGGCGGTCGCGCACACAAAGTTATCGGGCGCGTTGTATTTGTGACTGTGTCGGTGCTTGCAGTGCTGGGATATTGGTGGCACGGCAGCCCGAGTGGATTTCTTTACGCCGTGCTCCTGGCGGTGATGATGAAGGTCCCACATCCGCAGCCTGCGGTGATGGAACCGCTGGGGACTAGACGCATCGTAATCGCGGTCGTGACTCTGATCGTGTTCGCGCTGTGCTTCCTGCCGTTCCCGATTTCGATCAGTTAGTTGACAGGATGACAGGATTTTCATGATGAACACGATAAATCATGTAAATCATGCAAATCTTTTTAATCCTGTCTAACTAAACTGCTGCAGGCAAGAGCCCCTTTATCTCCCTCACGACTCTAGCCACCTCATCCTGATTGGCTAGTGCGATCATGAAGAACTTGTAGCCCTGATGAAAACAGATCACGCCGTTCGCAAACAGCCACACACCATCAAGAAACGGATTGCCACCGAGTAGCCAACTGATCGGCGCACCAGTAATCGCGCCGGGCTGAAAGATCTGTGCCCACATCGCAGCACCAGCCGCGCAGCTAAACGCTCCGAGCAGCGGAGCACCAACGTACTTCACAATCTTGCGCTCAAACTCCGCTCGTTGTTGCGCAGCTTCGTCGAGTTCGCCGCGCGCGATCAGGTCTTCCTGCTTCTTCAGATAGTTATCAAACTTTTCGCTCGCTTTGTGGATTCCCCAAACCGGAAGCGCGGAGTGCGTCAACCAGTGTGGATGAGAGCCGAGCAACACCGCATCCAAACCCGGAAACGCAGCGCCTGCCCTGATACCGAGCACAAGCGATACTGAAACAACAGCGGCCTTCCCGGGATTTTCCTTGATCCAGTCGCGAGCTTTCAGCAATCCACTCGTAGCTGCTGTCGAGGCGCGCGTGAAGCGTGCGCCGGTATCGACGAACTGCGACGCTCGATCGTAATAAGTCTTCGCGTCGTCAAAAACTCTTTTGCCCGTGTCACCTGCAGCGTCACGAACAACTTTGCCGGCTCGCTTGACGTTTTTAACAGTCTCGGTCGCCGCACGTTTCGCAGCCTCGCCGACTTCCTCGTCGTCAGTCAGCCGTTCTGCTTCACTCCGCAAACGTTCGGCGCCATTCGCCATCGTTTCAGCACCACGCTTCGCAGCCTCACTGGCAGCACGAGCACCTTCACCTACGAGGTCCGAGATCGCGAATTTTTCGTCGAGCTCGCGAGCTTTTCGGCGCGCCCTTTCCTGCCATTCGTCCAGCTTATCTTTGTAATCTGCCATGCTATCCTCGCGATGCAACTCCTAGATTTCCATCGCCTTGTACGTCGCCCGCCGCCACTGAGTTCGACCTCAGCGGCCCCGAGTTCACTACCCGGTCGCGGCCGCTTCTCTTGGCTTGATACAAAGCGACATCCGCCGCCTTCAGGATATCAACAGCAGTTTGCGCGTCGGTAGGACATTCTGCAACCCCAAAACTCGCGGTGATCTGTGCTGCGTTCGGAATCTCCATTTTCTTGATGGCGTTGCGTAGTCGTTCGGCGACTTCGTAACCACTATCCTTACCCGTCTCGACGAGCAACACCGCAAACTCTTCGCCACCAATCCTCGCCGCCAGATCGATGCCTCGAGTTCCTTCTCGCAAAACCCTGCTGATGCGACGTATGGCCTCGTCACCGGCATCGTGACCAAAGCTATCGTTAAGGTTCTTGAACCTGTCGATGTCGATCATCAGAAGACTGAACGGATGCCCAAAGCGTTGCACACGCCCGACTTCTCGTTCGAGTTGGCGTTCAAATCGTCTGCGGTTCGCAAGACCCGTCAGATGATCCGTAAAGGCGGCTTCCTCACAAACGTCGAGATAGGCTTTGAACTCGAGCAGCGTTCTGGTCCGCGCCAGTAGCAGGTCGAGATCGGTGGGATCTGTGATGTAGCCCAAGGCGCCGACTTCGTTGGCCCTCCGTAGATCTTCGGAGCGTCTCCCGGCAGCGGTCTGCATGATGACGGGAATAAACTTCGTCAACGGATTGCCCCTGATGCGTTGGGCCAACTCGTAGCCATTCATGCGGGGCATCATCACGTCGGTTATCACCAGGTCCGGTTGGTACGACTCGATGGCGGCAAGTGCCTCATCACCATCGGTGGCCGTGATTACGTTATAGCCGGCGAGACTCAAAGCAGCCTCGATCAGGCTCAATTTGTCGGGGTTGTCGTCAACGACGAGAATGTTGGATTTTGACTCCATAAAACGACTTTGTTGGGCCTTATTGTTCTTGCGCGCTTGGGAGCTTCATGTTAAAGTTCGGGCCTCGGTTAGGCGTTCGTGCCAGTACTCGCCCTAGCATTGCGTCAACAAATTCATTCGAGACTAACAAGCCTGGGAAACATCGCGCGGGTTTCCTTACAATCGTCGTAAAAACAAACCCGCAACAGGACCACTTTGAACAAAGAGCAACAAGCGGCAAACGTTTCAAGCTGGAAACTGTAGCTCGATGCCCAGAAGGACATGGAGATGAATGCCCTGCAGGAACAAAAGCGCGCGCGGGATTTAACTCCCGAAGATCGCGCTGAAATAATCCGCCGGTTGGATTTTGGCTTAACATTGGATGATGCCCTCGTTAGCGACATGGCCCGCAATTCAGTGGTCCTGGATTTCCGTCGCCGTCGTTTCGTCTACCGTGCCGGCGAGCCTGCGGATTGCCTGTATGCGATTATTCATGGCCGAATAAAACTCTGCCGAATCGAGA
>JBKPPU010000137.1:0-5307 GCA_046733695.1 Acidobacteriota bacterium
ATTCCGCGGAGTTTGAATTAAAATCCCGGTGCGTTATATTCTAGCCCACCCCTTGCGGAGGGGTCGCATAATGGTAGTGCAGCGGTCTTGAAAACCGCCGGCCGAAAGGCTATGCAGGTTCGAGTCCTGTCCCCTCCGCCACAATATTACGAAGGTCGCTTGGAATTATACTACTACTGTAACTTGAACCATTAATTTGCCGCTCCGGCAATTTAATGGTTCCAATAGCGCCCGGCAACTTAATGGTTCCAAATTCTTCCAAGTCTTCAAAAAAGTACAAACGACTCTAAATTCCCTCGTAAATGTTTCCCACCGTTCTTAGACGCACTCCCGGCAACTTAATGGTTCCAAAACGCCCGGCAATTTAATGGTTCCATTTTTTGGAAAAGTACAAGTACTTGATTCCTTCGTAATTGTTGCCGCAATCTTTTCGAGCGATTCTCACCCTCGCATCTTCGTGTCAGGAACTAGGATCGTGGTGATGAACTTTGCGTCCGTGCAAGTATGTGACATTTCAACTTTGGGTTTACAAAATGCCGCCTGCATGTTGACATTTTCCCCGGACAGGCATATTGTGCGCAGCGTTCTTTTGGTCCAACCTAATCGAATTATCGCTGCCGCCACAGCCCTCATTTGATTGTTTTGGATTTTTCGTCAAACGTGCGGGACTTCAGCTACTCTACTTTTTGATTTACAGAACACGACCTTTCAAACGACGTTTCTCATCCGTTCTTCCTCAGCGATACCCGTCATGGAAAGAGAGCGCATCTTTAGCAGGCTTCAGCAGCTCACCGGGAATCTCAAGCCCGGCGACCGCACCACTTCGATTGATCTTCACGAGCTTCAAAAAGCGCTCGTCACGCATCTCGCCAGGGACGAAAATTTTGCCGTTTCCGGCGAGCGTTTGCATCACGAGGGCGCGGAACACTTGGAAGTGTCTCACCAGACTTCTTTCGATCGCTTTGCCCATCTCGATCCCATAATCGACGCTTCGCTCGCCGACGAAGAATACGGAGTGGCGCCACTTGTCTTCAGACGCGCTACCGCATTTCAAAGCAATCTCATCGGAAATTCAGTTCCTGTTTGGGGCTCGGGGCTGGCCGCGAGTAATTCGTTCGGTCCGTTCATTGACGAGCACGGTGTTGCCGTGTGGTTCGATTTCTTTTTCCCGAAGCGGATGATTTCCGTTTGCTTCCAGGGAAACACCACGCCGGTGTTGTTGATTCCGTTTTGGGGCACGGTCTTTCCCACAAAAACGTACCGCATCCAAGCCGGTAGTGTTTGGATCGCGTCAACTCTGATTGCGAATGATCCGGGGCTTGCCGGTTACTACACGGGATTGAAGGTCAGCGGCGGTTCACTGGATCTTTCAATCTCGGCTGAAGTGGACGGCGATAAGATCATCATCAAAACAGGATCGAACGGCACCCTCAGCCTCAATCTCGACCAGAACAAAGTCACAACAACTTCGCCTGACGCAGGCTTCGACGCAGCGGCGGCTGACGTGAAATTTCCCGAGACTTGTTCGTTGAAATTAAGCAACGGAGCAGGGAAGTTAACCGCGGCGAACGCAAGCTGCACAGTCTTCGGCAGCCAAGCAAACTTTGAGTTTTCCAACGCCAATGCGGTTTGGATCGCGCCCATCTCACAAATCCTGGTTCCTTACAAAGTCACCACCTCGAGTGATACGCCAAATATTTTTTCGTTTCAAACTTCAGATTCGGTTCTCTCGAACTTTACCGGCGAGGCAGAAATCGGAGGCGCAAGCGGTTGGCTGTTGCCGGCGGCGAAGATTGCGCCTCAACAACTCGGTCAGGCCTCAGGAACCGGCGCTCTGGTTATTGGAGTACTGAAGGGCGCGACGGCTAATTGGAAAGGACTGAAATCCGGCGACACTCGTCTAATCAAACCCGCGATCATCGCCGAACCCGGTCTGCTTACCGTGGCTGACTTCTTCGCCGATAACACACGCGGCAAATTGAAGTGGACGTTGTGGGAAAACGCGAACTCAGAACATCACTCCGACATCACCCTGACCTACGGCAAGGCTTTTCCTTTCATCTATGTTTCGGCGGCGGCAGGCAATGAAGCGGTTCTGTTTTTCTGTAAGCACAAGGCTGCGTTCGATCGGCCGGTGGATGCGAACGGTTCGCCCTTCGTTATTGAATCGACTATTGCGCTCGCGAGCATTTATCAAAACGGCTCTAAATTCCGCGCCGCGCTTTTCGACAATGACCTGCTTTTCGACGGCAATCCCACTCCAGAGTCATTTGAAATCTGTGCGGTGGCTTTGCGAAATGCTTTCTTCAACGTCACGCGACCTTACAGTTTGTTTTTGACCGGCAATCTCACGAGCGACAACGAATTAACTGCCGGGACGGTCTCGCTCTCATTTGGAATTTACCGTTATCTTCCCACTTTGCCGGATCCGTACGTCTCGAACTATGCGCCGGGGCGTCGACTTACAGCGCGCGGTGTTCTCGGAAATGTAAGCATGGGTTTGGTTGGATTTGTTAAGTGGCCCAATCCGCCAGAGGTACACGTCAAAGAAGATGGCACTGTTGAGAATCCCGCATACGTTTATTTCAGATTCTCCCCCGTTGACCAGGCGCTTTTGCTGGGACAGGCGTCAGCGTTGAGTTCGTCCGGCTCTCAACCAGTTCCAGAAATCAAGAATTTTCAGGTTGGCGTGCGCGCGTTTAATCGGAACGTCGTTGCCCAAACGGCGGTTGAAAGCGCGCGGCTCGAGGCAGTGGCTGCACCACCAACCTTAAGTGAGCGCGCTTCGGAGTTCAGCTCAGTAAACGATCTATCCGATCTGATAAATACCGCGTCTAATTCTGAAGATCGTCAGACAGCACTTCGTTTCCTTGAGGCGCATCCAGCCACCAAAAACATCAAAAGTGTGGAGGCACTGCTCGACACCCAGTCAATCGATCTGGAGCGTGCCAGCTTCGTAGGCACTGGCCCGCCGGTTTCATTTACAGCGCGAGATACTGAAACACAAGCAACGTCGAAAGCGCCGGCCGCCGGCATTTTGTTCACGCAGGACGCATTCATCCTGCTGGACGTTTCGAGCAATGCCGATCAGATGGGTGTCGGCTGGGGAACGTCAATTCACGTCGACCGTGACGCGAGAGGAAACGCGACTCTGCGGAACGTTGGTACCACGTCCGGCGCGTTAGTGCCCAGTGGTTCTCAACTGCCATTGCAAATCCTCAACATGGATGTCGTTTCCATTGGTCAGAACCTGCGTGCAATCACGTTGCCGCAGGTTTCGTCGGAGCCGATCTCGAACATCCCGCTGGAAGTCGAAGGGACAGTCGCTACCGACGACAACATTACGGTGACGCCCGGAATACTGGTCTACCAGAACGATGGTTTGCCAACGCGCATCGGCTCAGAAAGTCCTTATCCGGTGCCGATTGCTCCCATTCCGGTAACCGAACATTTCGTGAAAGAGTTTAACGACAATAAGACTCCGCGACTCCTGCAATCAATCTTTAGCCTTCCATTTGCCATCATTGCGCAGGCAAATTTTGAACGAACGCCATTTCTGAAACCGGAAGACGGCTCACGAATCTCCTTCAACCGTCCCTACTTTGAACAGCTACGTGGTGGTTTGCAAATTAAATCGCTGGCGCCCAAAGCTCCGTCGTCTGACGAGAGTCCGGCGTTCAAAGGATGGACGCTGCAACTCGACGAAAACCTAAAATTCGAGCTCTTTGGTGTTCCGCTAAATGGTCAACTTAGAACTTCATTTTTCGCGTTCCCAGTCAACGGCAGTACGCTCGGGCAAACCGTTAAGAAGATTTTCAACGAAGAATTCCAATTTGGTGGCCGCAAACCGAAAGTGCCCGTTGAAAAGATTGAGTTTTCTGGTTATGGCGCGTCGATATTCAGCAACTGGCTCGATGCCGGTGCCAAAATTGCCGAAGTAAGTCAAACACTCTTTGAAGTGTTGGTGGGACGCACTGCGCACGAAGTCGTACAAGTGCGCAGCATTCTTTATCCATGGGGCGTTCACGTCGTTCGCACGATTACGCTCTTGCGCTCGGCAAACGGCTACGTGTTTCGTTCAGATTCGGGTTGGAAAGCAGAGAGCGATGGCTTCTTCGATTTTCGTTACAAGATCAACTTCGAACACTTTGGCGATCAGCCCGTTGCGGATCCTTACGAAGTCCATCACGACATCGTAAGAGGAATTTCGAACGTCCGCGAGATCAAGGACTACGCAGCCGCAAGCCCGTTCAAATCATCCTTCAAACTAACCGACCCGACGCTCTCGCCGGAGCTGCTCGGTTTGAATCAAGCGCAATGGAAAGATCTCTATCAGTCGAAGCCGATTCCTCCGGACAAAAACTTCACGCTCGATGTTGAGATGCAGGCAGTCGTATTCGATGCGGATGTACATCTGGACAACGTGACGCTTGGCGGAGTTGCGGATCCGGCGCGTGGTGACTTCAAAGTACAGTCGCGAAAGATGTTGGGATACGTGCAGCTTGCGCCGGCTGCGATTTTGGTTCCGACAAGAGTCTTCGCTGAACTGCTCGATTTCCAGGGCGGCACGCTCGGTGGCCCAGTGGATTGCGTTATCGATATCGCGAAGTCGAACCAAAAGATGCGGCTCGCGCGTGTGGACGTAAGCGCTGCAAAAAGTGGGGCCAAGGACATCTTTGTCAGCACCGCGCGTGGGTCGTTGATTTTGCCGCCTGATGGTTCGTGGTCAGTCGTGAAGCAACAAACGAACACTAAGGACGTGAAACTCATCGAGGAAGGGCAGAGTGTGCCGTTAATCAAGCGAAACGGCGTTAACACTTATCGAATTGCCGAACCGAAGGACATCGCGCAGCCCTCGACCAACTCAACTTACGGTGTGGTCCAATCAACCGGCACGCAGAAACTGTTGTTCGACATGCCGCAGTTCACACCGAACGACAAGAAACTGAAGAGCGCCCAAACTTACTTCGCAGATGCATACAAACTGCTGAACTCGAAAGGTGTGTTCCCGAACGTTGGCAACGCTCTCGGCCTGACCAACGCTGAAAAGGAAGTTGAGATCCTCGGCGAAGGCTTGATGAAGATGGTTGACCGCAACATCAACGTCAGCAGTTTGCTGCCCGCGAATTACCAGTACGCATTTGTAAACGAGCCGGGTATTTTGAAAATTTACGCCGAGTACTCGAGCACTGACGGGACACCAGGCGACCTCAAGCTGGGAATCGACTCGCTGGCCGGCGCGGCTGATAAGTGGAAAGCCCAACTCTCGAATATCAAAGTCGTCGTCGATCTCGGACCATTCAATCG
>JBKPPU010000138.1:0-32313 GCA_046733695.1 Acidobacteriota bacterium
ATCTTCTGCCACTTTCATCTTGGCGCGCAGCTTTTCGATCGCTTCATGGTTCTTGCGATGAAAATAGTCTTCTTCGAGAGATCGTCTACGATCGTCCATTGGGTTCGACATTGTCAGTCCTCCACTTTACACAGATTGAAAGTCGCCGCGGATAATCGCGGATGTAAGCTTTTCGATGTCACCGGCCATCGCGCGGTCGTGCGTGAGCGGCGCCACGTGGCCGCGCACAATATCGTAAGCCTGCTTGACGCCGACTCCGGGTGCCTGCGGCCGGTATTCCAATGCCTGCGCGGCCGCCAGCAATTCGATTGCAGTCGCCAGCTCCGCCAGTTGCACGATGGCGCGCAACTTCGTCGCCGCAGTCATGCCCATCGAGACGTGATCTTCCTTACCGCCATCAGTCGGCACGTTGTCGATGCTTGCCGGATGGGCCAGCACCTTTGCTTCGTTCAAAAGCGCTACCGCGGTCACTTGCAGCATCATGAAACCCGAAGAGATGCCCGGTTGCGACGTCAAAAACGGCGGCAGTCCCTCGTTTGAATCGGGATTGACGAGCCTGTCGATGCGACGCTCCGTGATACTCATCAGGTCTGTCAAAGCGATTGCAGCGTAGTCAAAAACGAGTGCGAGCGGTGCGCCGTGGAAGTTTCCGCCGGATAATACTTCCCCGGTTTCCGAGAAGACGAGCGGATTATCGGTCGCACTGCCGCTCTCAATCTCAACCACCTGTATCGCGTGATTCAACGCCGTGCGAATTGCACCATGCACCTGCGGCATGCAACGCAAACTGTAAGCGTCCTGCACGCGTGGATCGTTGTCGAGATGCGACTTTCGAATCTCGCTGTCCTGCAGTAACTCTCTCAAGTGTGCGGCAACAGCTAGCTGCCCCGGATGCGGGCGTGCAGCATGAATGCGTTCATCGAAAGCGACGGGCGTGCCTTTCAAAGCTTCCAGAGTCATTGCGCCCGCCACGTCGGCAAGTCGAACCAGCTTCTGGGCTCGACCAAGCGCGAGAGCTCCAACCGCACCCATCGCCTGCGTGCCATTCAGAAGTGCGAGCCCTTCCTTAACTTCCAACTGCAATGGCGCAACGTTGGCGCGCTCGAGGGCGCCGGCTGCCGCGAGCCGTTCACCCTGGTAAAAGACTTCTCCTTCGCCGATCGCTGCGAGTGCCAGGTGTGCGAGCGGCGCCAGGTCACCACTTGCGCCAACGCTACCCTTTGCAGGAATGACGGGCGTCACGCCCTTTTCGAGCATCGCGATCAGCGTGTCGATCACCAACGGTCGTGCACCACTAAACCCAGCAGCAAGAACGTTCGCACGCAAAAGCAACATCACGCGCGCTTCGGCTTCCGAGAGCGGCTCGCCCAATCCGCAGGAGTGACTCCGCACCAGATTCAATTGCAACTGAATCAAGTCAGATCGATCAATGCTCACGTCTGACAGCTTGCCGAAACCCGTGTTGACTCCGTAAACCGTTCGTCCTTCATCAACGATGTTCTGAACCACGAGGCGCGCCTTCTCAACGCGAAGGCGCGCTTCGTCTGCGAGCACGACATGTTCCCGACCTTCGGCAACATCAATGATTTGCTGAAGTGTTAGTTGTTGGCCGTTGAGTTCGAGCATATGAATAAACAGCCACAGATTACACGGATCTACACTGATCTGTGTAATCCGCGAAACCTGTGGCCAAATCATTCGGAATTAGCTGACGCTGGCCCTCTTATCCGGTGTTTCAGAAACGTCGATTTTCTTGAACTCTGATGTCACATCACGACTGCGAACACGTTGACGCGCGCGCTTGGCGCGTACCGTGGTGCGTCGCGTGGTTGCGGCTGTCCAGCTTGTCATTCGCTTCAGCGGACGCAATGAAAACTCGTGCTTCGGCAACACTTCGCCCGTTGCTTCACGCAGTCGCACGGTTCCGATCGCAAAAACGGCAACGGCGGCATTGAACACGATTCCCACCACAAAGACGATCCAACCGGGCACAACGCCGACGGTCGCACGATCGATGAACGCGTTGAAGTCGCGCGCCGGCAACGGCGATAGATAAACTTTCAAGTTCCAACTCAACGCCAGGAGGGCAAAGATCCAGAGATAGTTGCGCCGCAGCCGTCGCCCGACCGCTTCCCACTCCGTGATCGTGAAATGAGGCGTCGTCAGGTCAGCCGCTAAATGTTCCGCCCATGACTCATCGGCCGGTCTGCTTTCGGGCATCAGGATCGTTGCGAAGTAGCCAGTCTCCAAAATGCGCACGCGACTCGACCATATCTCGTAGTAACGATAACGACGAGCTTCCATCAGCAGAAAGATCGCGACGAGGATCGAGTTGATCGGAATCACGAAGTGCGGGTTGTTGGGAGAACTGAAGACGAATGAAAGCGTCGCGCCCGCGGTGATGACTGCCCAGTTTGTTGTCGTATCCAGCCGGTTGCGCCAGGTGTTTGACCGCTGCACTTCGCCGCGATAGAAGTGAATCATCGCAGTGTTGAATTCCGCGGGCGTCATGCGACGCATCAGGCCCGCCGCGGAATGTGGGACCTCGGACAAAGGCTCCGCCGGGGCTGGCGTTCGCACCCTGCCGGTGACTCTATCTGAGGTTAATGGACCACTTCCTCTTTGACTTGCTTCGGTGGACATGGGATTGACGGAGCGCGCCTGCCAGAGCGGGGCACGGAACTCCAGAAATGGATAATAGCACGCGTGGCCACAAAGAGGCACAAAAGGTTTAGCCACAAAAAGGCACAAAAAGCACAAAACAGGAAGACAGAAAGAGAGAGCGGCTCATAAGAGAGAAATGCCTCTTACTTTTCTCCTTTTGTGCTTTTTGTGCCTTTTTGTGGCTATGCTATAGTGGCCGCTCGGTGGAATCAGAGTTTGACGAGCAATGGATGCGCCAGGCGTTGGCCGCTGCTCGTGAAGCGCAGGCGAATGGCGAAGTGCCCATCGGCACTTGCATCGTTAGCGAAAACAAACTCGTCGCTCTTTCCGGAAACCGCACGCGTACCGACTGCGATCCCACAGCCCACGCTGAAATCGTTGCTCTTCGCGAGGCCGCCAGTAAGCTCGGCAATTACCGGCTCACCGGCGTGGATGTTTATTCGACGATTGAGCCGTGTGCGATGTGCGCGGGAGCTTTGATACAGGCGCGTGTCAGGCGTTTAATTTATGGCGCGCCGGATGAGCGAGCGGGAGCAGTGGTGAGTCGCTTTCGTATCTGCGACACGGATTTCCTGAATCACCGGATCCGGATCAGTTCCGGAGTGTTGGAGGCGGAATGCCGCGCACTCATGCAGGAATTTTTCCGGAGCAGAAGAACAGAATAGACACGCGGAGAGGTCGCATAGTGGATTAGTGCACCGGTCTCGAAAACCGGAGTGGCTTAACGGCCACCGTGGGTTCGAATCCCACCCTCTCCGCCATGTTTTTTGCCAGTTTCCGAGGAGAGGTGCAGGAGTGGTTGAACTGGCAGCACTGGAAATGCTGTGAACGGGAAACCGTTCCGTGGGTTCGAATCCCACCCTCTCCGCCAGAAAGATTCGTTGTTCCCGACGCCCCCAGGTTAACGTTTGTTTTGTTTACTCCGGGGGAGATCGATGAGCGACGACAAGTTAGCGATCGAAGAAGCCAGGCGCGCGGCGCAGCACGAGTCGGTTAAGAGCCAGGTTGAAGGGGAAGTACAGTCAGAAATTGGAGCGCGTGCAGCGGTAAAGAGTGCGCCGGGTGAATCGCAGCGAATAGATCAGGTTGCTGGTGAGTTTCGTTCGAAGGCAGTTAATGAGGTCATTGACACGGAACGCGAAGTACAGCGTTCCCGCGGGCTCGCGCGAGTTTCGCAGGTTGTTGATTACATTTTCTACGTAATCTACGCGCTGCTCGCAATGCGATTTCTGCTGGCACTGTTAGCCGCGCGCAGCACTGCGGGTTTTGTGCGCTTCATCGTCGCGGCGAGCTATCCCTTTTACGAACCGTTTCGAGGGATTGTCGCGAGCCCAAGCACCGATGGCGGTCACACCTTGCTGCTGCCCATCGTAGTGGCGATAATCGCCTATGTGCTGGCGCATCTGCTGATCAATGGGCTTTTGCGGATGTTAGCGCATCGAAAGACAGAGATTTAGTTCTTTTCAGATCCCGGGCTCCGCACAACGCAAGCCTTGTGAACCCCGCCAGGCCGGGAACGGAGCAACGGTAGCAACGGCAGCGTGTGTTGCGGGAAAGTCCGGGGTCTGGCCAGTTCATTTAACAGCATCTCACATACTACATATTCATGGCCTATCAAGTAATCGCTCGGAAGTGGCGTCCCCAGACCTTTGACGAAGTTACAGGCCAGGAACCAATCACTCGCACGCTCCGCAATGCCATCGAGCATCAGCGGCTGCATCATGCGTATCTCTTCTCGGGCGCCCGCGGTGTTGGTAAAACAACCAGCGCGCGGCTACTCGCGAAGGCGCTGAATTGCCATAAAGCAAAACAACCGACTCCAACTCCTTGTCGTTCTGACGATCCGGATCAGTGTCCGTCGTGTCGCGAGATCACTGAAAGCCGCTCCATAGACGTCCAGGAGATCGACGCTGCGTCAAACACCGGCGTTGACAACGTGCGCGAGGCGATCATCGCGAGCGTCGGCATCGCACCCGCCCGCGATCGTTACAAAGTCTTCATCATCGACGAAGTCCACATGCTTTCCGGCGCCGCCTTCAACGCATTGTTGAAGACGCTTGAAGAACCGCCGCCGCGCGTGGTCTTCATCATGGCGACAACGGAACGTCACAAAGTTCCGGAAACGATTCTGTCTCGCTGCCAGCAGTTTGAATTTCGCACGATTGCGACCGCGAAGATCGTCGAACGTCTGAAACTGATCGCGAAGTCAGAAAAGATTTCGATTCCTGACGACGCGCTGCGTGAGATCGCGCGCACGGGTGAAGGATCGATGCGCGACGCACAATCGGCGCTGGACCAGGTAATCAGTTTTGCCGGCGAAAAGATCACGAAAGAAGATGTCGAGATGGCGCTGGGCGTGGCAGGCGCCGACATTCTCAAACGCATCATCGATAGTATTGCGAACAACAAACCCGCCGAGGCGATTGCAGCAGTCGACGAGATCGTGATGCGCGGTCATGACCTGCGAAACTTCTGTCGCGACCTGCTCGCGCACTTCCGCGACCTCCTGGTCACCAAAGTTTCCGGAAACGAAGAGTTGCTTGAAGCAGCAGTTTGTGAACCACAGGAATTGAAGCGCCAGGCAGAACTGTTTTCTGAATCGGATCTGGTGCGCTTCTTCCATTCCCTCGCTGATACGGAAACCAAACTTCGCGCCGCCACACAGCCTCGTTACCAGTTGGAGATCGGAATCGTAAAACTGATGGAGTTGCGTGGTGTTGAAAGTATTAACGAGATTATTCAGCGTCTCGCGGCACTCGAAAACAATTCCGGCTCGGGTGGAAGTTCAAGCACGCCGAGCAAACCGAGTCCGGAACGACCGCCAGCGAGCTCGCGTTCAGCAAGTTCAACATTCACGGCGACGGCAGTTTCGCCGGCGCTCGAAAGGCCTTTTGAAGAGAAGCTCGAATCATCAGTACCACCGGCAGAGCTTTCGACGATCGATCGCTTGAAGGCAGTGTTGGAAAAACAGCGAAAGATGTTGCTGGTGACGGCACTCGAAGCCGCGCAGGCTACCGTGTTTGAAGACGAGGAGCTCTGTATCGAATTTGCGCCCGAGGCGCGACACTTTCGCGAAACGCTTTCCAGACCCGACAATAACAAGTTCATACGTGAGGCATGTCGCGAGGTCACCGGAAGGGAAATGGGCGTCAGGATCGTCGTGAAGGATCCGAATGCGGAAGGCGAGCCGTTGGGTCGCGAGAATGAAGCGCGTCTCGAAAAGCAGCGACTGCGGGAAGAGGTTGAGAGCAATCCGAATGTGCAGCAGATGCTCAAGACGTTTCGTGGTGAGATTTCCGGGATTTGGCGCGACGGCGATCGGTGAACGAACAAAACTCGCGCGGCTGTCGTATGAGGTTCCACTTGTGGAGGTGGCAAGAATACGATGCGCGACCCAGTCTTGGCAGGAATTCTGAGTTTGATTATTCCCGGTGTTGGGCAGCTCTATAACGGGCGAATTCTGGCAGGAATTCTTTGGTTGATTTTGACGCCCGGATTCTGGTTGGGAACCGGTGGAACGCTCGGCTGGATTTGTCACATCGTCGCCGCGTACTGCGCTTACTCATACGCGAAAGAGCATCCGGTAAGGGTTTAATTTCCGAAAGGGTAGTTTGACAGGATTAACAGGATGTTTTCAGGATATTCTGTAAATCTTGAAAACATCCTGTTAATCCTGTCTATGGCTTTACTGGTTTCTTTGGCCGCACAGCCTTCGGAATTTCTTCGAGATCAACCGGCGCTTCACCACCATCCAACTTCGGTGGTCCACCTCTCAGAACCGGCGGTAACTTTCCAACCGGAATACTCACCGTAGCGATCGGATCGACACGCCGCAGTATCGCGCCACCTTGTCCAGCAACCCAGATGTTTGTGCCCCCTCGGTACGCAATCGCGAACAACGAAGTGCTCGTAATCGTCGGTTGCACTTCCCACGTTTGCCCCGCGTCTTTGCTGTGAATGATATTTCCCTGTTCACCTACAACCAGCACATCGTTTCTGCCGGCGAGCGCCACTCCAAAGAGATTTCCATTCACACCGGTTTCGAGATCTTTCCACGTTATGCCGCCATCGTCTGTTCGCAGCACGATTCCCTTTGCGCCCACGATGTAGCCGCGCTGCGCATCGGCAAATGCCAGCGCGTACAACCAGTCCTTGAGATTGCGATCGACACGCTTCCAGTTTTCACCGCCATCTTCAGTGCGCAGGATCGCGCCGCCCGATCCAACCGCGACACCATGCAAAGGATCAACAAAGCTAACGTCCTCGAGCCAGTTGAGCGAATTCGTTTGTTGGAACTGCCAGCTCAGGCCCTCGTCCTTTGTGTGCCAGACGGCTCCGCGAGCGCCCACAACCCATCCTTCTGTTGGCGAAACAAATGAAACTCCAAACAGATCCTCAGTCGCTGGAGCGGGAACACGTTCCCACGTTACGCCGGCGTTGGTCGAGTGCAGAATTGTGCCCTTGTCGCCGGCTACCCATCCTGATTTCTCAGTCGCGAAAGTGATCGCATTCAATGAAGTAGTAGATCCTGAAGGACGCACGGTCCAACTCTTACCGCCGTTACTCGTGAAGAGAATCTTGCCTCGCTCGCCGACGGCCCAACCATGTGAGTTATCGATAAAGAAAATGTTAGCGAGATCGTCGCGGCCGCCTTCAGTGAGTCGTTGCCATGACAGTCCCCCGTCGTCGGTTCGTACGACGAGGCCATTCGCACCGGCCGCCCAGCCGACCGACTCATCCGAGAAGTAAAGCGTTGCCAGACGTGGTCCGGTGCGCACGTTCACGGGCAACCAGATATTTCCGCCATCGCCCGTTGTTAAGACCACACCGCTTTCGCCCGCGGCCCAGCCGTGCATCTCGTCAGTAAAGCAAATGGCGTAAAGGTCAGTTGTAATCAGACTGTTCTTACTAATCCATGTGTCACCGCCGTCTTCAGTCTGCAGAATCGTGCCACGATAACCGACTGCCGTCGCCTTCTTGTCGCTGGTGAAGGTGACG
Organism: Acidobacteriota bacterium; assembly: GCA_046733695.1. Classification (GTDB taxonomy): domain Bacteria; phylum Acidobacteriota; class Blastocatellia; order Pyrinomonadales; family Pyrinomonadaceae; genus PSRF01. The sequence continues at coordinate 7,663 of JBKPPU010000138.1, forward strand.
CCGGTAAGTGGGAACTCAGTTAGTTTCTTGATCTGCTTCCAGTCGGCGCCACCGTTTTTAGTGACGAGCAAGGTACCGCGTGAGCCGGTGGCGACGCCGGTTTTTGCATCAGTAAAAGCGACTGCAAAAAGATGAGCGTTGGTTTGGCTGGACTGTTGTTTCCAGGTCTTGCCGCCGTCAGTAGTTGCTATGATCGATCCGAAGCTGCCGACTGCCCAGCCAAGCAACGGATTCTTGGGTGCGAAGGTTACGGCAAAGAGGTGGTCGCGGACGCCGCTCGGTCGCAGCACCCATTTCTCACCGGCATTATTAGTGGTTAAGACGACGCCACGTGCACCCGTGATCACCACGCGCGAACGATCCTTAACGTACAGACTGTAAAGCGTTGTATTGGCAGAGCTCACCTGCTCTTCCCACTCGAATCCACCGTTATTCGTCGTCAGTACAACGCCATTCGAGCCGACCGCCCAGCCGCGTTTTTTGTCCGGAGAAAACCTGATCGAGTTAATTGAATTTCCCTGTGGCAGCGGGTTTTGCCATTGCCAGCCACGCTGTGGATCTTGTGCGTGAGTCGCGGGGACAGCCGCAATGAGGAGACAGAAAAGGAGCAGGGCGTGGTTTCTTTTCATTTGTTGAAAAGGGGAGAGCGGATTATATCAGCGCAGATCTGCGGCTTCAACGCTGCCAACCTGGTCTACGGCGTCGCGCAGAATCGTCTCGTCGGCCTTGCCGGCAGCCGCAATCCGGCGCGCGGCGTTGTCGGCAGCTTCCTGCAGCAGGTGTCCCGCATGTCCACGAGTCCATTCCCAATGGACTTTGTGAGCCGAGGCGGCGCGATCCAGACGTTGCCACCAGGGCAAGTTTGCCTTGCGCCGGAAGCGTCCATTCATCGTCTCGACAACATATCGCGAATCAGTAAAAACACTCACCAGGCAAGGCTGCTTCAACGATTCGAGCCCGACCGCCGCCGCCGCAATTTCAGCCTGCTGATTTGTCGCTTTGCCTAAATATTCACCAACGGCGCGCCAGATTCCCTTGTAGCCGAGCAAGGCTACCGCAGCGGCACGGCTCGCGTCTTGTCCGTTGCCGAGACTGGAGCCGTCGCAGTAGATTGCTACCTGCTTCAGGCTAGAAACTTTTTGATCTTCGCTTTGATCGTTACTTGGCACAGTTGAGATTATGACTGATGCGACGTAGCCTATCACAGCAAACGATGGAAACTGTAGAATCCGGATGGCGTTGGAGAAAGTAGTATGATCACTGAACTGGATCGCATTCGGGATCAATTTCGTCGCGCTTTCGATGGAGAAGCGTGGCATGGACCATCAGTGCTCGCGTTGCTGAATGGAGTGACTGCACTCCAGGCCGCGGCGCATCCGATTCCCGGCGCTCACTCGATCTGGCAGTTGACGATGCACATCGAAGCGTGGGAGCGCGCGTGCCTGCGACGTCTCAATGGCGATCCGGCTCAACTCACCGACGAGGAAGACTGGCAACCAATCGACGACACGAGTGACGCAGCATGGGAGAGTACAAAACAGCAGTTACTCGATACACATCGTGAGCTAGTCGATGCGATAGCGCGCATCGATGAGTCGCGCTTGAACGAGCCGATCATCACGAATGCGAACACGCCGTTCTCGAGTGTGTATGTAACTCTTCACGGGGGCGTGCAACACGATCTCTATCACGCGGGACAAATAGCAATACTGAAGAAGGCGCTGGAGAATTTATGAGTGGATTATCGGCTAAGGAATGTGTGCCGTGTCGTGGCGGTGTGCCCCCACTGGCAGCAGAGGAGATTGCGAAACTTCTTCCGGAGCTTGATGGTTGGGAAGTCGTGAATAACCATCATCTGAAGAAGGGTTATCGCTTCTCAGACTTTCGCGAGGCGCAAACGTTTGTGAATCGTGTTGGAGAGCTCGCGGAAGAGCAGGGCCATCATCCGGACATTTGTTTCGGCTGGGGACAGGCAGAGATCACCATCTGGACTCATAAGATTGATGGGTTAACGGAGAGTGATTTCATTCTCGCTGCCAAGATAGATCTTCTCGATGTCGTCAACCATTCGAGTTAGGGAAAACTTTTTGGCCGCGGATTGGGCGGATTGGGTTGCGATGGCGCGTCGCCGTTCAGGATCGGAAAGCAGATCGATCACGGATTGGGCCATGCGTTTGACGTCGCCGATTGGGACCAGCAAGCCTGTTTGCTGATCCTCGATTATTTCCTGGGCGCCTTCGGTGGCTGTCGCTACAACTGCTGTCCCGGCGGCCATCGCCTCGACGATTGCGAGGCCAAACGATTCCGTTTCCGAGGCGGAAACAAAGACATCCATCGCGCATAACAGCTTATCTGCGTCGTCGAGCCAGCCAAGGAAATGAAAGTGATCGGATAAACCAAGTTCCGCTACCAGCTTTTCGAGCTTTTCACGTATCTCACCAACACCCGCAAGTACAAACTGAGTTTCAGGAAATTCTTTGAGGACGAGCGCCGCCGCACGAATGAAGTCGTCGTGACGCTTCAGCGTTCTTAACTCACCAATACTTCCTACCAGAAGCCCGTCACCAGGATCTCCAACAGATACCCCAACAGATCGAAGAAACAGTCGAAGAGAAACTGCAGCACATGTTTTTTTAATTCGCTCGACATCAACACCGTTATGAATCACTGCAATCTGATCATCTCTAACGACCTGAGAGGCTCTCAGTTCCCTTGCAACCGCCTGTGACACAGCTATTACACGAGCCGCCCGCGCAAGCGTGTGGCGATGAAGTCGATTCAACTTGAACAATACATGTCGCGTCGCGATGAATTTAGTCTGCGGGTTACGACGTGCAGCGTAAGAAGCGAGCGAGTAGTCACGGGCCATGTGCGCATGGACCACGTCGATCGCTTTTCGTCTTACAAACTTTTCCAACTCGCGTGCGGTCTGCACGTCGAGAGCGTTTCGCAGTGGCAGCGTGACGATCTTCTCAGGTGACAACCGCAACTGCCCCGGCAAGGGCGATCCGGGCCGCACCGCCACGTAAACCTCATGACCTCTTGCCACCAAAGCATTCGTGAGATCAGCAACGTAACGCTCGCCGCCCCCAAAGGACGATGCTGAACTAATTTGAAGGATGTTCACCGTACGAAAGCAATCCACGGATTACGGCCATGACACAAAAATCTGCGGAATCTGTAGATGGCACACCTGTTGCCGACACGAAATTTAACAGAACTGTTTGTTGGGGAGGATTGTATGGCAGCCAAGGCAAAATTAGTAACAGGACTTTTTAAGAGCAAAATAGCCGCAGAGTCCGCCGTTGACGCGCTGCTGAAGCGCGGTTTCAGTCGAGACGACATTAGCGTGCTCATGTCAGACGCAACACGTTCAAAAGAATTTGCGCTGCAAACACGCTCACATGCGGCGGATGGATTGGGAATCGGTGGAGCAGTTGGTGGTGCAGTTGGCGCGGTGCTCGCGGCGATCGCGGCGGTGGGAACTACGCTTTTTCTTCCCGGCATCAATCTCGTGATTGCTGGTCCAATTGCGGCTGCGCTGGCAGGCGCGGGTGCAGGTGGAGCAACAGGCGGATTGATCGGCGCCCTGATCGGCGCGGGCATTCCAGAATATCGCGCGAAGGTCTACGAAGCTGGACTTAAGAGCGGTGGGATCCTAATCGGCGTCGAAGTAGCCACCGATGAAGAGGTAGATCGCGTTGAAGATCTACTGACCGAGCTCGGAGGCGAGCACGTTCGCACAGAGTAACGATCACATAACAACAGGGAGGTTAAGAAATGGGTTTACCGAATAGAGACGAAGTTGAAGGCAAATGGGATCAAGCGAAAGGCAAAACGAAAGAAACTATCGGACGCGCCATCGACGACGACGAGCTCGAGGCTGAGGGTGGCGCGGAACATGCAGGTGGAAAAGTTCAGGAAGGCTTCGGCAAGGCCCGAAGGAAAGTTGGAGAAGCAATCGAAGACGTTGGCGACGCCTTAGGACACTAAAAAGGATTAGCCACAAAAGGCACAAAAAGCACAAATGTGTTTTTGATAGTAGAGGGCGCTCAATTAAATAATTGGGCGCCTTCGCTTTTAATCACTTTTGTGCTTCTTGTGCCTTTTTGTGGCTAAGCTGTTCCCACTTGCGATGCTCTCGATAACGATACGACGGCATCGTCTTTACCGCCTCAACACAGCGCGTGAACATTTCCTGGGCTTCTTCCGGACGGCCGAGCTGTTCGAGTGTCTTGCCGTAGTGATACAGGCCTTCCGGATCGTAGGGCCGTCGATCGATAAACTTCGTTAGCGCTTCCTGTGCTTCATTAAACATCGACGCCGCGAGGTAAGTGGCGCCAACCTCACGCCAGATTTCGCTCTGCGAATGTTTTTCATCCTGTTCGAGCACTGCGCTGAAGTTATTGATCGCGTCCTGCAGACGTCCTTGTTCGCGTGCGATGCGTCCGAGTTGGAAGTGCGCATCCGTTTCGTCGTGCGCGATCTTAATCGCTGTTTCGAAACGTGAGATTGCTTCGCCGTACTGGCGTCGATACTGATAGATCAAGCCGAGTTGATAATGTGCGCCGGCGTCGCGCGGATTGATGGTGGCGATTTCCATTGAGCGGCGAAAGTTCTGGCGCTGTCGCAGAGAGTTTCCAATTTCGCCAATGCCGCCGCGAAACATCATGAAGGCGTAGAACAGCAGAAACGGCGAGAACAGGAATGGCGACACTGTCGCAAATAGTTTTGCCTGCACGGAAAACGAAAGCGCCGCAAGTGACACAAGGACCAGACTCTTCGCGTAGTTGACGCCAAAGAGCATTCGTAGCCCCAGCGCCATCAGGAGTCCAAAACAGATCGCGCTTGTCGCCCAGAGTCCGAGCGCAGTCTTCGCATTTAGCCCCAAAGATGCGAGTGCAAATCCCGCGAGAGTAAACGGGAGGTGAGACGCTGCCCACGCCATGAGCCCGCAGGTTAGTAGGGGTCCATAGTCACGACGCAGCAGCACACTGAAGCTCGCATTCACGCCTGACATCGCGACGAGCAGGATCAGACAGGGAATGTACAAGATCGCCATGCCGAGCACTGTCGTGAAAAAGCCCGGCGGCGCGAACGAGACGAGCCACCAACCACGATCTCCGACGAGCGGTAACGGATGCCGGTCATAGACGAAGTGCGGGCGCGGGACCGGTTCGTAACCCTCGTCTTCGAAAGCTTCGGGATCCGGAGTCGCAGCGGGCTGCGGCGGAAGTTCGCGGTAAACCGCCTCGACATTGTTGTAGATCACGGAAGTAACTGTCGCATGGAACATCATCGACACTGCGGCGACGACTACTGCCGCATAAAGCCAGTGCCCTTCATCCACAATCCTGCCCATCGACGACACAGGACGATAAAGTAGGCCGAGGAGGAGTTTTGTGTTTTCCCAAATCATGATCGTGACTTCGAGTGTTGCAGGTGAGCTTCAGGGGCTGAGGTGCCATCGCCAGAGTATTGACTGGGCAGACGCATTGTCAAGGCGTTTTTGACAGGATTGGCATGATTTACCATGATGTACAGAATTGCTTTTCCTTTTGTGCTTTTTGTGCCTTTTTGTGGCAAGATCGGTTTGACGATGGCGCAACAATCCCCTGAACAATCCACGAAAACCAGAATAGAAACCGACTCGATGGGTGCAATCGAGGTCCCCAGCGATCGTTACTGGGGGGCTCAGACACAGCGCTCGCTCCATCATTTCGATATCGGCTACGACCGGATGCCGCGCGAGATGATTCGCGCGCTCGGAATTCTGAAGAAGGCTGCCGCGCTCGTGAATGAAGAGTTGGGCAAGCTGTCGCACGACAAGGCGAGTTTGATCGTGCAGGCGTGTGACGAAGTGATCGAGGGACGTCTGGACGAACACTTCCCGCTGCGCGTCTGGCAGACCGGTAGTGGAACGCAAACCAACATGAACGCCAACGAAGTGATCTCGAACCGGGCGATCGAGCTCGCGGGCGGCGTCATGGGGAGCAAGCAGCCGATCCATCCGAACGACGACGTCAACATGTCGCAGTCGTCAAACGACACGTTCCCGACGGCGATGTACATCGCGGCCGCAGAACAGTTGAACAAACTCGTTCCGCGTGTTCAGGAATTGCATGATGCGATCGCTGCAAAAGCGAAAGAGTTTGCCGGCGTCGTAAAGATCGGAAGAACACATCTTCAGGATGCCACTCCGTTGACCGTCGATCAGGAAATGGGGGGTTGGGCAAGCCTCGTCGAACGCGATGTCGAACGTCTAAAAGCTGCCATGCCCGGTCTGCTCGATCTCGCTATCGGCGGCACGGCCGTCGGTACGGGACTCAATTCACATCCGGAGTTTGGTGAACGGGCTGCGAAGAAGATCGCGGAACTGACCGGACTTCCGTTCACTTCGCACAAAAATAAGTTTGCCGCTCTCTCCGCACACGACGAGCTCGTCTTCGCCAGTGGTACTCTGAAGACGCTCGCCGCATCGTTGATGAAGATCGCAAACGATGTTCGCTGGCTCGCTTCCGGACCGCGTTCCGGTCTTGGTGAACTCGTGCTGCCGGAGAACGAGCCAGGCTCGTCGATCATGCCGGGGAAAGTAAATCCCACGCAGAGCGAAGCGCTGACGATGGTCGCCGTGCAGGTGTTTGGCAACGATCTCGCAACGAGCTTTGGTGGTTCACAGGGTAATTTCGAGTTGAATGTTTACAAGCCGGTGATGATTCACAATTTTCTTCACTCGGTGCGTTTGCTGCATGATGCCATTCACAGTTTTGTGGAGTTTTGTATCTCGGGAATTCAGATCAATCGGGAACAGATCGACAAGCACTTAAAACACTCCCTGATGCTCGTGACCGCATTGAATCCTCATATCGGTTACGACAAAGCTGCCCAGGTCGCGAAGAATGCTCACAAGAAGAACATCAGTTTGCGTCAATCGGCCGTGGAGCTCGGTTATCTAACCGAAGAACAGTTTGACAAGCTCGTGATCCCGGAAGACATGACGCATCCCTGACGCCGAAGATAGTCGTGCCTGAAAAAAACGATAGAGTAAAAGAGAATGTTTTAGGAGCGTATTACGTCGATTCGTCGTGCATCGACTGCGACGTTTGCCGCGACACGGCGCCTGACAATTTCAGGCGTTGCGACGAGAAGAACTACTCGTTTGTTTACAAACAGCCGGAGACTGAGGAAGAGCGCGCGCTTTGTGAGGAGGCGCTGACGTGTTGTCCGGTTGAGGCGATAGGCAACGACGGATAGTTTTAGCCGCGGCTAAATAGTGACTTTGATTTGGTCGTCCTCGATATGAACTCGATAGGTTCGAATCGGTTCAGGCACTGTTAAGCATTCCCCGGTTCTCACATCAAACTGCCACCCGTGTAAGCCGCACTCAATAATGTGCCCGCACAGTACGCCCTCCGTGAGACGCGCGCCGCGGTGCGGACAAAAATTATCGGTGGCATAGAATTCGCCATCTACATTGTACACAGCCACCTCGTTGCCATCGGGCAACTCAAAACTGGTGCACGCACCAGGGGGCAGGTCTGTCTTAGTATCGAATGATTGCATCGGATGAATGGTAACAAAACAGGTGCGGAACCAGAATTACAAGGAAGCAAGTTTTTGTCTCTCACGCGTTCTCTATCTTTGCTGCCGGTTTCAACTCTCCCTCGGCTGTGAGATTCTAGGACCAGAAGAGGAGAGACTATGAAACGAGTATTTTTAATTCCCGCGATGCTGGCACTTGTTTTCAGTGCCGCCACCTTCACCTACGCAAAAGAAATCACCGTTCGCGGAAAACTTCAGAAAACCGCTGAAGAAGGCGGCTGGCTGATCGTCAACCGCGACACCAAATACCTGCTCCTTAACGCAAAAGACTTTCAAAGCAATTCGTGGTTTAAAGAGTCGTCAAACGTCGAAGCCGTTGGCGAAACCAAAGAGGTGATGACCACTTTTATGGAAGGCACTCCGTTCGAAGCGAGGTCGCTGAAAGCTGTCGAGCAACAGGCAGCGACCGGTGGCGATAATCGACGCGTTACGCGTGTGAATGTCGTCGGCGATTCGATCGTTCAAGCGCAGCCAGACACGGCGATCCTGACGATTTCCGTCGTCACGCAAGCCCGGAATGCATTCGACGCGCAACAGCAAAACGCAACTAAAACGGATGCCGTCGTACGCGCTTTGAAAGCTGCGGCAGGCAGCGGCGCTGAGGTGAAGACGAGTGGTTACAGTCTGCAGCCTCAACGCGTCTACAAAGAAAATCAGCCGCCAACGATTACTGGTTACGAAGCGCGCAATAGCGTCACGGTTACGACGAGCGAGTTAAACAAAGTCGGCACGATCATCGACGCGGCGGCGCAAGCGGGATCGAATGAAGTTTCAGGCATCGCCTTTACGTTGCGACAAGATCGTCCCGCTAGAGATCGGGCACTGAGTGAAGCGACGCGTGAAGCAGTCAGCAAAGCTCAGGTGATCGCGCAGGCTTTGGGTGGACGAGTGGTGCGTATTGTCGAAGTCCAGGAAGAGGGATTTCAACAACGACCACCCGTGGCTTATCAGGCGGAATTCGGGATGAGGGCAGGAGTAGCAAAAGTAGAAACACCGATTGAGGTCGGATCTTTGGATATTACTTCGCGAGTGCAACTAGTCGCGGAGGTGGAGACCAATATGTAACTTCCCCTAAGCCCCCAAAACATCGAGGTTCCTGGTAAGGAGGGAAGCAATGGCGAGATATAGAAATGATATGGATGACGAGAGGGACTACTACGCGCGTGAGGACCGTTTGAGAAGAGAAAACTTCGGCTCCTACGACGAGCAGCAGTATCGCCCCCGTCGTCAATTCGATACGGAACGGCGGCCTGAATATAACCAATATAACGAATATAACCGGGGCCGCTTTGGTGAACGTGCAAATTACGAGTCGGACGAACCCCGTTATGCGGAGAATCGCGGCGAACGTCTTCGCGATGACTGGCAGCAGCGTAGTTCACTCTACGAGGGACGCGATTTTTCGACGGGTCGAGAGAGAGAGCACTACGCGCCGGAACGTTCTCGGCTTCGCTGCCGCGACATCATGACTCGCGATCTCGCTGTCGCCACACGCGACACGACGCTGCCGGAAGTCGCACTGATGATGAAACAGGAAGACACGGGCGTGATTCCGGTCGTCGAATACGACACGCAGACTGGTAACGGCAGAACAGAAACTACGGAACGAAAATATGAAGGTCGCAATTACTCACGTGGCAAACTAATTGGCTTAATCACTGACCGCGACATAGTTGTCCGCGCTGTTGCAGATAACAAAGATTGTGCGAGCGTTCGGGCCGAAGACATCATGTCGGTCGATATTCACACCGCTAAGCCGAACGATCGTGTGGTCGATGTAATTCGGAAAATGGGAGACAAACAGGTACGTCGCATTCCGGTGGTTAACGACAACGGTTATCTGACGGGCATGATCTCAATGGCCGACATCGCCGTGGAAACACGACAGGATCGCGAACTCGCAGACGCTATCGAAGAGATCTCGAAGGGTTCGTCGTTCTGGAACCGGATCTTTGGTTAAAAGCAGATTCAATATAGGTCCTATAGTACTTATAGGACCTATATTGATGCCGCCCCCTTTTTCAACTATTCTCTTGCTATGCGAAACACGAATCGTGAGTTCTCGCTGATCCGTGCGGGCCGGCGAGTGGTACCGTCTGGCCGGCTGTGGAATCCCGCGGCTGACGTTTACCAATGTCCTGAGGGATGGATTGTAAAAGTGGATCTCGCGGGCGTTTGCAGCGACGAGTTGGAGATCGAGATTCGCGGTTCGCTGTTGAGCATTCGTGGCTGTCGACGCGACACACACTATCGTGAAGGCTTCGTTTACCATCAGATGGAAATCACCTACAGCCGCTTTGAAAAGTCGATCGAGTTTCCGGCGCCGATTGAAGGAGCGTCGATCAGACATGACTACACAGATGGTTTTTTGATCATCGACGTGCGTAGGGAACAGGATTAGTTATGCCGGAACCTCTTGAAAATGCACCGCCAGCCCCCGTGACGACGTCTGCCGCGCCGCAAACTCTGTCAGATGAAGTCTTGAGGTCTGCCGCACGAGAGCCCGGTCAACCTTTCGAGGTCGCCGTCCTCGCCCTGCAGAACCTAACGATCTTCCCGGAAACAGTCATACCACTCGGCGTCGGCCGGCCCCGCTCGCTCGCTGCGGTCGAATCAGCCCTTTCCACTCCGGAAAAACTGCTCTGCTGTATCACTGTGCGCCCGGACCGTTCCGATGATACAGACGCAAAACCGGCGGATCTTTATGAAATCGGTACGCTCGTGATGATCAAGCGCATGGAGCGGACTCCCGAGGGAATGCGAATCATCGTACAGGGCACCGACCGCGTGCGCGTGTCGCAGTGGAAACAGGAAGATCCGCTTCTCCGCGCTTCAGTCGAGATACTGCCCGATCCACGTATCGTCGATGCTGAGGAAGTTGAGGCAGGCAAGCGCAATCTCCAACAGATGATCACGGAGGCTATGGCGCTGTTACCAAACGTGCCGGCTGAAGTGCGAATCGCGGTGCTCGGCCAGGTTGATGCCACTCGCCTTTCATATTTTCTCGCGTCGATTCTCAGTCTCGGCGTTGAGGAAGAGCAGAAGATGCTCGAGGCGAACACTGCTGACGAGCTCGTCCGCCTCGCGAACGCCAATCTAGCTCGCGAAGTCGAGATACTGCAACTGCGTTCGAAAATCGCTTCCGAAGCACAGGTTGAGATGGATAAAGCGCAGCGCGATTACGTGCTGCGACAGCAAATGCGCGCGATCCAGAAGGAACTCGGCGAAGACGAAACCGGCGAGGCTGCGGAAACCGAGATGCTCCGCGAGCGCCTCGAAAAAGCCGAACTTCCAGAAGAAGTACGAGCCGAAGCAGACCGCGAGCTAAAACGGCTGCAACGTCTGCCGCCTGCCGCGCCGGACTATCACGTCATTCGCACCTATCTCGAGTTTATTCTCGAATTGCCATGGCTGAAGTCTTCCGATGACAAGCTGGATCTCGCTGAGGCGCGGCGCATTCTTGATGAAGACCACTATGGTCTCGAAGACGTAAAGGAGCGGATTCTCGAGTTTCTCGCCGTGATCAAGCTCCGGCCTGATACGAAGAGTCCGATACTGCTGTTTGTCGGTCCGCCGGGAGTCGGCAAGACGTCGCTCGGAAGGTCGATCGCGCGTGCTTTGGGACGCCAGTTTGAACGGATGTCGCTTGGCGGCGTGCGGGACGAGGCTGAGTTGCGCGGTCATCGCCGCACCTACATTGGCGCAATGCCGGGCCGGATTATCCAGTCAATTCGCCGCGCTGGAGTCAACAATCCCGTGTTGATGCTCGACGAGGTGGACAAGCTCGGCAACGACTATCGCGGCGATCCGGCGGCTGCGCTGCTCGAGATTCTCGATCCGCAGCAGAACAATTCGTTCCGTGACCACTATCTCGATTTGCCGTTCGATTTATCGAAGATCTTCTTCATCGCGACCGCGAACCAGCTTGGTCCGATTCCGGCGCCGCTGCGCGATCGCATGGAGATCATCCGCCTGGCGGGCTATAGCGACCGCGAGAAACTCGAAATCGCCCGCCGTTACCTGATCCCCCGACAGACTACTGAAAACGGTTTGAACGGCGCTCAGCTCAAGATCAATGACGATGCTGTCGAACTGATCGCGGCGCGCTACACGCGCGAAGCAGGCGTGCGGCAGATGGAACGGAACGTGGGCAGTATCGCTCGGAAAGTGGCACTCAAAATTGCGCAGGGTGAGGCAGAGTCGGTCACAGTATCGGCTGCCGATCTTCGCGAGTATCTCGGAGCTCCGCAGTTTTATCCGGAGCAGGCGCGCAAGGAGCTGCCCGCTGGTGTGGCCACTGGCATGGCGTGGACCGAAATGGGCGGCGAGGTTCTCTTTATCGAAGCGACGTTGCTGCCGGGTGGGCGCGGGTTAACGATTACGGGCCAGCTCGGCGAAGTGATGCAGGAGTCGGCGCGCGCGGCGCAGTCGTACTTATGGTCGCACGCGGCGGAGTTTGGCATCGAGCCGAATATCTTCAAGGAGTTTGGCGTTCATTTGCACGTGCCGGCCGGGGCGATTCCAAAGGACGGCCCAAGCGCCGGTGTGACGATCACTTCAGCGCTCGCTTCGTTGTACACGGGACGTCGCGTCCGGCCTGACACGGCCATGACCGGCGAGATCACGTTGTCTGGTCTCGTGTTCCCGATCGGCGGCGTCAAGGAGAAGGTACTGGCCGCGCATCGTGCCGGCATCCGCCGAATTATCCTGCCGAGCCGTAACGAGGCTGACGTCGACGACATTCCCGAGGACGTCAAAAAGGAATTACAGATAGTTTTTGTGTCGGGGATTGCTGAAGTGCTTGATGCAGCGTTGGAGGTGCTGGTAGCAAATCCACCCCCGCTGGCATCGACAGGAGCAATGGATCGCGGCCGCCACACTGACCCCGAACCTCAGCCACTCACGGTAAAAGGCTAACACTCCGCCCAAAAATAAAACCATCCACAGATTACGCAGAATCTGCGCAATCTGTGGATGGTTTGTTGTTTAGGGCTGAAGCCGAACCTTACGGCAGGGCTTCAACGTTGAAGAAGAACTTGAACGAGCCGGTGGTCTGCACACCCAGCACGAGTTGCAGATTGATGCTCGCTCCCGGAGCCAACGGCGTACCCAACGTGATGACACCGGTGGTCGCGCTGGCGTTGAACCCGCCGCCCAAAGGTTGGACAGGTGGGGTCTCCAGCGTTGTTCCACGGATGACCACCGTACATGGCGTTGACGGGAAGCCCGCTGCCGCGCAGGTGGCTGGATCGCCCACGGTATCCGTAGTGTCGCCTGAAGTCAGCAACCTCATGTCAGCAACGCCCCCGCCCGCTATAAAGGTGGTACTGATATCCACCACGCGGATCCGCAACCTGGTCACCGGCGCACCGGTGTTGTTTTGGAAGCGACGTCTGATCGACAGTGTGCCGGTAGCCGCGTTCGGTCCCATCGCACTTGCCGACGTATCGCGGACGCGATTCGGATTACCCGCAGCTCCCTTCGTGGAGTCGAGCAGGAACGTAACGACGTCCAGGGTGAATCGCGGACTGCCGAGGTTCTGCGGACCCGGAGCTCCCAACCGCCGTCCCATAACCGTGTTGGTTGCGTTCGTGTCAGCGAAGATGAAGTCATCCGCGTTGACGTGCGTATCGGCGGTCATGCCACCCGTCGGACAGTTACCAAACGTCGATGGGTTGCCTTTCTTACCACACTCATCGCGGAAGTAAGTGTATTCGATCGTACTGCCGCTTGCTGGTGTCAGCGTAGCGCCTTCGCGGAAGAGGTCGCAGGTGGCGCCTACGTTGCTGCCGAAGCCGACAGCATCGAGACGGTTCAGGCTTCCGATCTCTCCCACCGACCCGGTCTTGAAGAGGGCGACGTTGCGATCGTTTTCGATGTCTTGCGCCATCAATTGATCGCCTACCGCCGCTCCACTACCACCATAGCCGGCAAGACTGTAAGCCGATCCAACGAACAGGTAGTGACCACGAGCTGGAATCGTAGTGCCATTCGGAATGACACCGAGAAGAACCGGCGTAGCACTGCAGCTACCGCCAATCTTGAAGAGGCCGTAGCCACCTGAGGTGCCATTGACGATGTGTGGGGAATCCGAGTTGTTATAGATTTCCACAAAGTCGTCGCCCGGACCTCCAGGTCCACTCGTTCGCAGTTCGCTGATCAGGATTGCTCCTGGGACAGTGGTTTCGATGATCGTTCCAGTGGCCGTGCCATCAGCGATGGTGCAGTTCACTGGATTCGACAACTGAACGTCGAATGACTCGTTAGCTTCATTCTTCTTATTGTCAGAGAACACCGGCACCTGGATCGTCTTGAACTGTTCGCCTGCGGCGAAGCTGACGGTACCGGCAGTTGTCTGGTAGTCCTGACCGGCTGTTGCGTGGTTAAGTGCCGGTGCCAGCTGAACGGTGGTGTATTGCACTGAAGCTCCACCAGCAGGCGCCGGAGCACTCAACGTGACTGTGAAGATCATGTTGGTTGTTCCACTCTGTGGCTCAAACACCTGCGCATCCTGGATGCTGACGTTAGTCGCAACCTGAATGTTTACGGTATCCGTGTCGCTGAGCGGACCTCCCGAACCACTGTTGCCGAGATCGTTCGTCGTGATCGTCAACGTCGCCGCACCGCTAAAGCCGGCGGTCGGCGTGAAGGTCATGCCGTTAAGGGCTGCGTTGATGTCAGTGATCGTGCCCTGGAACGTCATCGTAATGTCGGCCGTACCGTCGCCGTTACATCCGCCACAACCGAAGTTCAGGCCGCCGATTCCACTGAGCGTGATAGTGCCGTTAGTAGCCGTCAGCGTTACCTGGACCACGTTTGTACCAGCGTCAACATCGGCCACCGAGATCAGGTTGCTGTTAGCAGCCGAGAACGTCAGCGGCGTGTTTTGGTTGGTACTCTGCGGGCTTGGCACGGTGTTCACTGGCGCGTCGTTCACGGCGTTGAGAGTGATTCCCTTCGTGGCCGGCGTACTCGTGGTTGTGCCGTCATCTACGACGAAGGTCACAGTACGGGATCCAGTCGGGTTTTCACTGCTGTTCGCATATGTCACTGAACGCAGCGCGGTCTGGTAATTAGCAATCGACGACGAACCGGTGAGCGTTAGTACGCCGGTGCCGCTGTTGTAGTTACCAGTAATGCCGTTCTGGTTCGTGAAGCCGAGGGTATCCTCAGCGGAAACGAAGCCGGAAGTAATCGAGACTGTCGCTCCAGCCAGGTTACCGCCGTCGGGATCCGTGACTGTCAGGCCCGTGTCGATCGCAGTCGCAGCATCGCCCTCTGTGTAATTGAGATTGCCTGCTGACGTGGTCACCACCGGCGGATCGTTGGCAGCGGTGACGGTGATGTTGACGGTGTCATTATCAGTCAACGCCCCACCCGTTCCCGTGAAGCCCTGATCATTTGAAATGATCTGGAGTGAAGCCGCGCCGTTGAAGTCCGGCGTCGGGTTAAACGACATACCATTCAGCGCAGTATTCACTGCCGATATGGTGCCGGTGAACGTCATCGTGGCGTCAGCAGTACCATCGCCGCTGCATCCGACACAACCGAAGTTCAGACCGGCGATTCCACTGAGCGTGATGGTGCCGTTCGTTGCCGTCAACGTGATCTTGATCGAGTTAGCACCCAAATCAACATCAGCGACGGAGATCTGGTTGCTGTTAGCGGCCGAGAACACCTTAGCAGTGTCTTCGGATGTGGTCTGTGGACCAGGCACAGTGTTCACCGGTGCATCATTCACAGCAGTGATAGCGATACCACGCGTCGCCGACCCTGCCGTACTGATGCCGTCAGTCGCAGTGAAGGTGATCGTCCGCGAGGCAGTCGGGTCGTCGCTGCTGTTAGCATATGTAACTGAACGCAGCGCCGTTTGATAGTTAGCTACTGTCGTCGTACCAGTCAGTGTCAGCACACCGGTTCCACTGTTGTAGTTACCGGTGATACCAAGCTGGTTAGTGAATGCGAGGGTGTCCTGAGCACTCACGAATCCGGCAGTAATCGCCACTGTGGCACCCGTCAGGTTAGCGTCGTCGTTGTCCGTGACGGTCAAACCTGGATCGATCGCCACCGCACCAGCATTCTCGGTGTAAGCGAGATTACCGGCTGTGGTGGTTACGACCGGTGATGCGTTCGGCGGATTCACCGTAATGGTGAACGACTGCACACCTGACGTGTTCGAGTTTGGCGGCGTGTTGCTGCCGTTGTCACTCAGAGTCACATTGAAGGTGGCCGTGCCGTTCGTGCCGTTAGTAGCCGTGTAAGTAAGCGCACCCGTCGTGGCGTTAATGGCCGGTGCGGTCGAGAAAGTGAGCGTGCCCGTTGATCCGTTCGGAGTCACGTTAAACGTCAACACCTGACCGGCTTCGTTAGCCGCTCCCGGTGAAATGTTTGTCGCGAAGTTATTGACTGTCTGCGGTCCCGCATCCTGTGAAACTGCCGGCGGGTTAGCAGCAATCGTGAACGATGGTGGATCGTTTACGGCATTCACCGTGATCGTAGCCGTGGCCACGTTACTATCAAGGAAGCCGTCGTTAACCTTGTAAGTAAACGTATCCACGCCGTTGAAGTTGGCGTTAGGCGTGTAGTTGAACGAGCCGTCCGGATTCAAAGTAAAGGACGACGCATTGGTCGGACCGACGACGAGAATCGCCGTCAGCGAAGCTGGTGGCGTGTCGGGATCCGTGTCGTTGGCCAGCACACCACTCGCAGCATTGACCACCAACGGGGTGTCCTCGTTTGTGGAGTAATTCGGATCGTCATTGGCTACCGGCGGATCATTGACCGCACTGACTGTCAGATCGAACGTGTCAGTCGCCGTGCGTCCATTGGTTGCCGTTACTGTGACGGTGATCGTCGTAGTGCCGCTCTGGTTTGCAACCGGAGTGATTTGCAGGTTGCGCGAACCACCCGAGCCGGTGATGGCCAGGTTAGCATTTGGTACGAGCGACGTATTAGAGGACGTCGCCGTGACTGTGGCGATCAACGCGCCGGTATCGTCACCGATATTGAAGGTAACGTTCTTAACCGTGTCTTCGTTGGTCGACTGGTTCCCGATGTCTTCGATTGACGGATGCAATTCGAACGCGCCGATATCGACGGTCTGAGTTAGGTTTGCATCGGCGGAGTCAGCGTTGCGCGGGAAGCCGGTGCCACGCTGATCCACAGGTAAAGTCTCCGCGACGTTCAAGTCACCGTCGAGGTCAAACGTATCCACCGGCAGCACAGCATTGTTACCTGCTTCAATCGCGGGACTGGTGGACAACAACGCGTGTGTGAACGTGAGGCCGCCGTTATCTGCCAACGTTCCCAGTTGTGGATCGATTGGCGTTCCGGAGCTACCAACCTGGTTGCCGTTACCGCCGTTGGTGACGCCCGTCATGTTGGTGCCGTCACCGATCAGGTTGTTGGAACTCGCTGCCTGCAACGCGCCCTCGATATCGTTGCGCGTACTAGTGGCGCTGCCTGCGAAGTTGCCGGCAACAATCGTGTTGTGCATCGTGACCGTGCCGCCCTGATTGCGCAGGCCGCCGGCCCCACCGCCACCACCGTTGTCATTGTCGCCGTGGTTATTCGTAATAGTGCTGTTGATTATTGAAGCCGTTCCACCCAGCACGTCGACGCCACCGCCGAAGCCGTTTGCGGTGTTGCCGCTAACGGTCGTGTTGATGAGCGTCAGACTGGTGGCGCTGGCAGTGCTCTGAATACCGCCGCCATCCGAAGTAGCGGTATTGCCTGTCAGCGTGGAGCTGACGATGGTCAGTGCGCCGTTGTTGATTACACCGCCACCATTAGAGACGGCGCCGCCGCCGCTGATGGTCAGTCCAACGATCGCTACAGTCTTGCCGGTGTTGATATTGAACACGCGGCCCGGGCCACCGCCACTCACGGTGATTCTCTCACCGCTGTTGTTGTTGATAGTTACGTTCTTCGCTACAGACAACTCACCTGTTGTGAGCGCGATCGTGTGCGGTCCGGCTCCAGACAGGTTGAATGTGATCGTTGAACCGTTGCACACATTGGCGATGGCGTCGCGCAACGTACCCGCTCCACTGTCGCCCGTGCTTGTGACAACCGGATTCGTCGTACAAGGAATCACTACTTGCGCCACGATGTTGCTCTGCGACGGATCGAAGTTTCCATCACCCGAGTAATCCGCACGGATGTTGTGTGTAATTCCAGTCAGCGTCGAAGTCTGACATTGCGCCTGACCACCGCTGAGTGGCACGTCGTTACAAATCACTGCGTTGCCGTCCGATGTATCGATGAAGTCCACGGTTCCGCTTGGGTCCGCCGTAGCCTGTGCCGGTGTTTCGGCGACGGTCGCGGTGAACGTTACCTGATCGCCGAAGTTCGACGGGTTCAGGTTTGACGCGAGCGTCGTAGAAGTGTCGAAAAGATCGATTCGCGTGGCGGTCTTATCAGTGCCGCCTCCGACTGTGGGGTCGTCGGTCAGAACGCTAATGCCACCGTTGGCTGTGACTGTACCCTGGTTTTCAACGCGCGGCGGACCAAGCAAAGTCAGGTTCGGCGCATTGTTAACCGTGACGGAGAACTTGATGATCACAGTTCCGCCGGCCGGTAACGTTCCGATGGTGCCGGTGACGGTTTCACCTGCGAACGGTGCAGCCATCATGGCTCGACGGGACGAGTGATTGGAGAGCTTCTTCTCACCTGCAACATTGACTTCATTCTTCTTCAGCTTCAGATGATGCACGCCAACCATGCTGCCGGGCTTAGCATTGGCGGCTTGACGCGCCGCTGGAACACGGCGTTCGCCTACCGACAGGTAGCCGTACATGATGCTGCTACGAGCGTTGTCGGAATAGACGTCTGCCAACCCAAGCTTGTGTCCGATTTCGTGTTCGATCGCGGTAAGCAGGTCGATACGACCAGCCGCGACGTTGAGCGGATTCGTATAACGGCGCGTGGCTGAAGACCGGTTTTGGAACTCGGTATCGCCTGCCGGCGTCGCATCAACGAACCAGCCTTTTCCTTGCGCGTCGCGATCGACCACCACGTGGTTGCCGTCGGCTTCGCCAAGATAACTACCATTCAGATCGCCAACCTGGAACTGAATCTCACGGATGGCGTTTACCTGCTCCTGTGACAATCCGGTGGCCATCCAACGATTGGTCGCAGCGGCCACGATCTGATTGAGTTGTTCCTGAGAAACTGAAGACCCAGTCGGGACGACGGTCTTTTGACTGCTCGCGCAACGAGCTAGCGCACCTGCCAAAAGCGAGTCGTGAGTTTCACCGAACAGGTTATCGAACAAGGTGCCCGATTTGAGATTGGCTACCAGCGAGTCAGACTCGGTAATGAATGAGTCGACTCCACCTGGACCGAGTAGTAGTGGCGTTGTGCAAGCCGCACCACCCGGATAGTCGCCAGTGTTACTGCGTTGCGTAAAGACCTTGCTGCTCGTGGTGTTGTTGGCAATGATGAAATCGGTAACAGCATTACCCGGGCCACCTACCGCGGTAGAAGAACCTAAGTAACCTGGCAATCGGTGGTGAGATGCGAAGCGAACGTTGGTTACGATTCCAAGTTGGGTTCCGATTCCGGGATCTTCAAAGGTACCGGAAACGGTGTTGCCGGTCATGTTGATGCAACCATCAACATTATCATCCGCGGCCGCGCCGTTCGCAGTCAGTCCGATATTGGTATCGATTCCGTGTGCGGCGCCACCGAAGGGGTTTTGAATCGTATTGTTGACGATGTTTAAATTGACGTCCGGACTTAGGTTTCCCGTACCCTTCGCGCGGATACCGTTGCCGTCAAACTGCTGAATGGTGTTGCTCTGAATCCTTAACTGGATCGATCCGGACCCACCGATAAAGTTCACATCGATACCGGTGCCGTTGCAACCTGCGGTTGGGAAGCAGGCTGAACCTGCCTGGCCCGCCGTGCCGATCGTATTTCCCGAGACGGTACCCTGAATAGTTCCCGTGGTCGGATTAGCGGCTGCGTACAGGATGGATTGCAGCGCTGTGCGGTTGAACTCACTGTTGGTGATGTTGTAGGTACCGCCGCCCGCGTTCTGGACTGAAATGATGACGCCACCTGCGTTTGTGTCAAACGAACTATTGGTCGTCGTGCCACCGAGAGTTCCTGACGTCAGCGGCTGAATATCGAGGGCGTTCTGCGGTGAATTGTTATTAAAGACAACGCCGGTGATATTGAGCGTGGGGCTGATGTTTGTACCACCGAACGTCTCCAGCAGAAGGCCTTGCTGCGTGTTTAAACCACCAGTGGCATCGTTGCCGATCATGGTGGTGCTCGTATCCTTGGTCGGATAGGCGTTATTGGTACGCGTACCGGTGATGTTTATTGTTGTCGACGTGCTGTTGGCAATGTTGCCGATATGGACCTGACGCGCGGCGTTGTTCTTGATGATCGTGTCAGTAATCGTAACCGTGCCCGACAGGTTCTGGAAAATAAGTCCGTCTTCGAACGACTCATTACCGTTCCCGGTGACGGATGAATTCAGCAGCGAAAACCCCGAGATGCCATTGCCGTTAATGCCCTGCTGGCCACTGCCGGTGATGCTCAGATTAGTGAGCGAGACGTTACTCAGGTTCTGCAAGTACAGATTCGCTACGCAGTTCAGGTTGCTGCCGACCCGGAGGTCGCCACCGCATGTGGCGGCGCTACCGGCGACAGTCTGTGCCGTACCGTTGCCGGTCAGGTTCATATTTTTGAGCGTGACGGTTGGGCCATCCTGGAATCGGACGCCACTGCTGGTCATCGCCTGAACCGTACCGCCGGAACCACCGGTTGTACCTGTGCCGTTAATGGTAAACGTGCCGCTGGCGTTCTGGACGATGATGCCGTTACTACCACCGTTCGCGCTGACGGATGTAAGCGTCATTGCGAGAGGTGTCTTGGCACTAGTCGACGCGCCGGTGACTTCGATCGCGCGGTCATTAACCGTCGTGACCGCACCGGAAGCGACTGTGATAGTTCCTGCCGCGCTGGCGCCGTCAGTATCCGTCGCCAGAAGACCGCGCTCACCGGAATCCGGTGTAAGGGTCAACGACCCGAAGGTGACCCCGCCGCCGTTGTTAGTCAGGAAAATACCCGTCCCGGTATCGTCGCCGTTCGCATTGCCTGTACCGGTGACGCTGGTGTTGCCGAAGTTAACATTTGCGGTGGAGTTGTTCACCGTGATGCCGGTACCAGTCGAGTTAACGACGCTCGTGGCTGTGCCTGGGTCGTTGACAGTGAAGGTGCCGGAAATGTCGGTAAGGTTCAGACCATCAGTCGCGCTGTTATTAGAGTCGACGTTGGTCAGCACCATTGCGAGTGGCGTGCGACCAACTGGTCCATCGATAAAGATCGCCGGAGCGGTTGTGCCGAGGATGTCGCCGGATGTCGTTGTGATGGTACCTGTATTGCCCTGAGCATCGAGACCACGCTGGCCGGCGTCAGGCGCGATATCGAGATCCGCAAAAGTGATATTGGCGGTGTTTGATAACAGGTTTACGCCGGCGCCTGCCGAGCTCGTGACGTTGGTGTTGCCAAAGTTGGCAGCAACGCCCGTGCTCGCCATTGAAAGACCAACGGCAGTGTTGTTCTGCAGACTGGTTGTGGTTGCTGTGAATGAACCGCTGCCAGTACTGAATAACAAACCATTCACGCCGCCATTCGAAGACACGGTCGTGAACGTCATACCGAGGGTGGTACCTGTCAGCGACGCTGCGCCGCCGCCCGCGCCATTCTGAGTAAGCGAGCTACCCGCACCGGTCGTCACATTAACCGTCCCTGAGTTGTTGGTCAGCAGCGCGAATCCGGTCGTGGTGGTTGATGCAAGGGTAGAAAAAGCAATTGTGCGCGTCGCGTTGTTAACGAGGTTGACACCAATGCCGGCGTTATTCTTGCTCACCGTCGTACCGGCGAATGTCACATTCGCATTCGAGTTCTGAATGTCGATGCCGTTGCCACCGGGATTGGTAATGGTCGTCGCCCCGGTCACGTTAGCCGCGCCACCACCAACCATTACGCCGCCGGCATCCGGATCGAAGTGGCGGAAACCGATACCGCTGATACCTGAAATTCCCAGCGTGCCGAAAGTGCGGGTTCCCGCGGAGTTGTTCTGGAGCGAGATTGCGTCAGAGCCACTCGTCACAGACGTATTGCCAAAATTCAGGTCCGCAGTTGAGCCGACAACTAAAATGCCCGTACTGGTCGGAGCCAGCGTAGTTGAACCAAACGAGAACGATGACCCACCCGCGCCGTCTGAATCAGCTACTCCGGACAGACTAATGCCCTCGGCTGCACTCGACGTCACTGCCACGCTCACAAATCCGCCAGCTGTCGACAGCGTTCCAGTCGTAAGGCTAAGCGCTCGACCTGTGCCGTTGAGGATGACGTCCGGCGACGCATTGTTGCCGATGGTGAGCGTGCCAAAGCTGGTGCCGGAGATTTTGGTGTTCGTCCCAACGCTGCCCACCGTGAAACCGCGCAAGAGATTGCCGCTGTTCAACGAGATACCGTTCGTCACGATGGTGACGTTTGAGCCGCTCGCCGGAGTCATCACCGGCAGTGGATCGGTGCCGCTGGGTTGAGTAAAACTTGTCAGAGAAATCAAACTCGTAGTTGCGTCCTGTCCGATGAACTTCTGACCTGAACGGAGATTCGCCGGACCCGTGTAAGCGGTTCCGCTCTCAAACACGAAGATCCAGTCGTTGTCGGCCGGATGACCCGCAAGGCCGTCGTTCGCTGTGTTGAAAGTTGCTAGCGATGTAAATGGGTGGGAAAGACGTCCGTCGCAGTTTGAAGTGCAGGCGCCGGCGTTGTTGTTGATAAACCAAATCTTGTTTGCAACGGTGATCGTTACGGTCGTCGAGACACTCGAGGCGCCGGAGTTGGCGGTGTAGGTGAAGGTGTCCGTTCCGGTAAAGTTGGTCGGTGGATCGTATGTGAAACTGCCATTCGCGTTGATCGTTACGTTGTTGCTGCAACCGCCTGTACACGCTGTACTGGACTTGGTCTCAGCAGTCGCAGTCATACCGGCGTTGTTGCCGGTATCGGGATCGAAGTCGTTGCCGAGCAGGTCGGTCGCGCCATCGGGAATCGAGATCTGCACGTTGCCGATGGTGTTGTATTTGTCAGTGGCCGCGGCGATGGGAGAACCGGGGACCAGTGTCGTATGGGCGTCGATCTGATCGGTGAACACCACGCCTGTAGCATCGTCAGCAGGACTGTTGGCGCCGCCGTTATTTATCGTGACGGTATAGTTGATGGTACCGCCCGGAGCTACTGTGGTTGCAGCTGCTAAGCCGTCGTCCTTTGTCGCCGTGATTACCGGCGCAAACACCGGTTCTGGGGCCGGCTGTGGGACTGGCGCATTAACATAAGTGCTTGTGCTGGAGCTCTTCGCCGCCTGCCGACTGGCGCTCGAACTCTTCGTCCCCTCCTGTTTTCCAGCACCATATGCCCGCATCGAGGCGGGAGCAATCGGGGCAAGGGGCATGATGATTAAAAGCCATGTGAGCAAGCAGGCACTGAAAATTCTGAGACTGCTTCTATAGCTAAAGGGGACGGCTTGTAACATGATTATCTCCTGTTGACTTAATGCGTGAAGGCTGGCAGGCGCACGCTATGGGAAAATGCGGCGACAAGATTATTACAACAATTTCGTTTGGTCAATGAAATTTTCGGTTCGAACGATTCGACCCATGAAACATGAGCTCTGGGGCTGCTCACTCTCCCGGCGTAGGGCTGGGTTGTGCCTGGGCTTTTTTACGACGCTCTTTGAGTGTGTTGTCAGCTTCGAGATCCTTTATCAGGACATAATTTTGACTGCCACCCTCGCCACCATTGAAAAGTCTGATTGAGAAACCCGAACACGTGAGCGTCTTCATCTGGGTTTCCATGCCCACGTAAGGTTCCCACTGATCGGCCGCCGGGAGGTCTTTGCCTTCGACAAACTTCTCCACGAACTTGTCGATGTGAGACCATTCCGGGCCGTTATATTGAACCGTGTAGCTCAAAACGCGACCATCGAGCAACGACAGGCTGATCCTATTTATATTCTTAAAGTCCGCACTGTTCCCATATTTGGACGGCGTAATCGGCAACGAAGAATTGCCAAATTGCCCACGTCTCGATAGCGCGGCCTTTACTTCCTCATCGTCCTTGCTACCTGGAAACATTGCAAGAACTTCATCCCCCGTCATGCCGAGTTTGATCCGGTTAATGACGGGAGCTTCCGAAACTTTGAGAGTGCAGGCAGTGCTTTCCGTTACCGGTGAGCTGGGCACCGGCGTCGCTGTTGAACTAACGGGCTGATTGCTTATCAACTGAGTGGGAGAACTGGCCGACCTCGACGTTGAACAAGCAAGCGAAATAACAATCAGCAGCGTAAGCACCGCCTGCTGCAAATGAAAAACGCCGGCACGATCGCTCGCTCGCACCGGCGATTTTCTTGGTCTCACTTGAATACCCCCCAAATCCTTGATCCGCTTTTACGGTCGCTGCGGGAAGATGCCCTGCAGCGCGATGCAGAAGTTCAGCGTTAGATACGGCTGCATGTTGTTGTGTGGTAACGACCCGCCAGCCGGCGCCAGAGTTTGCGGCGCCATTATTTTCAGGTTTTGCGTTGTATTGGACTGATATAGAAAACCAGTGTCCGCGCGCGCAATTGAACGGTCGGGAGTTCCATCGTTCAGGTCAGCGGTGTTGAAGTTAGCACGCAGATTATGAGTGTGGACCGGGATTTCCGATACCAGCAGGGTTACGGTATCCGTACCGGACATCTCGCCCAAATCACGCAA
Source organism: Acidobacteriota bacterium (assembly GCA_046733695.1). Classification (GTDB taxonomy): domain Bacteria; phylum Acidobacteriota; class Blastocatellia; order Pyrinomonadales; family Pyrinomonadaceae; genus PSRF01. The sequence goes on from JBKPPU010000138.1 coordinate 32,043, forward strand.
CGAGAGTCCCTGCCCCTGTCCAGGCTGCATCGGAGCGTTTCCCTGCATATCTGGTAATGCAAAGGTCGACTTTCCATCGCCGCCATAAGTCGTACCTAAAAGAGAGAACAGAGCCGTGTTCTGAGAGATCGGCATTAACTGCCCGTCGCAGAACGCCCAGCCCGTCGGGGGAAAGTTGAATGGGAAGATGCGTATTTCAGCTACGAATTGATCGGACATTTATGCTTCTCCTAGGTCTGGCTCGGGAACACCCCGAAGAGAGAAATGATGA
>JBKPPU010000139.1:0-12921 GCA_046733695.1 Acidobacteriota bacterium
CAGAACGGACTCGAGGTAGTTGCCGGCCGAGAGTCCCGTCACGAAAACCGGTAGTCGCAATGGCGAGGTCAGGATGATCTCAACGCGATCATTCCAAAACGATTCCATCAATCCCCTGTACGGACCGCTGAGCGCAGTCGCGAGTAGAGTGTTGATGACCAGCCCGCTGATGACGAAGTTAACGTAGCCCCCCGAAAGTCCCTGCACCTCTGGTACGGACTGACCGAATTTGGCGATGACGCCGAATATGATCAGTTGAGGAATAGACGCCAGCAGGCCGATGATAAAAGACAATCTAAAGAAGGTCAGCAGCCGAAACTGGCGCCGCACAAACATCCAAATCGCTGCGAACTCGCGTAGCGGGCTAAGTGGTTTGCTGATCTCCCAACTGCGGATGCTTTTTTCTACACTCATACTGCCTCTCCCTTTGTCAATTGGAAGTAGACGTCCTCCAGCGTGGGCGTCACCCATTTCACGGACAACACCTCGACACCTTCAGCCTCGAACTCACTGCGCAGCAATGTGACATCGGGTACGTTCAAGCTCTTGGGCCGCAGCTTAACGCGCCCACTCGCCGTGTCCTCGAACTGCTCGAGCAACTCGACCAGTTGCAGCTTCTGCTTGATCCTTTCTCCGATGGGCGATGTGTAGTTGACAGCCCTGATCTCCAGCATCCGTTCACGCACGAAGGTTCGCTTTAATTCTTCCGGCGTATCGCAGGCCAGCACGCGCCCCTTTTGAAGGATCGCCACTCGGTCGCAGAGCATATCGGCTTCGTCGAGATAGTGCGTGCTGAATAGAACCGTTTGACCGTTGCGCCGGCCCAACTCCTCCTTGGCAAACTCCCTAATCTGCCTCGAGACGCGCGGGTCGAGGTGCGATGTCGGCTCATCCAGAATGACAATGGGCGTGCGCGCAATGAAAGTCATGGCGAGCGTCATCTTGTGTAGCTCACCTGCCGACCAGCCCCAGGACTGCGTTCTTGCCTTCTCCGTCATGCCCAGGCGTTCCAGTACATAATCGGTGCGCCTGGACGCTTCCGACTTTGGTACGCCCGACATGCGCGCACGAAACATCAGGTTCTCGCGCCCGGTGAGTTGCCAGAGCAAACCCACGCCATTCCACGCCTGGGCCGGCGAGATCACCACGGACCGCCGAACCGAAACGCGTTCGCGCAGCAGATCGTGATTGTTTACCGAGCCACCTCCGCCGTCCGGGTAGATCATGCAGCAAAGAAGCTTCAGGAATGTCGTCTTGCCGGCTCCGTTTGGACCGACAATCCCGAAAAATTCTCCCTGCGCGATTGAAAGGCTGACGTGGTCCACCACTCGTCTTTTCTTCGGCGGATGCAATAGTCCTCGGACGGCGCCGACCAGGTTGACGTTGCGCTTGCTATCCTTAAAGTCTTTGCAGAGGTCACGTGTTTCCACTGCGAGGCGCGAGCTCGAATGTTTTATGGCCGTGTGATTAATCATGCGTGCTTACCTTGCGTTTCTTTCAACCAGCGGGGACAAGCCCCCCTCCTGACTTGTTCTATTTTTGATTCAAGTGTCCATCGACGTTTGCGCAACTGAGAATAGAACAAGTCAGGAAGAGGGGCTTGCCCCCGCTCGAACCGATCGTCTTCGGGAAGTCTTCCGCGCCTTGGTGTGCTCATCACTGGCGCCGTTTCTCTGTGCTCTCTCAAGACAGGCGGTCACGTTGCGGGCCAGATTCTCAATGTAGGGGTCAAAGAACATTCTGTTGTGATGGCCTGCGATAACATGAGCTTCAACCGGCTGAGAACTATGCCTGGCCCAACCGTACAACGGGTCATCCGCATCAAGACCAGCCTTCTCAAGACTCTTTCGCGTTTCAGGATCCTGCTCTTCGCAGCGAAAGAGTGTGATGCGTCCTTTATAAATTTCTCCCGGTTGATAGTTGCGAAGGGCTTTATGCCGCACCCTAAACCCTGTCAGAAAGCGCTGCAGCATAGTGATCTCAAGATCGAGCGGTGTGATATCAGCCTTCTTGATTTCGTCGAGGAAGTATTGCAGTCGCGCGTCCGGCTCCAGTGACCTCAAATGCTCGGCCGAGAGGAGTAATTTTTTGTCCCTCGAGCGGGCTTCGGCCCAGGCGAGTCCAACCAGCAGGTCAACCTCATCGTCAGTGGGCGGAAGGCTATTGAAGACGGATGGGGAAGCAGTATCAAATATAGCCAGGAAAGCCGTCTCTTGTCCTTGCGCCTGTAACTGTTGGGCCATCTCGAAGGCCACATTTCCGCCAAAGGAGTAGCCGCCCAGGAGGTACGGCCCCACTGGCTGAATCTCGCGTACCGCCACCAGGTATCTCGCGGCATATTCTTCGATGGTCAGAAATGTATCTTCCACCTCGTGAAGTCTGGGCGCCTCCAGCCCGTACAGTGGCTGCTCCGGAGCTAGATAGCGGGCCAGATAATAGAATGTCAGAACATTTCCGCCGATCGCGTGAACACAGAAGAAAGGAGGCCGTGAGCCTTTGGGCTGAATTGCGACCAGAGGAGACCACGCCTTTGGCTCGATCTGCTTACCCAATTGCTCTGCCAGATATTCGATCGTTGCGCCCTGAAAAACTGTTGAGAGCGGAAGCTCCCGGTCAAACCGCTGCTGGATTCGGGCCATCAGGCGCACGGCCAAAAGCGAGTGACCGCCGATATCAAAAAAGTTGTCTTTAACGCCAATCGTCGTAACACCCAGAAGTTCTTTCCAAATCTCTGCCAGACCGGTCTCCAGTTCGTTTCGCGGCGCAATGAAATCTTCTTTCCGGCTGGAGCGCGACGAAACGTTGAGAGGGAGCGCCCGGCGATCCAACTTGCCGTTCGGCGTTAAGGGCAATTCATCCAGTAATATGAAATCAGTTGGTACCATGTAATCCGGCAGGTTTTGCCTTAAGAAATTTTTCAGATCGGCAACTTCGAGCGCGTGGTCCATATTCGCGACGATATAGGCAATCAATCGCTTATTGCCGTCCTTGTCTTCATGAGCTATGACCGCGACGTTGCTTACCTGCGGATGCCGGCTCAGGGCGTTTTCTATCTCGCCCAGCTCAATGCGAAAGCCGCGCAGCTTTATTTGATGGTCCAGACGTCCGAGGTATTCAATGTTTCCATCGTCTCGATATCGCGTCAGGTCACCGCTGCGATAAAGCCGCTGTCCGCCCGCACTGCTGAATGGGTCAGGGATGAAACGATCTGCCGTCAACTCCGGACTTGCTACGTATCCTCGCCCTACTCCCATTCCTCCGATCAAGAGTTCACCCGCTACTCCGATGGGCACCGGCTGCATACGTTCATCCACGATGTACATTTGCGTATTTGCGATCGGCCTGCCAATCGGCACCAACTGCCTCTGTGTCTCTCGTTCACACTGCCAGCTCGTCACGTCGACCGCAGTCTCAGTCGGCCCATACAGGTTCGCCAACCTTGCCTGCGGTAGACGCTCAAAGAATCTCTCCTGTACTGCGTAGCGCAAGGCCTCTCCACTACAAATAACCTCTCGCACGCTGCGGCACGCGGTTGCGACTCGTCGCTCTTCAATGAATAGTTCCAGCATCGAAGGAACAAAGTGGAGGACTGTGATCTTGTGCTCATCGATGAGTTGCACGAGATAAGCGGGATCCTGATGACCGCCAGGGCGTGCCATAACGAGGCGTGCGCCCGTCATCAACGGCCAGAAGAACTCCCAGACTGAGACATCGAAGCTAAAGGGAGTCTTCTGCATAACGGCATCGGCGGGAGTCAGTGCGAAAGCTTGCTGCATCCAAAGGAGACGATTGGTGATGGCGCGATGAGAGTTCATTGCACCTTTGGGCCGGCCAGTCGAGCCGGAAGTGAAGATGACATAGGCGAGGTTGTTCGCTTCGACTTTAACGTCGGGGTTCGATTGTCTCTCATGCTTCCAGCGAGCACCGTCCGTATCCACGCAAATCAACTTTTGATTGTGAGGGAATAAATTCTCGGACAGAGCTTGTTGAGTGAGCAGCAGAGAAACAGATGAATCGGCCACCATGAACGAGAGACGCTCGCGTGGGTAGTCCGGGTCGAGAGGGACGTATGCTCCACCAGCTTTAAGCACCGCTAAGAGGCTGACGATCATATCCAACGAACGCTCGAGGCAGATTCCCACTCTCACTTCCGGCCCGACTCCCAGGCCCCGCAAATAATGCGCTAACTGATTTGCTTGCCGGTTCAATTCGCAATAACTCAACTCCCCATCTTCGGCAATAACTGCCGGCGCCTCAGGTCTTAACAAAGCCTGCTCTTCAATCAACTCATGAATTCTCTTCTCCTCCACGTACGCCACTGCCGTGTCATTCCACTCTGTCACTAACTGCTTTCGTTCCTTCGCGCCCAACATCTTCATTTCCCAAATGCTCTGTTCGCTGTCTCGCACCACCTCCTCACACAACCGCTGCCAGTGCTCGCTCATCCGCCTGATCGTCTCCGCCTCGAATAAATCCGTGCAGTACTCCAGCACGCACACCAATCCGTCCCGGGTCTCCTCCACCGCCAAACTCAAATCATATTTAGAGACCGCCGCTCCAACGCCCGCGCCGCTCACCTCCAGCCCCTTCAACCGCAGCGCTTCCTGCGGCGCATTCTGCATCACAAACATCGCCTGAACGATCGGCTGCCGGCTCGTGTCTCGCTCCGGCTGCAATTCTTCCACCAGCTTTTCAAACGGCACATCCTGGTGCGCATACGCTCCCAGCGTCACCTTCCGCACTTGCCGCACCAACTCCCGGAAACTTACCTGCCCGTGCAGCTTCACCCGCAATGCCAGCATGTTCACGAAGAACCCGATTAACTCTTCCGTCTCATACCGGTTCCGATTCGCTATTGGCGTTCCCACCACCAAATCCCGCTGTCCACTGTAGCGTGCTAACAAGGCTTCAAATACCGCTAACAACACCATGAACAGCGTTGCTCCTTCTCGCAACGCCAATGCCCGCAACTGCTCCGTCAACTCTGCTGAGACTCGGAATGCCTCGTGCCCTCCACGCATGCTTTGCATGACTGGTCGTGGCTTGTCATTCGGTAGTTCCAAGACGGGCGCGCCCGCTAACTGCTCGCGCCAGTAGTTCAACTGCGCGGCCAGCGCGCCGCCTGTCAGCCACTCTTTTTGCCACAGCGCATAATCCGCGTACTGCAGCGGCAACGTCGACAACTCACTGCTGCTGTGCTTGTCGACCGCCGCGTTGTAGAAAACTGTCAACTCGCGTATCAAGACTCCAAGCGACCACCCGTCACTGATGATGTGATGCATCGTCAAAACGGCGATGTGTTCCTCTTCAGCCAGCTTAATGATCTGCGCGCGCAACAGCGGCCCTCGACTCAAGTCAAACCCCTCGCTTGCTTGCGCTGCCAACAACTGCGCCACGTGGCGCTCCCGCTCCGCCGCATCAAGCCCACTCACATCAACAACCGGCAGTTCCAGGAGCAACTGATCTGCTACTACTTGATAAGACTCGCCATCTTCCATCACGAACGTGGTCCGCAAGCTCTCGTGTCTATCAATCACCCGCTGCAAACTGCGCCGCAACGCCTCAAAGTTCAGAGCGCCGCGCAATCGCACTGCCAAGGGCAGATTGTAGGCCGCGCTGTGTGGCTGTAACCGGTCGATGAACCACAAGCGCTCTTGCGCATATGACAGCGGCAAGCGCTCGGGTCGCGCACCTACCACCAACTCCGGTAAGCTGCCACTCCCACCGTCGAAACCCAGCAACTGTTCCATCCGCGCCGCAAAGCCTGAAATGGTGGGCGTTTCAAACAGCGTATGTAGCGGTACCTCCACTGAGAGCTGGTGACGCAACCGCGAGATCAATCGCGTGGCCAGCAGTGAATGTCCGCCCAACTCAAAGAAGTTGTCATGCACTCCCACGGCGTCTACCTGCAACATATCTCTCCAGATAGCCACCAGGATCTCCTCCAGCGGCGTGCGCGCCGCTACCTGCTCGTTGTCTCCCATCCCTGTAGGCAGCGGTTCCGGCAGTGCGCGGCGGTCTACTTTGCCGTTGGCTGTCAACGGCAGTTCCCCCAGCATCACGATCGCTGACGGCACCATGTACTCAGGCAATTTGTCTCTCAGATATTCGTTGACCTCCTGTATCGAGAGGCCGGCGAGCGAGCGAACGGGTCGTAATGTTTGTCCGGATGGTTTTCCCTGCGCTTCTTGCCTTGAGCTGTGAATCGCATAGATGTTGTAGAGGCCCGTCTTCACATCAAACGCGCTATCTTGTTCGACTGTCAGTCTGTAACCGCGGCTCTTGAGCAGTTCGCTGATCCTTGTCAGCCTTCCCTGTATGTCGTGAACCTCGATAACAATCTGTTTGATCTTCCTCCAGTCACTTTCCTTGATTCCCTCGAGCACGTCGAGTTCGCTTTTTTCGACATCGATTTTTAGTAAGTCAATCTGTGCGATTTTCTGCTCCGCGATGATTTCGGAGAGCGTGCGAACCTGGCAGTCGTATCTCTCGCTTTTCAACCTTCCCGCCATCAATTCATCTGCATACTCAGTCAGCGACTCATCCTGGCGACTCATGTAAGCTCGGATAACGCGCTCATCTTCGGCGACATCGGCATAGAGCCCGGACATCGCAGAGGATTTTGGATAGAAGGTAAAGCTTGCCGTCCCGGACTCTTTACCGAGACCGCACTTAAAGAGCGTTGTGTTCAAGCCGTAGTTATTGACGTTGGCTTGCAACACTTGAAAGATTGGAGGCAGAGGTTCAAACGCATAGACGCGCGCGTCGCGGCATCTTTGATGAACGAAAAGGGTGAAGAAGCTGATGTTTGCTCCAACATCAAAAACAGTGTCGCCGTCATTAAGCGTGACACCGTGCTTCAAGTAGACTTGATCTTGAAATATCTCCTTGAAGAGCAGGTCCGTCTCGTTCTTGTTGAGATGGAAGATCTCGAGTTGGTTAGGCAGGACGTAAGAGTGCATCCCATTGGAGGCCGGTGATGCGTTTCCTTGTTCGGGGACGATGTAAGCGACTAAACGCTTTTCGCCGTCTGACGCTTCTCTTGCGACTACAACAGCGGTGCGCACTTCCCGATGCTGCGTGAGCAGCGCCTCAATCTCTCCCAACTCGATGCGATAGCCTCTGACTTTGACTTGCTGATCGGCGCGACCAAGGAACTCGATGTTGCCACCAGGTAGATAACGGGCCAGATCACCGGTGCGGTAGAGTCTGGTGCTCGCCTCGCCATATGGATTCGGAATGAACTTTTCGGCTGTTAGATCGGCGCGTTTCCAGTATCCTCTCGCCAGTCCGACGCCGCCGATGAACAGCTCACCTGCGACGCCTGGAGGCACCGGTTGCAGATGCCGGTCCAGGATGTGGCATTGCATGTTGCCGATGGGCCGGCCAATGGGAACGAACGCTTGTCCTTCCGATTCTCGTTCGACGTCGCAATGCGTAGCATCTATCGACGCTTCTGTTGGTCCATACAGGTTATGCAAAACAGCACGGCTGCGTTGATGGAAGCGCCGCGCCAACTCCGCTGACAATGCTTCTCCACCGCACCACATCTGCCGCAGGCTCAGGCATTGGTCCAACTCCGGCTCCTCGACCAGCACCGCCAACATCGAGGGCACTAGTTGGAGCGTCGTCACTCGCTGTTGCCGCACGGCCTCGACCAGATACTTGCTGTCTTTGTGCCCACCGGGCCGCGCCAGTATGATCTGCGCCCCAGCCAGCAAAGGCACGAACAACTCCCAGACCGAAGCATCAAAACTAATCACGGTTTTTTGCAAAACGCGATCAGCCGGCGTAAGTGCATAACTCGTCTGCATCCAGAGCAGGCGATTGACGATCGCGCGATGCGTAATCATCACGCCTTTAGGTTTACCAGTGGAGCCGGAGGTGTAAATGACGTAGGCCAGATTATCGCCGCTGATAATACTGTCAGGATTCTCCTCGCTCTCCCCGGCGATCGTGCCCCAGTCTGAATCAAGGCAAACGACGCGTGCAGGTGTTTGCGGCAGCACCTCTACAAATCGCTCCAGGGTCAGCAATACAGCGACACCGGCATCTTCCACCATGAAGGCCAGCCGCTCCTGCGGGTAGTCAGGATCTAAGGGCACGTAAGCGCCGCCCGCCTTGAGAATGCCCAGCATCCCCATCACCATCTCCAGCGAACGGTCGACCAGAATGCCAACCGGAACCTCTGGTCCAACTCCCAGCTTTTGCAGGTGATGAGCCAGTTGGTTCGCCCTGCGGTTCAACTCGTCGTAGCTCAGTTCTTCCTCTTCGAATACGACCGCCACCTGCTGCGGTGTGCGTGCAACCTGCTCCTCCACCAGCTCGTGCAAGCGCTTCTCCGGCCCGTACGCCGCTGTCGTCCGGTTGAAATCTACCAGCAGTTGCCGGCGCTCCTCATCGTCAAGTATCTCCAAACGATCGACCGCGGTGTGCGGATTGCGAATGATGCTCTCAAACAGATGTTCGAGCCACCTCGCCAGACGATTGATGTCGTTCTCCTTAAATAACCCTGCGTCGTAGGTAAGCTCCGCCCGCAACGAATGATCTGGTTGCTCGTGGCAAGTGAGCTTGATATCGAAGCGATCAACAACCACGTGCTCTGAAATTATTGTGAAACGAAGGTTGCCAACACGCCGCGCACGGTGCGCGTTTGCAAACTCAAAGGCAAAGGGAAAGTATGAGCTTTCATCACCGTTACTGCCTGCGCCGCCCGGTTGCTCCCAGGCGAAATAGTCTTGCCACTTCGCGCGTTCAGAGATCTGTTTAGACACATGCAGCAGAATGCTGCTGAAGTAGGTTCCAGCCTGAAACGGAACGCTTATTGGCAGACTCTTGGCAAAGAGTCCGATCGATTTGTCCAGGCGGTCGTAAGTACGGCAATCGTAGGTGGCGCCAACGACGATTTCTGCTTCTCCAGTCAGTCGCCAGAGCAGTGTTTGCCAGCACGCTAATAGGAATGCCGCGGTTGTTGTCTCAAACTTCCGCGCCAACGCGACGACCTGCGCGAAGGTTTCAGAGTTGAACGTCACGTTCGCAGAGCGCAACTCAAAACTCTGTTCGTCACGCGCGTGACGCGCATAAGCCAGCCGCCCCAACTTAAACGCCGAGAAGTCCTGGTCTCGCCAGTAATTCCTTCCCGCTTGAGTGTCTTCGGATTCAAGCAACTCATTGAGGATTTCGGCTACGTCGGCATACTGCATCGGTTCGGCAGGTTGTCCGTTTTCAACACCGGTGCAGGCGCCGACAGCAGCCGCGACTTCGTGAACCAGGTTGGCGATTCCAATACGATCGACGCAAAGCGCAGGCAGACTCAACCCCAGCAGATGCCTCCGCGTAGAGAGTTTCACCAGTGAGACGCTCAGTGGCGACGTCGCTCCATCACGCTCTCGTCGCATTGTTTCCAATTCGGATTCAAGCCACGCTTCTTGCGCATCCGCCCCTAACTCGCTTAAGTCGTGCTCATGCATCTCAAGCGAGCAGTAGTCAGCTATCGCTTGAACAGGCACAGTCATCGCCGGCAACAACTCAAAGCCTGTCCGCAGGATCTCATGCTGCTCGACGACTTTTGACAGCGCCTCTCTCAAGACCTCCGGCGACAACTCACCTTCGATCAGTATGGTGCAGGCAGCGCGCTGCGGCAGTCCTACTCCTGCGCCGTCTTGCTGCAAAAGCCAAAGTCTTTCTTGTTGTGGTGATAGGCGATAGCCTTCGATTGCCTGGTCCTGCATGGAAATGCCCTGATGAGAAGTTGAAGCTGCGTTGCGTGAGAAGTGATCTTTGTTTACGCCGAGATTCTTGCTCCGGAGAGCAACATGCTTTAGGCCGTCGGGTGGCTTTGCACTAAAGTCTAATCCCGCCCACGGCAGTGGGCGGATCGTTCAAGTTTTTTCTATTCATCACAAATGATCAGTAAACAGGCCGGGCTTGAAGTATCCGCCAACTTCCGTTGGCGGGATTAGAACGTGATTCTAGGTTTTTAGATATAGAAAGGACTTGAACAAATCCGCCCACTGCCGTGGGCGGGATTTCTGACTTTTGTGCAAAGCCCCTCAGGTTCCTGATTTCCCGCTCCGTTAGGAACGGCATGTTGATGTACGATCACGGCACATTACGCTCCGCTATTAGCGTGTACCTATAAGACATCGTGTTCTCTGGAGCCACTTAATGTGACGTGACCTTTTTGCGCCGAACCTGCTGGAATTTCTCGAGACGAGTTTGCGTGAGATGCTGTTCCTCAGCGACTTTTCGCTGGCGATCGGCTTCGAATAGATCTTGCGTATATTCGCTCAACCGTGCTTCAGGCCGCGCAACAATTCGAAGCAGCAGGGTTTCATATTGCTTGAGCATTTGCAGGATCGTCGCAGCGTCGTACAAATCTATGTTGTACCCCAACGTGGCGATAAGTCTCCGGCTCGTTTCCACCACCCCAAATTCCAAATCGAATTGCGAGGTTCCAGTAGGGGCTCCGAACTCCGTCATTTTCAAGTCTGGCAAGTCGACATTATTTCGCGTGGCGTTAGTAACCACGAACGCAACTTGAACCATCGGCATGTGGCCCATGGTCCGCTCAGGTTGCAGCACTTCTACCAGTTTCTCGAAGGGCACGTCCTGATTAGCCTGCGCATCAAGAACGGTCTCGCGCGCGTGATTGAGCAACTCTCGGAAGGTTGGGTCGCCGGATATTTTCAAGCGCAATAACAACGTGTTGACGAAAAAACCGATTAAGCCTTCAGTATCAACGTGGTCGCGCCCAGCCACAGCCGTGCCGATAACCATATCCCTTTCATGGCTGTAGTAATGCAGTAGTATCTGTAACGCGGTGAGTAGAGTAATGAAAAGCGTGGCACTCTGCAGGCGGCTCAACTGTCTCAGCGGCTCTGTCAATGCTTCAGTGAGTACCAGGGACTGAAATCCACCCTGAAATCTCTGGACGGATGGCCGCTCATAATCTGCAGGTAACTGCATAAGCCGAGGGCTGCCGTCAAGCTGCTGCTTCCAGTAAGCAATCTGCCTTGCGAGCACGTCGCTGTTCAATTCTTCTCGTTGCCGGCGCGCATAGTCACCATATTGAATCGACAGTTCAGAGAATGGCGATGGTTTTCCCTCGGAAAAAGCTTGATAGAGCGCCATCAACTCCTTCACGAGCACTTGCATGGACCAGCCGTCCGAGACGATATGATGAATTGTAAAAGCCACCACGTGATCTTCGTCACCCAAACGCAACACCTTGACTCGCAGGAGCGAACCCCGCGTCAGATCAAAGGGCTGTTGCCATTCTTTAGTGACCAGCCTCAGTGCTTCCGGCTCACGCTCGATCTCCGGTAAGTCGCTGAGATCCGAGAAGAGCACAGGCACGGGCTGCGGCGGGCCGATCACCTGGACCGGTTCTTCTCCGACAAATGCGAAGCTCGTCCGTAATGTCTCATGGCGTCGCGTGATTTCATTAAGACTCTGTTCGAAGACTGCGAGATTGAAAGGCCCTCTCAAACGCACTCCGGCGGGAACGTTGTAGGCTGTGCTACCTCGCATGAACTGGTCCAGAAACCAGAGCCGCTTCTGCGCAAAAGACAGCGGATGACTGCCTGGTCGTTTGGCTTTCTGGCGCAGGAGTTCCGCCAATAGAGCACGTTTCTCCTCCGGCGAAGCCTTAGCCAATCGCTCTGCGATTTCGCTCATTGAGTAGCTTGCTCTTCAGTCAGAAGGTCCTGGAGAAGCGTATCCACCTCTTGATCAGATAGCTGATCGATTCGAGTCAGAAGCTGTTCTTTCTCCGGGGCGGCAGAGCGGCTGCCCTCAACTTCCACTTCTTTACCATCGCGTTGAAGCGGCGTGATAGTTTCAGCCAGACCGGCGATCGTCGGTGTGTTAAATAGCATGCGTAACTGAAGTTTCAACTTGAACACTTCCTGGACACGGGAAATGATCTGCACAGCGAGTAGCGAGTGCCCGCCTAACTCGAAGAAGTTGTCGTAGATACCTACTCTTTCGACGCCCAGCACGCCGGCCCAGATATCCGCCAGGATCTCTTGCACCGGTGTCCGTGGCGCTTCGTACTCAGTTCCCTGTATGCCGACCTCTTCAGGCAAAGGCAACGCACGCCGGTCTACTTTCCCGTTAGCGTTCATCGGCAGCTCTTCCAACTCCACTACCTGCCCCGGCATCATGTACTCAGGCAAACGCTCGCTCAGGTACTCCCGTAACTTGCTCACGCTCACCGATTCGCCTTCGCGCCACACCACGTATCCGATCAGTCTCTGGCCGCTATCGTCGCCGCGCGCGACAACAGAACTCTGTTTCACCGCCGGATGACCGGCAAGCACCAGCTCCACTTCCCCTAACTCAACGCGGAAGCCGCGCACCTTCACCTGCTGATCGATCCTCCCTACAAACTCGATCTCTCCATTAGCCCGATATCGTGCCAGGTCCCCGGTTTTATAGAGTCGCGCTGCCGATTCATCACGAAACGGGTTTTTTACAAACTTCTCCGCTGTCAACTCCGGCCGCCTCAGATAGCCGCGCGCCAGGCCCGCGCCGCCTATGTAGATTTCACCAACCACTCCTATCGGCACGGGCTGTAATTGACTATCCAGTATGTAAACTTCTGTGTTGGCGATTGGCCGGCCGATGGCCGGATCTCGATCCGTTTCGCTCACCAGCCCGCAGGTCGCCACTACTGAGCTCTCCGTTGGTCCATAATGGTTTACCAACTTGAAGGGCAGGTTTCTCCATTCTCCACGGTGCAATCGATCTCCTCCCGTCAAGAGTGCTCTTAAACTCAGCTCTTCATGAAATCTTTCATTTAATACTGCCTCCGCTAACGGCGTGGGCAAAAAGCTGAGCGTTATCTGACGCTCAGAAAGGTAAGCCAGCAGTTTCCGGGGCATGGCTCGCGTCTCTTCGTCCACTATGTACACGCTG
>JBKPPU010000140.1:0-8209 GCA_046733695.1 Acidobacteriota bacterium
ACACAACTGCCAATAACAATGAATTGGCTCTCGCTGCCTAATTAAGCACCGAGCGTCTCGCCGCAAGTTGCTCATGCGCGCGGAGTGAGATGTCACTTAGATGAGCTGGCCCGCTGTTTCGGTCCGTGACAGTGGGCGAGACCAAAGTCGGGCTAGCACGTGTCGAGGTCTTGTCGCTTCACTGACTCGGCATTGAGCGAACTTTGTCAGGTTCGCCTGACAAGAAAGAGAAGCGAATAAGCATGTAGAGTCCTTCGGCGTTGGTTTTTGGATCCGAGTTCAATTCTCGGCGCCTCCACCATTAAAATTGCGGGAGCCCTCACTCCCGGAAAGACCCAGAGAGCGTTATGAGCACTACAACTCAAACTCACTTAATGACTGTACAAGAATTCATGAATATCGATGACGAGCCAAATCGTCACGAATTAATTAAAGGAGAGCTCCTCACGATGCCTCCTCCGAAGTTTGAACACGGTAGCGTTGCTGCCAACCTCACGTTCCTTTTAGGCCAACATGTCAGGGCCAATCGACTCGGCAAAGTTCTTGGCGAAGGCGGCTTCAAAATTGAAAGCGATCCCGATACAGTTCTTGGGCCCGACGTCTCATTTGTCAGTACGGATCGGATTCGTTTGAGTCCTGAGGGATATCACGATGGTCCGCCGGATCTTGCTGTTGAAGTGATCTCACCAAGCGAGAGAAGAGGTCGAATCGAGCGCAAACTAGCACTGTATTTAGAGACAGGCGCCAGATCGGTGTGGCACGTGGATCCTCGGCGTCGAACAGTCGAAGTAATCTCATCGACAGGTGACAGAAGAACTCTTCACGAAAACGACGAACTCGTCGACGACGCCGTTCCCGGCTTTCGCGTAAAAGTCTCCGAGATCTTCGAATAGGCCGGCGCTGACTTGGACCGCAATCTTCCCATCGGAATCTTCGATAGTGGCGTTGGTGGACTAACAGTCTACAAAGCACTGCACGAACGTCTGCCCAACGAACGCTTCGTCTACCTCGGCGATACCGCACGCGTTCCCTACGGCACGAAGTCGCTCGCAACAGTCGAACGTTACGCCGTGGAGAATTCCAGATTTCTTGAAGCGCACGGAATCAAACTACTCGTTGTCGCGTGCAACACCGCTTCAGCGCTCGCACTGCCCGCGATTCGCAAAGCGATCAAAGTTCCGGTTATCGGCGTGATCGAACCCGGCTCACGAGCCGCAGTCGAAATCGCAAAGGGTGCGAACATCGGGGTCATCGCCACCGAAGCAACCGTGCAGAGCCACGCATACGCGAAAGCCATCGCTGCAATGGGTGCGACCGGCCAGGTAGTCGAACGCGCGTGCCCACTCTTCGTCCCGCTCGCAGAGGAAGGCTGGGCCGACTCAGATGTGGCTCGCACAGTCGCGCGTGATTATCTAAGCGAGTTCAGTGGAAAGACCCTGGGCGCTCTCGTGCTTGGTTGCACACACTATCCCATCCTGCGCGAAGTGATCGGCGAAACAGTTGGCAGGCAGGTGGATCTGATCGATTCAGGCGCCGCCACTGCGCGCGACGTCGAATCACTCCTCGACAGTTCGGGTCTAACTCACGAAGACGCACCAGGTCTTTACCAGGAACGCCAGCTCTGTGATGATCTAGACCATTTTTATGTAACCGACGCAGCCGAAAGATTTGCTAAAGTAGCTGAGAGATTCTTAGGATCGGCTCCTTCCATACTTGAGGCCGTAGAGATTTGGGGACACGATGAGCTTCGTACGCACTGACGGACGCGCTGCAGATGAATTACGTCCGGCAAAAATTACGCCGGGCTTTTTGCCTTATGCCGAAGGCTCGGTGCTGATCGAGATGGGAAACACTCGCGTAGTCTGCGCGGCCTCGCTCGAGGATCGAGTACCACCTTTTTTGCGAAACTCCGGTCAGGGATGGTTGACGGCTGAATACGCCATGTTGCCGCGTGCAACGCAAACTCGCACCGGGCGCGAAATCGGACGTGGCGGTCCATCGGGCCGCACGCATGAGATACAGCGACTGATCGGGAGAAGTTTACGTGCAATCGCGGACATGAAAGTGCTCGGCGAACGGACCATCACCATCGATTGCGACGTCCTGCAAGCCGATGGTGGTACACGCACCGCAGCGATTACGGGCGCCTTCGTAGCGTTGGCCCTCGCAAATCACCAGTTGCTCAAAATCGGAAAGATTTCGCGATCGTTTACAACGGATCAGGTGGCGGCAGTTAGTGTGGGAATCGTCGCAGGCACACCGCTCCTGGATCTCAAATATGATGAAGACTCGCGCGCCGAAGTCGACATGAACATCGTCTGCACCGGTGACGGCCGGTTCATTGAGCTTCAGGGCACCGCGGAACGCGAGCCTTTCAGCCGCGAACAGATGGATGAACTGGTGGCCCTTGGAGAACTCGGAATTCAGGAGTTGATTGGGATTCAGAAAACGATCATTTCTCAACTAGTGTTATAGGTCATATAAGTCCTATAGGACCTATTAAGCAACGACCACACTTGCCGTGGGCATCTGACAAGCTTTGGAGGAGTGAATGCGACGGATTTTAGCTTTCGTCCTGGTTTTGATTGCAGTGGCGGCGCCGGCCGTCCTGGCACAGCAAACCTACACACACGACAACGTCGAATACACTTTCGAGATTCCTTCACCGGCGTGGCGGACGATCCTTGAACCGGATGCAGCTCACGAACACCCTGAGTTTGTTTACGGTGACCGGCTTGATGGATACCTGACGATTCGCAAAGAAGTCGTTGACGCCGGCACAACACCCGCAGAGCTCGCGCGTCGCGATCAGGATCTGAGACTGCGGTTCCTGCCTGGATTTGTAGACGGCAAGCACGAAGCTTTCAACGGCAGACTCGACGGCGTCACAATGTCGTATGAGTTTGTCAGAACCGGAAAGCCGATGTTGGGACGCACGTACTACCTGCAGGCTGATAACCGCACGATTTACGCTCTGCGCTTTACGGGATTACGCGACAAGCTCGCACGTATTCGCAATCAAACAGACCTGATAGCACGCACCTTCAAACTCAAGTAAAACGAGACATGAAGCTGGCCCACGGACTAGCAATCAAGCCTTCGCTCATACATGGCAGAGGTTGCTTCGCCACCATACCTTTCAAGAAGAGACACAAAATCGCGGAATACACCGGCGAGAAGATCACAAACGGCGAAGCACGTCGCCGAGCACATCGAAAGATGCTGCGCATTTGTGAGGTTAACCATCGCTGGAGTCTGGACGGCAGTCGCGGCGGTAATGGCACGCACTACATCAATCACTCGTGTGTGCCGAATGCCTTTATGCAGATCCTCTACGACCACATTCTCTTTATCGCGTTACGCGACATCGAGGCCGGCGAAGAGATCACGATTGATTACGAGTCGACACTGCACTCCGACGACAAACGTTGCATTTGTGGCGCAGACACCTGTCGCGGAACTATCAATCGAATATAAGTTCATAGTCGCGGCAACGTAAAACTGAACTTCGAACCACGCCCCTCTTGTGAGTCGAGATCAACTCGCCCACCGTGTTGCTCGACAACTTCACGCACAAACGACAAGCCGAGTCCCGTTGATTCTTCGTCCTTCTCCTGTCCTTCGCGAACTACGCGATAGAACTTGTCCCACACGCGTTCCTTCGCTTCAGCAGGAATACCGAAACCACGATCTTCAACGCACACTCGCACCGCTTCAGCCTCGAGCGCTGTTGAAACCGTTACCGTAGTTCGCTCAGGACTGTACTTGATCGCATTGTTCACAAGGTTTTTCACTGCTTGCGTGATCAAGCTCTTGTCTGCGGCCACTGGAGGAATTCGATGCGCAGGTTGTTCGACGAGACGAATGCGCTTTCTTTTAGCCACGGGTTGTAGCGATGTGATGGTTTCGCGCACGACCTCATCGAGACGCAGCGGAATCTTCAGGACTTCCTGCTTGTCTTTACGTTGCAACTGCGTCACCGAAAGAAATGTATTGATCATCCGCGACATTCGTTGTGATTCGTTAGCGATGATCGAAACGAATTCGCGCGCCTGGGGTGGAATCGTTTCATCTGCGGTCAACAGCTCGGCAAAGCCGTTGATACTCGTGAGCGGAGTGCGGAGCTCGTGCGACATTAGCGAGATCATATCGCTCTTTAACTTTTCGTATTCCTTCGTCGCCGTCACATCTTTAACGTAGAGTGCGATACCTACGGGCACGTTTGTCGTAGAAGGCTGTCGCTCACGAAGCAGTGAGATCCTCAGGTTGAGAATCTGGTTCTTCGGCTCGAAGTTGAGTTCGCCTTCGTACTCGTCGCCGGTCTGTAACACTCTTCTTACGGCGATCGCGGGTTCATCGAAAACGTCCGTGCGGAATTTGTTGAGCAAGTCGAAGACGTCCATTGTGGAGACCCGGTCGGAATCCAGGCCTGCGAAACCGAGGAGTGTTCGATTGACGAGTGCGAGTGTGCCATCCAGATATGCGATGGCGATTCCGTCGTCGATGTGCGTGAGAGTGCTGGCTTCACATCGCTGTTCGACAGTAACGGCTTTCAGCACATTTAGTGCGTCGATCTTTCTCTTGCTGCCGCTTTGTGAAAAGTAACTCAGCGACTGCGATTCTGCGTGGTTTTGAGCGAAGCTTTCGCGCTCGAGGTTGCGAGCGAACTGAGAACCCACGGCTGCAAGTAGCGGTGCATCGTCAGGGGAGAATTCCGACGTGAGTCGAATGAGCAAGACGCCGGCAGTTTCGTTTTCGTGAAGCAGAGGGACTGCGACGGTTGATGAATTTTTATCCGTTGTGTCACTCACTAACGTTCCAGACGCAGCCGCCCGTTGGCAGAGATCAATGCCTTCACGCCAAACGGAGTTGCGGCGTGGATCCTGCGCGTTGGGCGCAGCTCCCTTGAAGCGTGCGACAGGTTGGAGGGAATCGACTTCGTCGTAACGAAAAACCACTGCTTCACTCAGCGGCAGGACTGTGTTCAGCAGTTTGAGCCCGCTCATCAGTCTCGTGGTTGCGCCGATCGAAGCGTTGGTTCCTGCAGAAGAGTGAAAGAGTGCACGAGCTAGCTGGCGCTCGAGGGACCAGAGGCGGTTTATCTGTGCGAGCAATAACGCGAGACCGCCGCTGAGGAGAAGCGGGATTGGCAGCAGGTCGAGGTTGAGGACGAGAAAACCGACGATCCCGACGCCGGATACCGTGACTATGCTCACCAGCATCCAGCGCCAGCAGCGACGAAAGCCAAAGCGGTTCAGCGTCAAACTAAGGGCTAGGGCGAATACGACGAGGCACGCCGCTACGACGGAGTCATCGAGGCTCTTGAGGTCGGCGGCCGAAGGGGTGGGGAAGAATGTTGCGAGGTTGGGCAGAATACCCACCGTCTCAGCCAAATAGACCGACAAACCAGCGCCGATGCCGATAACAGACGCAGACAGGTAAGAGGAAAATGCTTTTATTCGAATCAAGGTGGAGGTAAGAGCCAGTGCAGCGAATGGCCCGGATGGGATTCAAAACCACGCGGATTATACAATGACAAGCATTGTTAAATCCAGAAGAAATAGGTCGTATAGGACCTATTTGACCTATAGATTTTTGAGGGTGCGAAGGAGATCGGGGACTTGATCCTCGAACACGGTGCGCAGATCGAGCAGCACCTTTCCTTCAGAAATGCGGCCGATAATTGGAGGCGAGGAGGTGCGGAGCCGGTGCTCGATGTCCTGGGCCGACCTATCGCCCTGGGTAATGGCGATCACGGTGGTAGGGAAGGTCGAGGTTGGTCCAGCGCCGCCGCCAAGCGCTGATTCACTTTCCAAGAGGTCAATCTGGAGGCCGTTCGTATTCAAGCCGTCGACGACGCTTTGTGCCCGCTGACGGATTTCTTCAGCCGTAAGCGACAGCATTTGAGTTATTGGCACCTCAGCTTCGGCCTTGCCCTTTTGATGGGAAACGAGCGTTGCTTCGAGGGCCGCAAGGCGTATCTTGTCACTTCGCAGCGCACGGTAGAGTGGGTGCTTTCGAAGACGTGCGACGATCGCTTGCCGGCCCACGATCAATCCGGCCTGGACCGACCCCAGCAGCTTGTCGCCGCTGAATGATGTGACATCAACTCCAACGTCGATGATCTCACGCACTACGGGTTCATCAATCACGCCGTACTTTCGCAAATCATCCAACTCTCCAGAGCCTGCGTCTTCATAAAGTAACAACCCTGCATCGTGTGCCAGCGTCACGAGTTCGGCTCGATCAGGCGAACTGGCAAAACCCACAATCCTGTAATTCGAGGGATGAACACGCATGATCAATCGCGTGTTGGGAGTGATCGCACGCTGATAGTCGTGAAGGTGAGTGCGATTTGTAGTTCCGACTTCAATCATGCGCGTGCCTGAGCTGGCCATCACGTCCGGCACACGAAAGTCGCCGCCGATCTCGACGAGCTCACCACGCGAAACGATCGTTTCTCCATCGCCGGCGAGCACAGTCAAAATCAAGAGTGCAGCGGCGGCACAGTTGTTCACCACCAGAGCCTCTTCAGCTCCGGTTAGATCTTTCAGGAGCGACTCTACCCGTGCTGCTCGTCCCCCGCGGCCTCCACTCTCGAGATCGTATTCGACGGAACAATAACGAGCGGCTTCATCCATCGCCGTGCGCGCTGCCTCGGACAAAGGCGCCCGCCCCAGATTTGTATGCAGCACAACGCCGGTCGCATTGATAACGGGTTGAATACCCGATTGACCTTCGCGGCGCGCACTCGCTTCCATTCGCCTCACGGCTTCCTCGAGCAGCGCCTCCTGAGAGTTTCCGTTGTCGGTGATGAATTCGTGATTACGGACCAGGGTACGAAGCTCAGCCGTAACTGCACGAGCAATACCCGTCAATCTTCTGAGTCCCACCAAATCACGAAGCTCACGCGCTGCGTCAGTGCGCAACAGCGCATCAATCGACGGCACATCACGGAGACTGGCCCGTTTGTTTTTTTCCTGCTCCTGCATACGGTTCAGAGACGCGAGGCTACCACAATCCTCCTTGGAGTGCGCCAACTTGTTGGCGCTTTGGTATCAACGAGAATACCAAAGCGGTGCCAAGGCACCGCACTCCAGGAGGCGTCCAGCAATCAACTGCGTGAAAACAAAAAGGTTTGACACATCGCTTTCGAACCCCATAGACTGCTTGAGTCGCGTCAAACAAACGACGCAAACCCGCCCTACTTCATTCCTCGCCCAGGAGATTCATGGGATTACGCGAAAATAAACTGCTTAGATCAAAACTACAGGTACAGTCCAAGAACAAGTACTCTACGGGCGAGAATCAACCAACGCCAGACGAACAACTGACCCGACTCGAAGAAGACATCCGCCGGCTGCGAGTTGAGTTTGACATCTTCTTTAACGGAGGCTCAAAGCGGCCGCCCTACGACACCAAAGGACGTGTCGAGACGCTTCTCAAGCGACTCGGAGACGATCGCAGCTTAACGTTCGCACAGAGGTACCGGTACAACTCGCTTGCGGCACGCTATAACTCGTTCAGAGAACTCTGGCGTCGCACGATACAGGGCCGTGAAGAAGGTCGTGACGCTGTTTCCGCGCATCGCGCCAGCGTCCACAAAGAAGCAAGCGCGCCCAAAGTGGAACCGGTTTCATTTGTTTGTGCGGATGCACACAGGGAAGTTGAAGTCGTCAGGAATCTTTTCGAGTCCCTGATGGCAGCAAAGCGACTTTGCGGTGAGGCGGAGGATCTGTCGTTCCCGAAGTTCCATCGGTTGATCGCTTCAAAGGCCGATGGCGTGAAGCAGAAACACGGCTGTGCTCGCGTGAGATTCTCGGTTTCGGTTGAGAATGGGCATGTAAGTTTTAAGGCGCGAGGGGAATAGTTTACAGGATTGGCAGGATCACAAATCAACGAGATAAAAGAAAAGGCGACCGACATGGTCGCCTTTCTTTTTGTGAGCTTACCGGACCCGTGACCGGAAGCAAGTCAGTGGCTTTGCAAAAGCAAGCCGGGGAGACACTACATCTTCGTAACTTTTTCGGCCTGAGGTCCCTTTGGGCCCTGGGTTACCTCAAACTCGACTTCCTGACCCTCTTCGAGAGTCTTGAAGCCGTCGCCTTGAATGGCGCTATAGTGAACAAAGATGTCCGAAGAGCCTGGTTGCTCGATAAAACCGTAACCCTTCGAATTGTTAAACCACTTGACCTTACCGGTTATTCTA
>JBKPPU010000141.1:0-23544 GCA_046733695.1 Acidobacteriota bacterium
GGCACGGGAGAAGTTGTTCATCTCAAAAAACCTCCAAAGAAATCGATGACCTGAGGGTAGGGGATCAGAGTTCAGTTTTCGCTAAATCCTGACGCGCAGTCTATGATGCTCAGGTTCGGTAACTTGGTTGTGTGACCAGATTTAACTTCCTGAGACAGGAGGATTAACTTAGCGTCTCAAAAACCACTTATCGTTAACGTCCTCAATATACCTATGACCGAGCGGAAAAGAAAGCAAAAGACGGCAATTTCAATCATCGGAAGCGGCCGTCTGGGAACTGCCCTGGGTGTGGCACTTTTGCACCGCGGATACCTGGTCGAGTCGCTCGTCGGCCGCCGGATGCAGAGAGTCCGCAATGCCGCACGGCTTTTAGACGCTGACGTCCAGGTTTTGGCCGCAAAAGAACTGCGTTCATTACGGCCCGCGGATGTGTTTCTGATTACTGTGCCTGACGATCAAATCGCGAGCGTCGTGGGGGAAATGAGCCGTCTCGAATTCACCGCCACGGCTCTCCACACCAGCGGCGCCCTTTCGTCAGAAGTGCTCGCGCCGTTACGGAAGAGAGGCTGGAAGACTGGCTCGATTCATCCACTGCTCTCCGTCAGTAACGCCGGCGACCCGATCGAGCGAGCATTCTGGAGTGTTGAGGGCGACGAAGCTGCGGCGCGAACAGGCAAAGCAATAGTCCGGGACCTCGACGGCCAGAGTTTTTTCATTCGTCCGGAGGACAAGCCGCTGTATCACGCCGCGGCCGTGATGGTCTCCGGAAACGTGACTGCCCTCTTCGACGTGGCTTTGGAAATGCTCTCCGAGTGCGGCATCAAACGAACGACAGCGCGGAATATCCTCTTGCCCTTGATTGCAAGTACAGTGCGGAATCTCGAAACTAAAGATCCGGTACAGGCATTGACCGGAACTTTTTCGCGCGGCGATTTAGAGACAGTGAAACGCCACCTCGCAGAGCTGAAACGAAATCCTGACGCACTCGAGCTGTATCGACTACTCGGCAAGAGGTCTCTCAAACTAACAAAAGGCCACCCACAGATTACAGAGATACTTGATTCAGTGTAATCTGCGTAACCTGTGGACTAAACATTATGCAAACACCCAGCGCGAGTTATAGTTTGACCTTGCGCGTCAGGCTTTCCTCACGTGCCGGCTCGCTTGGTGAATTGACGATGGCGATCGGGCGTGCCGGTGGCGACATCGGCGCCATCGACATCGTCACCGTCGGCAACGACTACATCATCCGCGATGTCACAGTCAGTTCGGTCTCGAGTAAACACGGCGAACAGATAGTCGAAGCTGTCAAAGACGTCGACGGCGTCGAGCTGCTTCAGGTGTCGGATCCGACTTTCCTGATGCACCTCGGCGGCAAGATCGAAGTCGTTCCCAAAGTGCCTTTGAAAACTCGCGCCGATCTCTCGATGGCGTACACACCGGGCGTTGCGCGCGTTTGCGACGCGATTTACCAGGAGCCGGAAAAAGTCTTCACTCTCACGATCAAGAGAAATACCGTCGCGATCGTAACTGACGGAACAGCCGTGCTCGGGCTCGGCGACATTGGCCCAGCCGCGGCGCTGCCGGTGATGGAAGGGAAGGCGATGCTGTTCAAGGAATTTGCCGGCGTCGATGCGTTCCCGATATGTCTCAATACAAAAGATCCCGATGAGATCGTGCGAACTGTGAAAGCAATCTCGACGGTTTTTGGAGGTATCAACCTCGAAGACATCTCGGCGCCGCGCTGCTTCCAGATCGAAGAACGACTAAGAGAAGAACTCGACATTCCCGTATTCCACGACGATCAGCACGGCACCGCAGTCGTCGTGCTCGCCGCACTCATTAACGCGCTCAAGCTCGTTGGCAAGAAGATGGATGAAGTGAAGGTCATCGTGAACGGCGTTGGTGCGGCAGGTGTTGCGTGCACGAAGATCATCATGGCTGCGGGCGTAAAGAACATCATCGGTTGCGATCAAACAGGTGCGCTCTATCGCGGTCGCAGAGAGAACATGAATTGGATGAAAGACTGGTACGCGCAAAATACAAATCCGCACGAGGAGCACGGAACGATTCACGAGGTCATCAAAGGCGCGGATGTCTTTCTCGGTTTGTCCGTGCCGGGTGTGATCAACGAGGAAGATGTGAAGCAGATGGCCGGAAAGCCAATCGTCTTCGCAATGGCAAACCCGACTCCGGAGATTATGCCGGAGGACGCTGCTCCGTATGTCGCAGTGATGGCCACGGGAAGGTCAGACTATCCCAACCAGATCAACAACGTACTGAGTTTCCCCGGCATCTTTCGCGGCGCGCTTGCCTGCCGCGCCTCACGCATCAACGAAGAGATGAAGCTCGCGGCCTCGAATGCAATTGCGGGCATCATCACCGACGCGGAGTTACATCCGGAATACATCATCCCATCGGTTTTCGATAAACGAGTTGCAGAGGCAGTCGCACGGGAAGTCGAAGTCGCGGCATACAAGACGGGAGTTGCGCGCCGCAAAAGTGAAATCAGTGAATGAGCCACAGATTACACGGATCAAAGCACGGATCTGTAAAACGATCCGTGTTTATCTGTGCCTAACTTTTCTTCTTAACTTTTGGCGCGAAACAAGGCTCGATAACTGCGAGTGTCGTTAACGCACGAAGCGATTTGTCCGTGAACTGCGTGGCCTGAACGAGGCTGCTGTCGAAGTCCAGCTTACCCATCTCCCCGAATGCGTTCTCAGGACTGAACCCCGGAGTTGAAACCGCAGCAAAACTTCCAAACGTTTTCCCCTCGATCCTCATAAGCACAAACGACTGGGAAAAGTCCGGCGATTCCAATGCATTGATAGTCTTGACCGCGTTGCCCAACTCTTCAATCCCGCGATTCACGTCGATCTTTGCGTATAGATAGGCCAACGCCAGTCCGGCGCGCGCCGTCACGAGCGTCTTCGGCGCTTTGCTAATTGCGAGGGAAATCTCGTTGAGCAGGTCACGCGCTTCGGCCTGATCTTCCGTTTGTTTGAGCGACTCCTCCGCGATGCGCGTGAACAGGTATGCGCGCAGATCCAACTCCGTGACCCTGCTCGCAAGCTTTCTCGCCTCGACCAAATCCTTACTCGCAATGAGTGACTCCGCACTGAAATAGTAAAACCAGTTGGAAAGTGAATCACGGACGCTTGCTTCGGAGATCTTAGCGATCACGCTCAGCACCTTTTCCATCGGCACATCCTTCGACGCTCCTCCCGTAATAGCAAACGCTAGTTGCTGATCACGACGTCCAACGTCTTTCTGTTTCTCGGCTGCCTCAACTTGCTCGTCAAACGATTTTTTTGGTGTGTTATCGTAAGCAATTTGTCCCGTGATACCTTGCTGCGTGGTTTGATCCAGCGACGCGAAGAGTTTCTCTTTGGTGCGAGCAGTTGCTTCTGCCAGATCGGGTAGATTCTCCTGCACCTGTTTTTCGAGCCTTGTGAGGGCGAGCCACATCTGCGCCTGGTCGGGATACCGGTAGCTTGATTTTGGATCCACCGGAGTTGCGAGTGCCGCTTCGCTTCGTGCCAGCAGGGTCTGCATGAACTGTCGTTGCACTGTCGGTGTCGGCAGATATGTTTCGGGGACTGAATAGACGGTGTAACCCGGCATCTCGCCGGCGTCGCGTGAATTCCCGAACGGATACGCAGAGAGATAGAGAAACTGATCCATTGGCTTCGAGCTATAAACTGCGAGCGCTTCAAGGTAAAACTGATCGGACGCCTGCCGGTTAGCTTTCGCGAGTTGATAGATGAACACCGGTAGACCCATTGTCGCGGGATAGCTGAAACTCTGCCGAGCGAAGTTGATAGCTGACGGTACGTCTTCGGGTAACAGGTTGCGAGCGACAATTAAAATCTTCTCTGCGCCGCGTCTTTTCGTCTCGGCATCAGCAGGAGGTTTATCGGCCATTTCTTTGGCCTCGTCCTGAAACAATTGGTTCGAAAGTTTTCGTGCCCGAGCGGGATCTCGTTTGGCGAGCGCAGTGATGACTTGGAATCGTTGATCGGGTAAATGAATCTGCGCGGCAAATTGGCTCTTGGAGGAACGGGCGATCTGATCGCCGTTCTCTTTGAAATCCTGAACCGCAACATCGAAAGCTTCCATGAACGCTGCAAGAGACTTCTCTTGATCGTGCGGCCACAACAGATCGGCCGCGCGGAGCAGTACACCAACGCGCTGGGCCCGGTTGTCGAACGAGCGTGTGAAGAGGATCTGCTGTTTCGCAGTATCGAGCGCATTGTCTTTCGTGCAGAGCGAAGAGGTTTCGACGGCGGGCTTCTGTTGCGCGTTGATAGTAAGTGGCAGGGTAAGCAGAATACATACAACCAGCACGACGCGGTTCATAACACCTCCTTTAACTCTCGCGCGATGAGTGGAACTATTCGACGCGGCACATCGATCGCTGCTTTGATATGACGAGCGTGCGTGAAGTGCCCGGCGACATAGATCCCACGCACGTTTGTCTCGAAAGTTTCCGGATCGTAGACCGGAACTTCCGCAAGCTTGCCTTTTTCAATTTGCACGCCGAGCTTTTTCAACAATGTGAGATCGGCATCACTGCCGACGAGCACAAACACCACGTCGTTCGGAATCGTCAGCGACTCGCCTGTCTCGGTCGTTAACGTAACTTCGGTTTCGCGAATCTCGTCGACGTGTTTGAAAAGTATGACTTTGAGACGGCCGGCTTTGACCTCGGCTTCGAGCGGCGTTCGCACCCAGTGCTTCATCGCTCCGGCTTTCGGGTCGCGGTTGTCCCAGTCTTCGCGCCAGATGGCCAACGTCGTGCGCGAGCCTTCTTCAGAAAGAAACAACGCTGCTTCCGCGGCGCTATTTCCGCCACCGACTACGAGCGAGTCTTTACGCACGTAGGCATACGGCTCGACAAAGAGATGATGAACTTTCGGAAGTTCTTCGCCGGGGATGTTCAGCCGCCGTTTCTTTTCCATCGCGCCGATGGCAAACAACACACGTCGGGCTTTGTATTCACTCGCGTCCGTTTTGACAACGAAGCCTTCGTTTATGTTCCCGTTTACTGAAACCACTTTTTCGGCGGTGTTGATTCGCAGATCGAGATCGAGGACGAAGTGGATGTAGTGAGACAGCATCTCTTCGCGCGTAGGCTTCTCGCGCACCGGCTTCAACCCGCCCTCGTGCATCTCCACTTCGTTGGGAGTGGAGAACATCGCACGCCCCACGGGATACTGACGGATCGTATTGGCGATCGTTCCTTTTTCGATGACGAGATAATCGAGCCCCGCCTGCGCCGCCGCTTCAGCAGCCGACAATCCTGCCGGACCGGCCCCGATAATTAGCAGATCAAACATAGGTCATATAGGTCATATAGGTCCTATTCAACAAACACTTCCCCGCGCGCAACGAGCACCGCGAGCCCGCCAACCTTCACTTCCTCAACCTTGCCCGCTTGCCCTTTCACGTCGAGATTAATGCGGCTCGGCCGGTGAATGAAGTCGCCCTGCTCGATGACAAATTTATATCTTCCGTCCTTCGGCTCCAACGACAACGCGCCATGATGCACGAGATAACCGCCAAGGGCTCCGCACGCACTGCCTGTCGCCGGATCTTCAGGAATGTTGTCTGCGGGAGCGAAGAAGCGAGCGTGCGCTCGGGAGGCGCCGACTTCCATCGTCTCGCGCGTGAACGCGTGACATCCAGTACCGCCGTGACGTTGGTAAATGTCAGCGAGCAGCGTTGCGTCAACACGAGTGTCGCGCAAATCGGCAAGTGAGCGAATCGGAACCGCCATACAGGACAAACCGGTCGTGATCACCTGGATCGGAAGACTCTCATCGAGATCTTCACGCGCGATTCCCAACGCGCGCGCGACTTCCGCTTGTTCGTGCGCGTCGTCGATTTCCGAGATGATCTCGAACTGTCCCTGGGTCATGACCACCTGAACCGCTTTGCCGTCCTGAAACTCGATATCAACCGGCAGGATTCCAATGCCGACCTCGTGAAAGATGCGTTGCCAACCGCTTCCGCCTTCCGGAACCGGCACCACGCCTTCCTGCGCGAGCGCCGTCCACGTGCCGACAATAGGATGACCCGCAAATGGAATTTCGCGAATCGGTGTGAAGATGCGCAGGCGTCTGAGAGCCTGATCGGATTCAGATTTGAGTACGAAAACTGTTTCTGACAGATTCATCTCGCGAGCGATCTTCATCATCTGCTCGTCGGTGATTCCTTCGGCCTCGGGAAAAACCGCCAACGGGTTGCCGCAAAACTTGCGGTCAGTGAAAACGTCGAACTGTAGAAATTGATATGGGCGCATGGTCTGGAAATTAAAACAGTTTCACGCAAAGACGCAAAGTTCACGCAAGGCGCAAAGAGATCTTTTTACTCTTGTTGCGTCTGTGCGTGAACTTTGCGTCTTTGCGTGAAATCTAATATCTTGCCCCGCATTGTCGAGTTCAATTTCCCCCAAGGAGCCCCTATGGATCTCGGTATCCTCAACACTGTAATCGCCCTCGTCGTTGTGCTGCTGGTTCTGAGTCTGCTCGTCCAGGCGATTCAAACGCTGCTGAAAAAAATACTGAAACTCAAGTCGCGCCAGATTGAAGACTCTTTAAAAGATCTTTACGAACAGGTTGTCGGCGCCCCAACCGAAACCACACCTTCAACCCCCGTCTTATCTAACGTCTGGTCGACAGTGAAGAGGTGGTTCGGACGAAAGTCTGCAGCAATCACGACCCCCGCGGATGTCTTCAAAGATAAAGTTCTCGACCAGTTCAAGAGCATCGGCAGGCAAACTCT
The DNA here is from genome assembly GCA_046733695.1 of Acidobacteriota bacterium. GTDB lineage: Bacteria > Acidobacteriota > Blastocatellia > Pyrinomonadales > Pyrinomonadaceae > PSRF01. The sequence goes on from JBKPPU010000141.1 coordinate 6,790, forward strand.
GTTTGGAAACGCCGTACTCGACTCGCTGTCCAAAACCGACCTGTTCAAAGTCATGGGAAAACTCGAATCGGAAGACTTTTTCCCAGACTACGTGCCGAAGTTCCAATTGCTCTGCGATCAAATCGCGGGTCTGCGCAAAGCGATTGATGACATCGCCAATGATCCGATGTTGCGCGGCGCGGCGAGTACGAAAATTGCCGAGATTCGCTCGATTCTCGCGCCCATCTTCAGCAACGTCGAGTCCATTCTCGATGGGCAACAGGTGAGACCGAAAGTCCTGTTTGCCGACTTGCTGCGGCTCGGACAAATTGACGTTCACGGTCTGCTCAGTCTGCTCGAGCAGGCTCAGCAGGCAATCACGAAAGAGACAGAAGTTGCGACGACCGCCAGTAACACGAGTGAAGTAGCGGCGCTGCAAAAGCTGTCGTCAGAGCTCGCTCAGGTTTCAAAACTCATTGGCGACCTGAGTCAGAAGTTCGTCGATGCGATTTCACCGCTGCGTACCAAGATCGATCAGGTCGAGCTCTGGTTCGACACGGTCACGCAGAGTTTCGACGAACGTTATACGCGTCATATGCGGACGATTTCTATTGCGATCAGCATCGTCGTGGTAATTGTGTTGAATGCAAACTTCTTTCAGGTTTATAAGAGCCTCTCGAAGAATGACATTCAACGGAAGATGCTTGTTGATGCGGGTGCGGACCTGGTAAAGAACAACAACCCGAAGCCCGCCGCAACTCCAACGGCGTCGCCATTGTCCGGCGCTTCGCCATCCCCCGACACCGTGGCTCAGATAAATAAGGATCTTCAGGACATCGATTCGCTTGTCGGCACGTACGAGAGCTTTGGCTTCAAACCGCTTGGCACCGCACAACTGCAGTCATTTGTCTGGAGTACCGGCGTTTGGACCAAACCGTGGGGCAGTTGGGCCGGATTCACCAACGATTTGCAAAACGCAAACAACTGGCATGCGCAAACCGGAGCTCAATGGTGGGAGAGGCGAAAAGACGATCTCGTCACCCTCGTTGGTTGGGCGATCATGGTCATGTTATTAAGTGTCGGCGCACCATTCTGGCAGGACGCGTTAGAGTCGCTCTTCGGCATCAAGAATTTGCTCCGGCAGAAGAGTGCAACTCAAAATATCGAGACACAAAGCGGAGCCGGGCAGCCCAGGGAGTGATGTTTTCCAAAAAACTCCCACTAACGGTTGAACATAGGTTAAGTCTTAATTTCGTTAGTATAAGGAGCGAGCAATGGCGACACCGAAGCCAAACATAATCAAACTAAAAGTTAACTTTCAGCTAAACACTCCTAACGGGCTGCGAAGAGTTATCTTTGGGCTCGAGAAAGACGCGACGTCGGGAAATGTCGTGGTTTGGACCATTAATTTTCAGCTCTTTGAGCGCGCGAAGAAGAGCGATCCTTTTGGTGATCCAATCGTCCAGTTGGATGTCGAAGTCGATAAGGCTCTCAACGCGAAGGCCGAGAAGGCGGCTAAGGGTCTGACGGCCGGACAGAGTGCTCACGCCCTCGGACCGGCAGCGGAAGATGCCAAGGCCGCGGAAGATGGTGAAATCGACCAGGAAGACGCGCAGCAGACGATACAGAATACGCTGAAGAAGAAGTAGAAAGAAGCCATCCACAGATTACGCAGATAACTTTCTGTGTAATCTGTGGATTCCCGCCAAGGTGCAAAGGAGAAATATAAGATTGACGTTGCGTCGTTGCGTCTTCGCGGGAGAAATGTGGCTTCTACTAATCGTTATCAGCGCACACCTCTGCTTTGCGCAGGACGAGCGGGCAATCGAAGCCACTGAGCTCGGCAATCTTCAGAACTACTACGCCACACTTGATCCGCATTACGCCCGAATCGTCGCGCAGCTTCCCGCACTACAATCCGCGCTGACCGATTTGAAATCCACCGCGGGAGCATCCTGTTCAGGTCCGATCGACATTGCACTGCGCCGCACGACAAGCGCGATCCAGGCTTCGGAACAACCTCAATACGGACTCATTCGCGCACTGGTCACGATACCCGGTGAGGATGACGAAAACCGTTTAGCAAAAGTTCTGGCGTGTGTAAACGATGCTCGATTACAAGCCATCACCGCAAGCATTCAGGAAGAATTCGATCTGATCGATCTCGCGGAAGCAAAACGGAAAGCAAAAGCAGCGCTCCGCAAAGTCGTCGAGGAAAAGCAGGCGGCGGGTTCGTGTCAAGGAATCGATCTAGAGCAGGCTGGTCTCAAAGTCAGAAGCATTCGCATCAACGATCCATTCGTTTTCCTCCCATGGGTGAAGGCGAGACAACGTCGTGCCTTTGATCAGATCACGGCGCTCATCAAAGACAAGCCGTTTACCTACACCGACGCTTCCGCAAAATCGCTCGACATAATTGAGAACGAAAACTTCCTGCCCGATACGAGCGACGCGCGCGTCAAACTGCGAGTCGAAGTCGTGAGCGTTGCGAACTGCACTAACGGCGGAGTGGATCTCATCTACGGCGTTTACTCAACGCAGATCATGCCGGTGTTGAGCGCGCGACCGGAGGCGCGAGTAAAGGAGCGCGAGACTCCACAGACAGCTGCCGGACAGACTACCGTAGAGACGAAGGACGCGAGTCCTTTTCACTTCACCCCGCTAGGTGGTTATGACTTCACTAATCTGCTCTCCGGCGGCGGGCGCTTCGAGTACAGGCCACGCAAGTTTTTTGGACTGCCTTTGAAATCCGCGGTGATACAGGGCCAGGCTTCGTCGCGCATGCACAACGTCTCGGGCGCGCTCGACGGCGCGTACGATTCCGAAGTCGAAGCGCCGGGCTGGCTCGCACACGCGTCGTGGATGCTCAATTTCTCACACTATTCACTGCCAACGGGCGCCGGAAATATCAAGGGCGGTCACCTGATCGCTCAGTTCTCGGGAGTGTCGAAACCATTGGTGGGTGGGAATCTGAGTTTTCGGTTCGGCGCGGCGGTGGATGGCGGAAATCGTCAGACTGAAGCGGGTACTTTAATACTGCCGCCGAACACCGTTCTAAATGCAGGCTTCGGTACGTTGAAATTTTATGGCGCGGTCGACTCGCGATTCCGGCGCAACATTGTCTCGGCGACTTACGCGCTCGAGTTAGGCTCGGTTGGACCAGCCGCGCGCATCGATTGGCGCAAACACGTCATCGATGCGCGACATCAGTTCTGGTATTCGTTCGGCAATCATCATCTGCTGGATCTCGAGTCTCATTTCACCGCCGGTCGTCTTCAGATTCCGGGCAAGGTTCCTTTACCCGAGCGGTTTTTTGGCGGCAACAACGAGGAGTTTCTGATTGCAAGTGACGACTGGCAGATTCGTGCCAATCCCGTGATTCGCGCAATTCCGGGCAGCAAGTTCTTCCAGACCACTGAGGGAGCCGGTGGCAAGGATTTTTTCAGTTACAACTTCACGGCGGCTTACGGTATCTGGCGCAAGACACTCGTACCCGAGGAGCTCACCACCGATGACGATTTTAAATCGGAGCTCGAGGGCGCGATCACAACCGTGACGAGCACGCTGCAAAACTATTACGCCTCCAAAGATCCGCGTTACGAAAACGTAAAGTCCCAACTGCCTGGTGAGCAAACCGCGCTGACGGATTTGAAGACTTTGGTCGCCAACGCGCAGGCAGCGCACGCAAGCCAGTTTGTGGATCTGTTCAAGGCCTGCACTCGCGCCGTCAATCTCGGGCTGAGGCGAATGAATGATGCCATCTCACCGACAGCGGGCGATCAATATAGTTCGATCGCCTCAGTGCTCGATCCTGATGATAGTGACCTGTTGAAGGTGAACACGGCCTGCGAACGTGATTTGAATGGCGCTCTCCAGGATGAAACATTGCGAGCTGCGGTCGCTCGAGTGGAGTCCACGCGAAAAGCTTTGACTGCGGAGTTTGGTCAAATCGACCAGGCCAAGGCGGAGAAGAAAGCGAATGACGACATGGCATTTACTCGTCGTTCGCTCAACACGCTCTTCAAGGATGTAAATATTTATTCGATCAGTCCGGTATTTGTTTTTGACGTCGCGCGGATTGGGCCACGTAGCGGATCGATCGGCGGCACGCGTTATGGGCCAGGCGGTGGGATTCGTCTCGAGCTCGCCACCACCGCGCATTTCACACTCGGCTACGCCGTGAACATAAAGCGCGGCCCCGGCGAAGGCCGCGGCAACCTCTTCTTTGCGATCGGGATTCGAGATCTGTTTTATTAGGAATTATGGATCTACGAGGAATATTGCTGCCGACGACGACGCCGTTCGATGCGGACGGAAAGATCTCGGCCGGCGCGATCGGCTCGAATATAAAAGACTGGACCGCAAAGGGCGTCATCGGCTTTGTCGTGCTCGGCTCGACTGGCGAGCGTGTGCACCTCGATGAGCGTGAGTATCTCGAAGTGATTGAGATTTCACGCGCGGCGGCCTCAAGCGATTCTGTCTTCATCGTTGGTGCAGGACAGCAGAGCACTGTCGGCACGATCCGGGAAGTAAAAAGCGCGGCCCGCGCCGGAGCCGATGCAGTGCTCGTTATCACGCCGTTCTTCTATCGCACTGCGATCACACAGGACACACTCGTCACCTTCTACACCGCAGTCGCAGATAACGCGCCGGTTCCCATCTTGCTCTACAGCATGCCGCCGCTCACAGGCATCAAGATCGAACCCGAAACAGTCGCGCGTTTGAGCGAACACCCAAACATCATCGGCGTGAAAGACAGTTCAAACGATGTCGCGGGTTTCAGCAAGACCGTCAGTCTGTGTCCGAGTGATTTTGCCGTGATGACCGGCAATGGAACTGTCTTAGTCGACGCGTTGCGCGCCGGAGCCACTGGCGGAATTCTCGCGGTCGGCTGTGTGGTGCCGGAGGTTTGCGTAGAGATCTTCCGAGCGTTCAAAGCCGGCGAAAACGAACACGCAGCGATGCTCCAATCGAAACTAACGCCACTCGCCGCCGCCGTCACCACGCGCTTCGGAATCGGTGGCCTAAAAGCCGCCCTCGACCTCGCGGGATTTCGCGGCGGTTCAGTGCGCGCACCCTTGCGCTCGCCGGATCAAACCGCCCGAACCGAGATAACCCAATTACTCCACAACGCTCAAACCTAAATCCGTTCGCAATCCGTCTAATATGTGGCCCGAGGTTTTGTCAGACTGCGCTACACCTGTAGAATGACCGAAACAGGAGCCTGAACCGTCTTGAGTACTGCCGAACCTGCTTGTTATAGCACCCCTGAAGAGTCGGGACTGCGCGTCGAGACTCTGACCTTTGATCGAATCCCGCAGCAGACGCGTCTCTTTCTCGAATACCTGAAAGATCCCGTAGCACTGCGCCGTTTTTATCCTTCAGCCGTTCGCTTTCATCACGAACTACCTCAGCGCGCACCCGAAGTGCTCGCGGCTTACAAAGTCAATCGAAGCGCGGTCTGCGACGCACTCGCGGCGATGAATCAGCGCTGGGGAGCTGGCGATGCGACGCTCAAAAATATTCAGGTGCTGCGTGAGTCAGACAGCATCGCAGTTGTCTCCGGTCAACAGGCAGGTCTGTTTACTGGTCCACTCTACACAATCTACAAAGCTCTCTCGGCGGTGAAACTGGCCGGCTGTTTGAGCCAACGCGGCACCAAAGCGGTTCCCGTCTTCTGGATGGCGTCGGAAGACGGCGATTTCGCGGAAGTCGCAAAAGCGGAATTCATCGGTCGTGATTGCCAGCTAAAGAATGTCGAAGTCTCCAGTTCATGGCACCGTGAAGGACAGCCGGTCGGACACGTCGTCACTGATGAATCGATCGATACGGTAGTGGATCAGCTTTTCGACTTGCTTCCGAATTCCGAGTTTGCGGCAGACATGAAGGCGCTCGTGAAGAACGCCTGGCAGCCGGGTCGCGGTTACGCTGACTGTTTTGGGATCATGATGACGTCGCTGCTCGGTCGTTACGGTCTGATCTTCCTCGATCCACTTGATCCCGAGCTGAAGCGACTCGCCGCGCCACTCTATTCAGAAGCCGCACGTCGCGCGCCTGAGATTGCCGCAGCAATCGAACAACGCAGCACCGAGCTGGAAAGCGTCGGCTATCACGCGCAAGTGCTTGCCACAGCTAATTCTTTTCCGCTCTTTCTCCATGACGAGAACGGCGCCAGGAATAGGCGCCATGCAGTTGCACGTCTCGAGAACGGCAAGTACCGCGCGAAAGAAGTCGAACAGGAATACACGGCCGAAGAACTCGCCGCGATGGCTCTGGAGACGCCGCAGCGATTCAGTCCAAACGTGACCTTGCGCGCAGTGGTCCAGGATTACCTGTTGCCGACGATCGCTTACTACGGCGGCGCTGCTGAGATCGCGTACTTCGCGCAAACTGCCGAGGCTTATCGCGTGCTCGAACGTCCTGCAACACCGATCCTGCCGCGTTCCAGTCTCACGATGATCGAACGCCACACCGGGCGCGTGCTGGAAAGATACGATCTGACCCTCGCGGATTTTTTTGAAGGCCTCGAGCCGGTGATGACGCGCGTTGTCGAAGAGCATCTCGGCGCTGACACAGCGAAACTTTTTGCGAATGCCGAGCAGAAAGTGAATCAAGAGCTCGACCGTTTGCGGCAGGAGTTGCAATCGATCGATCCGACGCTCGCGAGTGCACTCGACACCGGGCGAAAGAAGATCAACTACCAGCTCGACGGCCTGAAGAGCAGGTTTGTGCGTGCCCAGATGACGCGCGACGAGGCCGCGCACCGGCAGTTGCAACGAGCTTTCGATCAGCTTTATCCAAACAAGGATCTACAGGAGCGTCACATCAACATCACTTCGCTGCTGGCCCGCCACGGCACGTACGTGATCGAGTGGATCTTCAATGCAATCAATATTGGATCCGACGAGCATCAGATTGTGTATTTATAGGTCCTAGGGACCAATAGGACCTATTAAAGATTAATGTCCAAAATCCGCGTCCTCGCAGATCACGTCGCCAATCAAATCGCCGCCGGTGAAGTTGTTGAGCGCCCGGCTTCAGTGGCCAAAGAGCTCGTTGAGAACTCAATCGATGCCGGCGCTACGCGCATCACGATCGAGATCGAAGCGGGCGGCCGGCGCCTGTTGAAAGTGTCTGACGACGGCGAGGGCATGGTGCGCGACGATGCGGTGCTCGCTTTCGAACGGCACGCAACCTCGAAGATTCGCGAGACTGAAGATCTTGGAGCGATCGGCACGCTGGGATTTCGCGGCGAGGCGCTCGCGTCGATCGCGTCGGTTGCGAGAGTCGAGCTGACAACCTGCGTCGAAGGCGCAAGTGCGGCAACTCGCGTAACGATTGATGGCGGCAGGATGCGCGACGTTAAAGACGCGGCGCACCCGTGCGGAACGACGATCGCCGTGCGCGATCTTTTCTTCAACATTCCGGCGCGTCGAAAGTTCCTGCGATCAGAAGCCACTGAGACTTATCACCTCACGAATCTCGTGACTCACTATGCCCTGGCCCATCCGGAGATCGCGTTCACGTTTGTTAACAACGGCAGGGAAGTGGTGCGCGCTGCGCCGGCGAAGGATCTGCGCGAACGCGCCTACCAGATCTTTGGACAGGAGTTTCTAGAGAATCTGCTGGAAGTGAATGGCGGGGACGTTCAGGTCGCACGAGTCACCGGGTATGTTTCCGCGCCGCGAGACCGGCGCACGTCGCGCGATTCGCAGTACTTGTTTGTCAATCGCAGGTTTGTGCGCGATCGAATGATCGGGCGTTCGCTTTCCGAAGGATACCGGTCGATCTTGCCGCACGGCGTCTATCCCGCGGCGCTGCTGTTTATCGAAACGCCTCTCGAAGAGGTCGACGTGAACGTCCATCCGGCCAAGACAGAAGTGCGATTCCGCCGGTCGGCGGCGGTCGCTGATGCCGTTCGTGAAGCGGTAAAAGCAGCCCTCGCGAGCGCGAGTTACACACCGCCACCCGAGCCCGAACCGATCGCGACAGCGACGGCTGCGGTAAGTTTTATCGCTCCACAGCCACGCATCGAGTTCGTTCCGCCACCTCCTGTTGTTCAAAGACCTCCAGTCGAGGCTTCCGGCGAAGAGATCGCACGCGACATCGAAGTGATGATCCAATCTGCGCAATCCTATCAATCTGCGAAATCTGCGTTTCCGCCATTGAACTCAGCGGAAAAGCTCGCACGCGAAGTCACGCCCGAGTCGCTTTCAACGAACATTCGCCCGCTGGGCCAACTGGAGGAGAGCTTCATTATCGCAACTGACGATGAGGGCTTGCTCTTGATCGATCAGCACGTCGCGCACGAGCGTGTGCTCTTCGATAAGTATCGCGCCTTGGAAGCAGAGCGGCGCACAGACTCGCAGCAGTTACTCGTGCCGGAGACTTTTGATCTCACTCCCGCACAGGCGGCCGTCTTCGACGATCTCGCTCCCGAGTTGGAGAAATACGGATTTGAGTTGATGCGACTGTCGGGACGCACAGTGGCGGTGAAGGCGATACCAGCAGATCTTCCGAGCGGCGAAGCGCGAAACATGCTGGCTGAGTTACTCGATACTGTCGATGCGGAAAAGAAAAGCTCCGCGCGCGAAACCCTGCGTGATGAAATCGCAGCCTCACTCGCGTGTCACGCGGCGATCAAAGTAAATATGTCGCTCACACCCGAGAAGATGCGTTGGCTGATTGATAGATTGCTGCAAACTTCCTCGCCAACGACATGCCCACATGGCAGACCCGTAATCCTGCGTCTAAGCAGGCGCGATATTCTGAAGGGTTTCCATCGCATTTGAGACAGGATTTGCAGGATGGGATCAGGATTAACAAGATGTCTCCTGTAAATCCTGAAAACATCTTGTTAATCCTGTCTAAAGCTTATCCAACGTATCCAGGACCAGTTGGGTATCTACGAGATCCGGCAACAGCGCGTCGGGCTCACACGCCATGATCTCTTCCCGCGAATAAAATCTTCCCGTTCCCACTGCAACGGCGCGGGCGCCGAAGTGTCGTGCGCAATCGATGTCGTTTGGCGTGTCACCGATGACGATGAATTGCTCAGGTACCAGATCGAGTTGTAGATGCTCGCGAATGCGCTCCGCAGCTCGCGCCGGCAGATCGCGACGATTGTGTGACTCATCGCCGAACGCGCCCGGCAAAGTGAAGTACTGATCGAGACCTACGAGCTCCATCTTGAGGTGCGCCATCGGTTTGATATTGCCGGTCACGAGCGCTGACTCGTATCGTGGATGCGCAGCGAGCGCTTCGAGAGTCTCGCGAACACCCGGAAGCACTTCGAAAAACTTTATTCCATTGCCCGTGACTCGTCGCGCTTCTTCCGTCAAACGGGAAACGAGCACTTCAGCACGGGCAAGGATGTCTTCCTGGCTGATACCTTCGACACTCAACGCTTCATAAACGATCTGCAGATCCGTCATACCCGACACGCGCATTTCGCGCAGGCGCCCGGACGTGCCGAAGATCTCCTCGAGCACCGGAATCGTGTATTCCTTGTACCCGCCAATTTTCACGGAATGAATCAACGTGCCATCGATGTCCCAGAGCAGGATGCGCATTATTCAATCACCGCCAGGACGTCACCTGCATTCACGGTATCGCCAGCCTTCACCTTGATCGACACCACGACGCCGTCGCGCGGCGACTTCATCTCGTTTTGCATCTTCATCGCTTCCACCACTATAACGCCCGCTCCTTTTTCTACTGTCGCTCCGGTTTCAGTCTGCACGCGCACCACCTTGCCGGGCATCGGCGCCAGGATCTCCGCTGCGCCGTGATGATGACGATCCGAATTCTGCCCGCTGCGCAATCGTTTCGGATCGACAATCGCTATCGAATAATTCCGCCCCTGAATGCTGACGTCGAAAGTACTCTTCGAAGCATTAACGAGACACTCGTGCACATTCGTGTTCAGAAAAAACATGTAACTGTCGGGCTCGATCTCATACACGTCGAGGTTGTAAACACGATCCCCAACCTCGGCAGACACGTGCCCGTCTTCGATCTTCAGCAGCAGATCCTCTTCGCGTTCACCAACGATCGCCTTGAGTTTCATTGTCACCTCGCAGCCTCGAGTTTCGTCCGGCCATTTTCCAACGACTATTAGCCACTGAAGTTTGCGCAGCGGCTGTCTGCCGTCGTCGCAGTGCATAACTGAGTGCAGCAGCGATCGTCGCCAGATCGGTCTCGACCTGATTCGGCTCCACTTCCAGGGCGGCGCGACGCTCGTTGAAGCGAGTGATAAAACCCGTATCGAGTTGTCCTGAAATAAACTCCTCGTCCTGGACCACTTCGCGAAAGAACGAGAGCGTGGTCGTGATCCCTGAAACCTCGTACTCGTCAAGCGCGCGCTTCAATCGATCGATTGCTTCATCACGCGTGCGGCCCCAAACGGCGAGCTTTGCAATCATCGGATCGTAATGAATTGACACCTCCGAAAGCCGCGTGACGCCACTGTCGATTCTTACTCCTGGACCCGCAGGCTCGCGCAGGTGTGTGATTGTTCCCGGACTGGGGAAGAAGTTGTTCGCCGGATCCTCTGCGTAGATTCGACATTCAATTGCATGTCCGTTCCATCCGATGTCTTCCTGCGTAAACGACAGCCGCTCGCCGGTCGCGACTCGAAACTGCTCGCGCACGAGATCGCGGCCGGTAACGAGTTCCGTCACGGGATGTTCGACCTGAAGCCGCGTGTTCATCTCGAGGAAATAGAAATCGTGAGTCGCATCCGAAAAGAGAAACTCAACCGTACCCGCGCCCGTGTAATTCACGGCGCGACCAATTTTCACCGCCTCGTCGCCCATGCGCCGGCGCAGGTCCGGATCGTTTAGTGGTGACGGGCATTCTTCGATCACTTTTTGGTGACGGCGTTGAATGGAACATTCACGCTCGCCGAGATGGACGAGGTTGCCGTGTGTGTCGCCAAAGATCTGAATCTCAATGTGCCGCGGACGCTCGACTGCTTTTTCGAGGTAAAGCGAAGAGTCGCCAAAAGCAGCAGCCGCTTCTGTCTGAGCTGTTTCAAATGCAGAACGCAGGTCGTTACGCTCCGCAACCAGGCGCATGCCTTTGCCGCCACCGCCCGCCGCTGCTTTGAGCATGACGGGATAGCCGAACTTTTCTGCCGTCGCGCTTGCTTCGTCGAAGGAAACGAGTGGTTCAACTGTGCCGGGTACGATCGGAACTCCGGCTTCGACCGCCGCGCGACGTGCGCTCGTCTTCGAGCCCATGATGTCCATCGCTTCAGGTGATGGGCCGATGAATACGATGCCCGCAGTGTTGACGGCACGAGCAAACTCTGCGCTCTCGGCGAGAAAACCATAGCCGGGGTGAATGGCCTCTGCGTTTAGTTCTTTGGCGGCGGAAACAATCGTGTCGATCTTCAGATAGCTCTGGGCTGACGCTGCCGGTCCAACGCAAACTGCTTCATCAGCCATGCGCACGTGCAGGCTCTCGACATCCGGCTCCGAATAGATCGCCACGGACCTGATCCCCAACTCGCGGCAGGTGCGAATAATGCGAATGGCGATTTCGCCTCGGTTAGCGATCAGGATTTTGCGAAACATGCTTGTTGGTGATTAGTTCTTAGTGCTTTGTTCTTAGTACAAAGTACCAAGTACAAAGCACAAAGCTCAAACGACAATGGAATTCGCGGGTCTCCGCGGGTCGTAACGGATGACGATTTGTTTTCCGGGGGCGTAGTCGTTGGAGCGTTGTTGCTGCGAGAGGCTGAGTGCCTGCGAGGATTCGTAGAGCACTCCCGCGAGCATGTAGGTGTACGTTACCTGACTGATGCGGCCCTCGTTATCGGAGATTGCGTCGATAATCCGGCCGTCGGCCATGCGGCCGGTTTTTGAGAGACGCTCGATACGGGAGGCTTCGTCTTCAGGTTTTTTACGGAAACGGTCGAGGAACGACATTGAAGTCGCTATGGCTGGAGGGCGCTTGCCGACACCGAACGCCCGACTCCACCTTTGGCAATATCGGACGCTTTTGTCACCATGCCGTCCCAAACGATCCAATCGTCCTCAGTTCCCATGATCTTGTCTTCACCCGGAAGTGGCAGCAAGTAGTTGGTGAAGGAAAATCCTCCGGACGGTGTATCGTCAGTAGCGGATGATAACGACGCTTTGCGAATGTCGACTCCACCCATGCGGCGCGATTTTACAGGTTCGACAGCGGCAACGGCGCTGGTTGGCCGGTAGGTAGCGGGGTCGAGATCAACGAGAGCGGCGGTCAGAGTGCCGTCAGGATCAGAAATGCGTTGCTGCAGATCTTTCAGAGAAGCCGGATAAGTCTTGTACTTAACCTGGTATTCGTATAAAGCTCGCTCGATGGCATAACCCTGAGCACGGCTAGCGGCTTCCTGCGCCCATCTGCGGTGTTCCAAACGGGCCGGCACCGTGATTCCGATCAGCAGCGCGATCAGCATTGCGATGGTTGCGGATGCGACCAATCCGCGGCGAGCATAATTGACTCCGCAAAATCTTTCTGGTTGCGCGAGTATGGACCGGTAAAGCTTGCGTCCGAACCAGAGGATAAGGAAGAGACTGGGAATCGCAATCCACTTCAAGCGCCAGGCCGCAGTTTCACCCGCAGCGACCCAGGTCCAGAATCCAAACGAACCAGACCACTTTTGTACGAAGGCGATGAGGATCTGGACCACAAAAATCAGGGCCACCAACGAACCGGTGACCGCCAGAACTAAAGCGCGACCGTAAGAAGGGAGTTCGTAAGCCGGCTTAGGAAGCGGCTCACCGACAGCGCGGGCCCCACACTCTTTACAACCACTGGTCAATGCGCCGTGGAATTTAAAACCGCAGCACGGACAGGTAGTCAAGCATTTACCTCAAAGAATCTCAAAAATAGGTCGAATATGTCCTATAGGACCTATGAAATCACGACTTCCGCGCGTTTCGGCGGATCATACGATGCTTTAGCGTCAGCGTTCGCTGTTTTTACTTCGTCCGCCTTAGTCAGCTCGCGCCACGTGTGATACATGCGATGGGCGAAGGTCCAATAAGAGCCAACCGCAAGCACCCACAGAACGGCGGGCATGCGATTGGCAAAGAAATTAGTCGAGCCTGGATGAGTACTGAGCGCCCCGATAATAAAAAGGACCACCCGTTCCGGGCGCCGCAAAAAGCCCACGTCACACTTGGGAATCAGGCTCTCTGCCCGGGCGCTGGCGTAGCTTACCATAACTGAGCCCATTAGTCCGGCACCCGCAAGAAAAACGTTAAGAGTTGAGTGAAACTCGGTGTCGCGGGCATAAAAGACCATTAGGCCCACAAAAACCACCATATCCGAGAGACGGTCCAACGACGAATCGAGAAAACCGCCGAATCGCGTCACACGGCCCGACAGACGGGCCACCTGGCCGTCCAGCATGTCAAACAGGTTCGCGACCACGAGGGCGATTCCAGCCGCGAAGAAGCGGCCCATCCCAAAAAGAAGACCGCAGCCGACATTCAAAGCAACGCCGATGACGGTCAGAATATTTGGGTTTATGTGACCGTGGGCTAACCAGCGTACTATCGCGTCAATAATCCGCTGCGCCGCCCGTCCGATACTGGCACCGAACATGTGTTAGGTTCGTTTCTCCTCGTCAGCCATATAGTCCACAGATAACACGGATATATGTGCCATGTGTGTAATCTATGGACAAAACTTACTGGTTTGCTTCGAGTTCGTCGTGTAGCGTACGCAACTGCCTGATCTCGAAGGTGCGAACCGATGCTGGAGTTCGCACTACTACTTCATCGCCTTCCTGTTTGCCCATCAGGCTCTTGCCAACAGGTGACGTCGTCGAAATCAACCCCTGCGCCGGATCGCTCTCTTCCGGTGTTACCAGCCGGTAAGTCACTTCTTCATCTTTCTCGCCATCGTACAGGACCAGTGTCGATCCATACGACGCCTTATCGCGCGGCACCTTGTTCGGATCGATCGAGGCTATCTCACTTATCCGCTGCCTCAGTTCCACGATTCGCGCTTTGACGACGTTCTGCCGATCGAGCGCGGCACGATACTCGGAATTTTCACGAAGATCACCAAATTCGAGCGCCCGCTTGATCTCTTTTGGTAGATGAATGCGCAGTTCAGTTTCCAGTTCGTCGAGTTCGCCCTGGAGTTTGTCTTTAATTGCCTGTGATGACACCACTCACATCCTTATCCGGCAAGCCTTCTCAGCCAAAGCCTCAACTCAGCCGAGCAAGTCAAATGCCAAGTCAATGCTAACCGTGCTCGGCAACTACTGGGGTTTATGATAACTGGCCTCGTCAGGAGCACCAAAAGAAATACCTGTATCACGAGCCGTCCTGACCAGTTGTCCATTCGGAGGCACACTCTTAATACCTTTGATGGCCTCGGTCAACGGAACCGTTACCACGTCTCCTCCCTGTAAAGCGACCATTACACCGCTCTCGCCCTTGGAAAGCGTCCGCACTGCAGCCGTGCCAAAACTCGTTGCGAGCATCCGGTCAAATGCGTTGGGACGACCACCTCGCTGCAGATGCCCGAGCACAACGCAACGGGTTTCGCGACCCGTTTTGTTTTCCAGGTCCTGCTGCAGGTGTTGACCGATACCACCGAGACGAGGTGCATGAAGTGCATCACCCTTGTCTTGATAAACCAAGTCGTGCCCGATCTCCAAAGCTCCTTCAGCGACGACGATAATACTAAAATTTGACCCGCTGATATCGCGGGCGCGAATCTTTTCCGCTACTGCGTCGATCGAGAAGGGAATCTCGGGAATCAGGATCACGTCAGCGCCACCCGCGATTCCGGAGTGCAGCGCAATCCAACCGGCATGCCGGCCCATCACCTCGAGGATCATGACGCGATCGTGCGACTCGGCAGTAGTGTGCAAACGATCGAGCGCTTCGGTGGCGATGTCGAGGGCGGTGACAAAGCCGAATGTAAGTTCGGTGCAGGCTAGATCGTTGTCGATCGTCTTCGGAACGCCGCAGACCGGAACGCCGCGCTTGGCAAACTCGTTTGCGATCGTGAGCGTACCTTCGCCGCCCAGTACGACGAGGGCGTCGATCCCGACGATCTTCATGTTTGAGATCGCTTCCTCGTAAACGCTTTCGACGTCTCTTGGTTTACCCTCACAAGCGCGTTCGACGAAGTTTCCCTTGTTGCGAGTTCCGAGAATCGTGCCACCGCGTGGCAACAGTCCGCGAACGTCGCTCGGTGACAACAAACGAGTTCGGGTTGCGTCCAGCAAACCCTCGAAACCGTCTTCGATTCCGATCACGCGCATGCCGTGCTCGCATGTGGCAGTTTTCACCACAGCACGGATAACGGCGTTGAGTCCGGGTGCATCACCGCCGCCTGTCAGGATTCCAATAGTTCCGAACATAGGCCTCAGTCTAACATTGCCGATTGCCGATTGCCGATTGCCAATCGACAATATTCCATGACTGTCGTAGCATACCAACAAAATGGAAATCGATGACGACGCAAAAGAGATAGTTCGCGAGATCGGCACTGCAATAAACGAGTCGGTGGAGAATTCCACCAAGGTTGCAGAGGCCATTGAACGTCTGCGCGAAGCCGGATACGAAATGGAATTGACCCTTCGTCTCGAGATCGGTTTAAGACCTCACGCCGGCGATGACGAAAGCTCCATTGACGGCACCAACCTCGAACTCACTGAAGAAGATCTGCAGGTGCTGCAGCGGATGAAGATCCGGATCGATCCTGAGCACTGAAGAAAAAGGACAAAAGCAGAATAGGTCCTATAGGACATATAGGACCTATTTTCATTGGATGCTACTCAGGCACCTCATCGCTTCCGGTTAGCGTCTGCTGCCGCAGTGCTGCCGCACCGAGCAAGCCGCCCATTCCCATCGACTCAACCGCGCTGCTGGGCACCAGCATCAAAGCGCCTTTCTCCTTCAAGCCTTCATACAACATGTTCATCGCTCGCAGGTGAAGGGCCGTTGGGTTGTCGCGATACGATCGCGCTGCAGTCTCAAACGAATGCGCAATCTCGACTTCAGCCTGACCGAGGATAATGCGCGCTTGTTTCTCTCGCGCCGCCTGTGCTTCGCGTGACATCGCATCCTGTAAAGCCGCCGGAATGATCACGTCGCGCATCTCCACTGATTGCACTGTGACGCCCCACGGATTCGAACGCTCATCGATTAGTTGCTGCAACTCTTCTTCAATCCGTTCGCGGCCACGCAACAGATCAGTCAGCGACGTTCTGCCGATGATGTCGCGCAGTGCAGTTTGTGCGGCCCAACTGACAGCTTGCGGATAGTTCTGAACTTCAAGCGCAGCTTTCTCCGGATCATAGACCATCCAAAAGAGCACTGCGTCGACGTTTACGGGCACTGTGTCAGACGTCAGCGTCTCTTCAGCCGCGAAACTCGTGGTAATCACTCGCTGGTCCACCCACGTCGAAATCGAATCGACAAAAGGAATGATCCAGAACAGACCTGGACCACGCAGGCCAACATATTTTCCGAGCCGCAAAACAACTGCGCGTTCCCACTGCCGCGCGATCTTCGGCGCCTGTGCCAGGAAGAATCCCAACAACAAACCAACTACGACGGCCGCGGGATTAAACATGAGCCACGAAATCAGGCCACCGAGCAGAACGGGCACCAGTAGAGCTACCGCGGAGACTACATTGACGCGCGGCATTTCAGGGGTGGGCAAATTACTCCTGGTTTGAATCAAACTCGTTGTAGAACTAGACATTATTAGTCTCCTTCTTGCGCCGGCTCTGAAGTTGGTCCAGCAAATCGTCGA
>JBKPPU010000142.1:0-1910 GCA_046733695.1 Acidobacteriota bacterium
AACTTTTTGAAGAAGGCGAATCCGGCGCAATACCAACCCGAAAACGGAGCCGTTTATCCACGCAATCCATTCGGCACTTCGTTGTTACAAATCGCTCAACTCATCAAAGCCGGTGTTGGTCTCGAAGTTGCTTTCACGGACATCGGCGGTTGGGACACGCACGTCAATCAGGGTAACTCGCGCGGACAACTCGGAAATCTTCTGCAGCAGTTCAGCGCCGGTATCGCTGCGCTTTATCAGGACCTGGGCCAGCGCATGGACGACGTGATCATTCTGACGATGTCGGAGTTTGGTCGAACTGTCCGCGAGAATGGAAATCGTGGTACGGACCACGGCCACGCGAATGCGATGTTTGTGATGGGCAACAGCGTGCGTGGCGGGAAGGTTTACGGTCAGTGGCCCGGCCTCAAAAACGATCAGCTCTACGAAGCGCGCGATCTTGCTTTGACGACTGACTTTCGCGACGTCTTCGGCGAGGTCGCCACACGCCACCTCGGCAGCAAAGATCCAAAGGCGATCTTCCCCGGGTATTCATTGAAGGCTGGCCACGGATTTATCGGATGAAAAATCCGATCAGCGCTGATCGGATTTTTATCTGTACGATCCGTGGTTCCCAAAACGGTTGATTAGGTACAGCATCAGGACCGCGATCCCCGAAACTGTAATTGCAAGGGTGAACGCTTCGTTATCTCTTCCTGCCTGCACTGCATCGTAGATCGCCACCGAGGCCGTCTGCGTCTTACCGGGGATGTTTCCGGCGATCATGATCGTCACACCGAAGTCACCCAGCGCGCGTGCGAAGGCGAGTGCGGTTGCGGCCAGCACACCTTTTGCAGCAAGTGGCAATGTTACGCGAAAGAAGATCAGTCGATTGTTGAGTCCAAGCGTGCGTGCGGCGGCTTCGAGATCGGTGTTCACGCCTTCAAACGCCGCCCGCAGACTCTTCGTCACGAGGGGCAGCGCGTGAATTGAAGCCGCGATGATGGCCGCCGTCACGGTAAACGTCAAACGAATCCCGAGGGTGCGATAGAGAAACCCTCCGATTGCTGAACGCGTGCCGAGCAGGACGAGCAGGTAGTAACCCAAAACTGTCGGCGGCAAAACGAGTGGCAGCGTGACGAGCGCATCGACGAGATTTCGTCCAGGAAAACGTTTGCGGGCCAACAACCATGCCAGCCCCGATCCCGCGATCAGTGCGATGAGCGTAGCTGCAGTGGCCACGGCAAACGATAGTCTAATGGGGAACCAGTTGATCACGGGTGTCTCGCAGCATGATACAAGAAAACAGTGTTCCGACAATTATCCCGCAGAGGTCCCACTGCAGATCTGTGGCCGTGTCGTAAGAGCCCCAGATCCGGTGTCCGCCGAAATACACTTCATCCCACAGTTCGATGATCTCGTAAATTGCCGACAGGCTATACACGATCGTAGCGGCAAAGAACGCCGTGAGTTTGAGTGGCAATCTAAACCCTGATTGCTGTAGTACGGCGCCGACGAGCCAAACAATTATCGGGCTGACGAGCACCTGAACCAGCATGTGCGCGAACTCGTCGTACTGCATTGGCCCAAACTGCCGGCCGTACATGTGAAAAAAGTTTCCGAGCGCGTCAACTTGCAACGCCGCAAAGACAAGTCCTAAAAGCACGACGGGAATTTTGATCTGCAAACGAGCTCGCACATACAAATAGACAAGTGAGAGAAAAGCGATTACGAACATGGTATTGAAAGCGAGCGAGAGATAGCACATCTTCGTGAGAAAGGCTGCGCCAGCGAACAAGGCAAGTATGACGAGAGGGATCTCGAAGTAGCGACGTACGGATTTTGCGCTACCCGGCGCTATCGCGCGTGGTTCTGTATAATCGGCGTCGACCATATGACGCACCTCAAGACAAAGATTCTGCGATTCGAGT
>JBKPPU010000143.1:0-9556 GCA_046733695.1 Acidobacteriota bacterium
AGACTGGGAAGGCCGTGAAGCGACGCGTTCGAGCCGGAAGTCAGGAAACCTTGCCTGCTGCAACGGAAGCGACCACAAAGTGCTCCGGGAAAGAGCTGGTGGCGTCACACAGGCAACTATAAATCTATCGAGTTTAGACGCCCTCGATCTTCCAAAGGAGATCGAGGGCTTTTTGTTTGCAGGAGAGACCATGAAGAATTTAGTTATCGCGATCCTGATCGGACTCGCGTTAGTTCCAGCCGCACACGCACAAACTGTAGAAACTGAGATCAGCGGTCATGTTAAGGATCCGCAGGGCGCAAATCTGCCGGGCGCGACTGTGAGACTGTTCGGCCGTGATCGAGCGCTGAGCCTGGTTACTGCTACTGACTCAAACGGCGCTTACAGCTTCAAACATCTTGCCGCCGGCGAATATCTCATCGAAGCAGAAGCGAGTGGCTTCACGTTAGCTGAAGCAAAATCGGTAACCGTGACGCGAGGACAAGCGACAACGCTCGACATCGCTTTGCAGTTGTCAGGCTTACGCAGTTCCGTAGTGATAACTGCTTCCGACACTCCGCAAACTGTCGATGAAGTCTCGAAGGCCCTGACCGTCGTCGATAACCAGGAGATTGACGAACGTGACGAAATGGCGATACCTGAATCGCTGCGCGTTGTGCCGGGTTTGCGTGTGCAGCAACTTGGTGGCCCAGGCTCGCTCACATCAATCAAGACACGCGGACTGCCAAGCGAAGATACGGCAGTGTTAATCGACGGCATACGCTTTCGCGACGCCGCCGCTCCGCAAGGTGACGCGTCGGGTTTTCTCGAAGATCTCGTCGCCACGGATGTCGGCAGGCTTGAAGTCTTGCGTGGCTCAGGCTCGTCTCTGTACGGCTCAAACGCTGTTGGCGGCGTCGTGAATATCGTCACGGATGAAGGCGGTGGTCCAGTTCATGGCAGCGTACTTGGCGAGGGTGGAGGTTTGGGTTTCTTTCGCACGAGAGCAAACGTTGCCGGCGGTGCGAATCATAACCGCGTCGTTTACAGCGGCGGGTTTTCATTCTTCAACGTCACGCGCGGCATCGACGACGATGACGAGGCTCGCAACACGAGTGGTCAGGGACGCATTTTGTTCCGTGTCGCTCCCACGGCAACGATTTCAGGACGCATTTACGCCACCAATTCGCGTGTGCAGTTGAACAACAATCCGGAAGCCATCGGCACTCTGCCGCCCACGGGCATCATCGAAGCAATTCCCTTGTCTCAGGCCGAACAACTTCGCTTTGAAGCTGGGGTACCACCTTCACAGTTGAATATCGGTTCCGCCACTTTCGTTGCCGGAGCTAACGACCCGGACGCTGTACGTGAAGGCAATTTCTTCAATGGCGCGGTCAGTTTTACACAGCGTCCAACTGAGACCTTCGGCTACACGATCAGTTACCAGGGACTGGCGACAAACCGCAGCAGCCTCAATGGACCACTCGGCGTCGGATTTCAACCGTTTGGCGGCAGCACGAGGTCTGACTTTGACGCGCGAATTCACACGGTGAACGCGCGTGTTGACGTGCAGGCCGGACAGTACAACTTCATCACGGGCGGATACGAGTTTGAGAGTGAAAACTTCAAGAACCCGTCGTTTCAAGTCAATCCGGCTGACAACTCCGACGTTGATGTGACGCAGCGGAGCCACGCAGTTTTCGCGCAGGACCAGTTACGTCTACTCGACGATCGTTTACAGATCTCCGGTGCGTTTCGCGCTCAGTTCTTCAGATTGGAACGACCGGTGTTCACACCCGCTGCGTCAGCGCCATATGCGGGAATCACGTTTCAGTCGCCGCCGACAGCTTACACAGGCGACGGCTCGGTTGCTTACACGTTTCGATCTTCCGGAACTAAACTGCGCGGGCACATCGGGAACGGCTATCGCGCGCCGTCATTGTTTGAACGCTTCGGCACCGCTTTTGACAGCTTCTTTGGTTACTCGGTGTTTGGCGATCCGCGTCTGGAGCCGGAACGTTCGATAGCTTTCGATGCCGGAATCGATCAGACATTTCACGACAATCGAGTGCGACTCTCGGCAACGTACTTTTACACTCAACTGCGAAAGATCATCATCTTCGACTTTTCCGGATTGATCGATTTCACGACCGATCCATTCGGACGCTTTGGTGGCTATTTAAATACGAACGGCGGTATTGCGCGCGGTGCTGAAGTCGAACTAAGAGCAACTCCCACGCGCACGTTAAACCTGACTGCCGCCTACACATTCACGAAAGCACAGCGACGCACGCCTCAGGTGCCGGGCACGATTCGTTCGCTCGTGATTCCCGATCACCAGTTCTCCGTTGTTGCGACACAGCGGGTTGGCCGGCGAATCACGGTGAACTTTGACTTCTCCGCCTCGAGTAATTACGTCGGCGCGGTTTTTGACCCCGGGAGTTTTACGAGTCGCGGGTTTAGATTTAAAGGGCTCGCGAAGGCGGATCTGGGCGCGAGCTACTACCTGCCGCTCGGTGACGATAGACGGCAGCTGCGGTTCTTTGGGTATGTGGATAATCTCTTCGATCAGGAGTACTTTGAAAGCGGCTTCCGCACGCCTGGAAGAACCGGACGCGCCGGAGCGAGTTTCATTTTCTGACCGTGGAAGAGAGTGAACAGGAAGTACTGATCGAGAATGAGGACTATTATTTCGAGAATGGATTAATGGTCCTCACGTCGCAGTATCTTCTGCGGCGTGGCTATTGTTGTGAGCAGGGATGCAGGCATTGTCCATACGGGTATGGAAACACGGATAAAGATGGATCGATAACGGATGGATAAGGGATTTCCGCGTCGCATTATTTGTCTGACGGAAGAAACCACTGAGACGCTTTACCTGCTCGGTGAACAGGACCGGATTGTCGGTGTGTCAGGTTATACGGTGCGGCCGCCCGAGGCGCGACAGAAACCCAGAGTCTCGGCTTTCATCAACGCGAAATTCGACAAGATACTGGCGCTCGAACCGGATCTGGTTTTTGCGTTTTCGGATCTGCAGGCTGACATCGCCGCCGAGTTAATCAGACGTGGCGTGACCGTGTTCACCTTCAATCAACGCAGCGTCACAGAGATCATGGAAATGATCCTTGTGATCGGACGGATTGTAGGGGTCACGGAAAAAGCCGACCGCCTCATTGCAACGTTGCAACGCGAGATGGACGCGATTGCTGAGTCAGCGTCGCGCTTTCCTTTCAGGCCGCGAGTGTTGTTTGAAGAGTGGTACGACCCGCTTATATCCGGCATTCGCTGGGTTGATGAACTGATTGAACTCGCCGGAGGTGATTCCGTCTTTCCGGAGTTGCGCACGCAACAAAGCGCGAAAGATCGAATCGTGAATCCGGCTGAGGTGATTGCACGGGATCCGCAGGTGATCATCGGCTCATGGTGTGGGCGGCAGGTTAAAAAGAACCTCATTCGCGCTCGTGAAGGCTGGACGAACATCAGCGCCGTTCGAGACGAGCACCTCTACGAAGTGAAATCGACCTACATTCTTCAGCCCGGCCCAGCCGCGCTCACTGAAGGATTGCGGCAGCTTCACGCCATTCTCGCCCAGGTCGTGAGTCACGAAGTCGACCGAGTTTTATTGCCGAAAGAGCGTGCTGATGCGCGTCTCAATCTCGCCGCCTAAACTCACCCAAATCAGGCACTTGGTGCGCAAATCGTACGTCAAAAAAAGTGCAACTCAAGGCCTGAGTAGTGAATCTCAGTCTTGACCGCAGAACCCGGCAAGGTATTAACTGTCCCTGATTTACCTGAGGAGTATTTGATGAGTTCTATTAGGAAATTCTCGCCTGCCTTTATCGCAATTGTTTCCCTGATTTTTGCCCTTTCCGGTTTGACCTACGGCAAGAGCAAAAACGTTAAATTCCCAACCATCAAGATCAAAAACTTTGGCCAAATGGATGACAGGTTTTTCCGTGGTGGACGCCCTAAGGACCAAGACTATGCGGCTCTTGCAGCGCTCGGTGTGAAGACGGTCATCGACCTGACGGATAATTCCCGTGCGGAAGAGCAGCCAGCAGTGGAGCGTGCCGGACTTCGTTACATCAACATTCCCATGGTTGATAAGAGCTACCCCAGCATGGACCAGGTCAACGCGTTTCTGAAAGTAGTAGACGATCCGGAAACAGGTAAGTTCTACGTGCACTGTGCAGGCGGACGTCACCGGACAGGCGTGATGGGTGCGGTGTATCGCTTCACTCACGACAAGTGGAATCTGGACCAGGTCCTTGCAGAGATGGATCAGTATGAATTCGGTTCCGGTTACGGTCACGGAAAACAGAGGGATTTCGTGAAGGATTACTGGCGGCAGTTTCAGGGCAACAACGTAGCCGCTGCCAGCAATAACTAATTTTCGCCACGGATGAACACGGATGAGGGCATTACTTTACTTACCGATCGTTGTAGCAATGCTTTGGCCAGGTCCTATGTCGCAGCGAAAGATTAATGGTCTTTGGGGCGGTCAGGGAATTTCAATGGAAGCGACCGATTCCGGTGCTACGTTGGATTTCGACTGCGCCTCGGGCAGCATTACTGAACCGATTGCGCTGGACAGCGCCGGTAAGTTTTCAGCAAAAGGTCGGTTTGCACGCCAGCGTCCGGGGCCTACTCGTGAAGACGACGATAATGCGGGCCAGCCTGCGGTCTATAGCGGAGCGGTAGACGGCGAGAATCTAACGTTGACTATCACGCTCACAAAAAACAGTGAGAAGGTAGGCAGCTTCACGCTCGCACACGGCAAGGTGGGTCGAATCAGACGCTGCGGATAGGCTTTGTACTAAAACTCCTGAATGCCGCCCACGGCAGTGGGCGGATACTTCAAGTCCTTTCTAAAACCGCATTCCAAAACCCACGCTTTAATCCCGCTCACGGCAGTGGGCGGATACTTCAAGTCCTTTCTAAAACCGCATTCCAAAACCCACGCTTTAATCCCGCTCACGGCAGTGGGCCGGATACTTCAAGTCCTTTCTAAAACCGCATTCCAAAACCCACGCTTTAATCCCGCTCACGGCAGTGGGCGGATACTTCAAGTCCTTTCTAAAACCGCATTCCCAAACCCACGCTTTAATCCCGCCCACGGTAGTGGGCGGATACTTCAAGTCCTTTCTAAAACCGCATTCCAAAACCCACGCTTTAATCCCGCTCACGGCAGTGGGCGGATACTTCAAGTCCTTTCTATTCATTGAGCAAAATAAATAGTGTGGACTTGAACGATCCGCCCACTGCCATGGGCAGGATTCAAACTCATCGAAGAATTTTTTGTAGAAAGGACTTGAACGAATCCGCCCACTGCCGTGGGCGGGATTCAAACTCATCGAAGAATTTTTTGTAGAAAGGACTTGAACGAATCCGCCCACTGCCGTGGGCGGGATTTAGGACTCTCTGCAAAGAGATTCGGATAAAAACAACGGGCGCCGCAAAGAATGCGGCGCCCGTTGTCATACAACAGCGGAATCTATTAACTCCGCCACCAATCATTTCTCCATCCCTTCAACCCCACATCCCTGAAGAGCGCGGTGAAGTTTTGAGGCGGGTTTATCTTGAATTCCCCGCCATTCATCGCCGAGCTTTGTTTGAGTGGGACCGATACTGTGGTTGACTTGATTGTAGTGTTACCGGCTGCATCGGTACACGTGACGGTAATTGTGTAGATCCGCCCGTTGCCGATACCTGACCGTTCTGCTCGCAAACGCACGTGGTGATTGTCTACGATCTCCCAGTCAGGCGCAGTATCACCGTCGTCGGTTCCATTCACAGGTTCATTGCTCGTAACTGAGAGGACGCAATTCCCTCCCGGACAGTTATCCGTGACTGTGTAAGTAACGGTCACGTCACGCATCGTGTGATTGGGCGGCCACAGAGACGCCGGAGTTGCAGACGGGTTGCTGACCGCCGGCGCCTGGGCATCCTTGACTATGACCTTAAACGTACTGCTGGCCCCCGAAGTAGATGTGGTCGTAACGGTTGTTTCGCCCACCGGGAAGAATGATCCACTGGCCGGTGTACTGGTCAACACACCACAACTTCCGGTCGAGGTTTGCGTCGGGTAATTCACGATCGCGCCGCACTGATCCGGATCATTGTTGACCGTAATGTCATTCTGCGGATTGATCTGGCACGCCTGGCAAACACCTCCGCCATCAGCGCCGGTCAACAAGCCCGATACCCGTAGCGAGTATCCGGTACATCCCGCGCCGACGTTTACTTCATGCACGACGACGACGAATGTTTGGCCTGCGGGAACATTGAACGAGAAAGTCCCGGTGGCCGCAAAACTCGAGCCGTTATCGGCAAGATAGTTCTGCTGGATGTTAGCCGGGTTGTAGCTCCCCAGGTAAGCAACACCGAAGATGTTAAGCCCGCACGACGATGTCAGATCCACCGTTATGCATGCTGTCGCATTGCTGGTGTTGGTAAAGGTGTACGAATCGTAGCGACGGTTGGCCAACAAGTCCTGCGTGCCGGGATAGACTTTTGGAACTGCGCAGGAACTGGCGACTCCGTTGCGAACAATTCTACCGGTCTGAGTGGTATCGCCCGCCGCGATGGTGCCTGTGAAATTCGACGGCGGCACGACGCAGGTGGGTTTGGAGAAGTTGGTTACAAACACTCCCTGAGCGGTTGTAAGCGTCAGCGTAAAGTTGATCGGGGTCCCACAAACAAAAGCGGCAGACGTACTGAACTCAAAAGGTACCGTATTGCTCCCACCAGTGCCGTGCGGCACATTCGGATATGGAGAATTTGGTTGTTGCACAGTGACGCCGGGCGTAGTTGTGGACAAGACTGCCGACACATTCGTTGCACCCGCACAACCCGCGTTCTGCACGTCGACGACCATGGAGTTACATTCGTTCGCATTGATGACCGTATCTCCATTGCCACCTGATATGTTGCTCGAGTTAACGTTGAACTTCGGTGTGCCGGTTAAGCAGGTGCTGTAGTTGGTTGTGTTGCCGTTGGTGATCGAGAGTCCAGCCGGGGCGGAACTCGCACAACTCACGCTACTCGCGTCAACCTGGACGGTATAACTGCCCGGCGCGAGTTTTATCGAATAGGAGCCATCCGCGAGAGTCACGCCTGTGTGTCCATCGGAAACCTGGACCAGCGCCCCAACCACTGGTGCTCCCGTATCGCAGTAGGTGATGGTGCCTGAAAGAGTGCCCTGGTCGGCAGGTGTGCATTCGGCAAATTTGAATCTGCCGACTCGGGTCTGCCAACCAACCGTGCTGGCTGCCTGACCTGCTGCGGTGTAGTACTCGGACGTGTACCAGAATGTGCAGTCGTCCGAAGGATCAACTGCTAGAGCACTGTAGTCTCCCCAGCGATTACCGGTGCTGAGTTGTACGCCAGTGCCGGTGACTATTGTATTTTCGCCCTGAAAGAGACCACCGGGCGGGTCAGATACGAGTCTACCGGCATAGCGGATACCGGGAAAGACATTTCCGCCGGCAGCGCCGCTGGAAACGTTGTAACCCACTGCGAGATTGCCTTGATGATCTTCAGCGACACTCCCTAACCAGCGGCTGACTCCATCCGCGGGTGCGAAAGTAGCTTGTTCCTGCACCACGAAATTACCGCCGGGCAAAGTGCGGCGCAGTTCGTAATAGCGCACGCCGGCTCGGAAGGTTCCGAAAACACTTGAACCTGGAGCTCCGACGGTGTGAGTAAGTACGAGCGTCTCGAACCCACCGCGGTTGCGATACTGCAATCGATGCATCAATCGATCGGCGATAGCATCGAGCGCAGTAGTGACGCCGGCAGCAGGAGCTGGCTGTGGCACATCCCGTCTTCCTGCCGGTGTTATGAGGCTGAACGGCGCCACCGGCAAGGGAGCTGGATATGTGCTCTCTGGTCGTTCCGTGAAGGTGGACAGTGCTGGGGTGGTGAAGTCCGCGTGAAAATCAAACAGCCGCAAGCCTGTGGCCGGATCGCCGAACTCCGTAGTGGTGAAGTAAACGAAAGTGTTGGGCCTTCCTGGCGGTGGCGGTCTCAGGCCATCGGCGTCCGAAGGCAACGAGCCACCGATTGCTTCCGGGTGACTCGCAAGATTCAGATTGAAGTAAATGTAGTTGGCGGTCGGATCGCCGGCAAGCATCTTGAGGCGATTGAAGGCATAAGCGCCGGTGCCGTTAAATGGCCCGCCCAAAGTAAACTGATGGACCATCATGTAATAGCCATCGGGCCACACGCCGAGATGTGGATAATCCGGAAACTCATTTCCAGCAGTTATGAAGTCGTAGAGGAAATAGGCTCCGGTTGGGTCAGGCGTCTTTGAGATCGCAATACACTGGTGGTACGGCGCAGCGGTTTGGCTGGCAAACGCGAACTGGCTGAGCATCCAGCGGTCGGACAACTGATCGTAGAGCACGATCGGATCGCCATTATCCGGCTGCGCACACTGTCCGCCCAGCGGCGCAAACAAAGAACTGAGTCTGAAGGGAGCGGTCAATGGTACTCCCGCTTTGTTCCAGACACGCACCAGGAGGTTTGTTTGTTGCACGTAGTGATTAGGGCCAACGTCACCGTTGGTGTCCGGCGGCGACAGATTGCCAAAGCCGGCCGCGATATTCTCAGTGCGCCCCAGGCCTTCGAAAGTGAGCGAAGGCGCCGGAATGTTTAGCGTCGGCGCTAGCAACTGCATGGCGGTATCACGCCTCATCGTCTCCGCTGCGGACGTTTGTTGCGCCCGAGCAAGAGCAGCCGCAGTCACCTCGCGGACTGAGCGGTTCTCTGCTGATTCGTCCTCTTCGTTACGGACGTCAGTCTCAACACTCGCAGAGTCGCTGGCGATATCACGTAACGGTGGCGAGACCGCGAAGTTCTCGGCCTGAACAGAAATGGGTTTGGGATCAGATGGTTCCTGTAATGGGTTACGAAGTCGGTTATTGGCTTTCGACGCCGCGGGTTTTGATTTGTTCTTGTTCGACTTCGGCGCCGTGTTCTCGCGCGTTGGTCCACTTGGTCTCTGTCCCTGGCGAGCACGCTGTGCTTCGCTCACCGGAATCAAGAGAACCACGATGAAAAGAACGAAGAGCGGTAGTACGACAAATCGGGTTGGCTTCATAGCTGAGACATCCTTTGAGGTTCTGATTCTTTTAAGTGATTTGTTGCGGAGACCAGCGTGCAAGATTGAGCTCTGACCAACGCAACCTGCAAAGTCCTAATCCATGCCTTATCGCTTGCGAGGAATCTCACGAGACGCCGCACGTCTCTTCTCGAGAGTTACTTCAAATCAAATCTGTGGCGGGACCAAAGACCGGAAGCAAGCGCCTCCGGATCCATGACCTTTCTTCAACGAGTAACGAGCCAGATACGATCCGAGTACAGGAGGACAATCTGAAATTGTGCGCAGCACACTATAGGAGATCGTGTCTGGTGTCAATGTTTTGAGGGCGAACTGTTACTGCTCAATTAAAATGTCCGCTTAACTGCTCAGTGAAAATGTCCGCATGCTAACCGCATGGGGACAATCACCTTGAATGAGAAACAACGACGGCGCTGCGAGATCATCACGCGGCTGATCGCGAACAAAATTAGC
>JBKPPU010000144.1:0-7778 GCA_046733695.1 Acidobacteriota bacterium
CGTTGCGCTGGACTTTCAGTATTCGCGACGCGTCGGCTGAGCTTAGCAACGGAGTGCTGCACATTTATCTTCCAAAGATTGAGGATCGCAGGGGAGAGGAGGTCCTGATAGAAGTTAAGGACGCGAACACATAGATAATTGCCGATTGCCAATTTCCAATTGCCAATTTTATCTGAACAAAATTGGCAATTGGCAATCGGCAATTGGAAATAAAAAAAGGTTACATCATGGCAATCGCAAAAGAACCAGAGTTTAGCGAAGCAATCGAAACGACAACTGACAACGATCAACAGCTGCAGATCCCGAGTGAACTGCCGGTGTTGCCATTGCGCGACATCGTGATCTATCCGTTCATGATCGTTCCGTTATTTGTCTCACGTGAGAAGTCGATCAGAGCAGTAGACGAGGCGCTGGCGGAGAATCGAATGATTCTGCTTGCGTCGCAGAAGGACCTCGATAAAGAGGAACCGACTGCAGACGATCTTTATACGGTCGGCACCGCTGCCGTGATCATGCGGATGCTCAAGTTGCCGGATGGTCGCATACGCATTCTGGTCCAGGGACTCGCGCGTGCTCAGATTGAAACGGTAGATACAAGTGGTGAATATCTGCGCTCGCGTGTGAGCGTGATGCAGGAAGTACTTCCGCCGGAACGTTCGCTGGAAGTCGAGGCGCTGGTGCGCAATGTGCGCGCGTCGATGGAAAAAGCCATCAACCTCGGAAAGAATATTTCACCCGAAGTGATGGCCATAATCGCGAACCTCGATGACGCCGGACGGCTCGCAGATCTATCGGCCTCGAATCTCGAGTTGAAAGTTGAAGATGCACAGTCAGTGCTCGACATCGCCGACACCACCGCACGTCTGCGACGAGTCAACGACCTCTTAAATAAAGAGATCGAAGTCCTCACCGTCCAACAGGAAATTAATACCCAGGCACGCGCAGATATCGATCGTTCGCAAAGAGAGTTTTACCTGCGGCAACAACTCAAGGCGATTCAGAGTGAGCTCGGTGAAGGTAACGAACTGGCGGAAGAGATCGCGCAGTTTCGCGAAAAGATCGAAGCCGCGAAGATGCCAAAGCCTGCGGAGGAAGAGTCGCTCAGGCAACTCAAGAAACTCGAACGCATGCATCCGGACGCGGCTGAAACAGCGACGCTCCGAAACTGGATGGAGATCATGACCGATCTGCCGTGGTCCAGGTCGTCTGTGGATAATCTCGATCTGCAAAAAGCAGAGAAAGTTCTTAACGAAGATCACTACGGTCTGGAGAAAGTTAAAGATCGAATCATAGAAGCACTCGCCGTGCGGAAGCTGAAAGAGAAGCCGAAAGGCCCGATTCTTTGTCTGGTGGGCCCTCCAGGTGTTGGTAAAACTTCGCTCGGACGTTCAATCGCACGCGCTCTCGATCGCAAGTTTGTGCGGCTTTCACTGGGTGGCGTTCACGATGAAGCGGAGATTCGCGGCCATCGTAGAACTTACGTCGGCGCTATGCCGGGCAGGATTGTTCAAGCCATACAACAGGCAGGCACAAATAATCCTCTGATCATGCTCGACGAGATCGACAAAGTCGGCGCCGACTTCCGCGGCGACCCGTCGTCAGCTTTGCTCGAAGTTCTCGATCCCGAACAGAACAATTCATTCCGCGACAACTATCTCGGCGTCACATTCGATCTCTCGAATGTGATCTTTATGACGACGGCGAACATACTCGACACGATTCAGCCGGCGCTTCGCGATCGCATGGAAGTGATTCGTCTTGCGGGTTACACCGAAGAAGAGAAACGCGAGATCGCCATTCGTCACCTGATTCCGAAACAGATGGAAGAGAACGGGATCACGGCTAAAGATCTGCACGTTTCAAAGACTGCACTCATAGCCATTATTCAGCAGTACACGCAGGAGGCCGGACTGCGGCAACTCGAGCGCGAGATTTCCCGGATCTGCCGGAAGGTCGCGCGCAAGATCGCTGAAGGTCATAAAGGTAGTATCAGAGTTTCACTGAAGAACGTCCACGAGTTTCTCGGTGCGCCGAAGATCATTCCTGAAGAAGCATTGAAGAAGGATCAGGTCGGCGTGGCGACAGGCCTGGCATGGACCGCAGTTGGCGGCGACGTGCTCTTCATCGAAGCGCTGCGAATGAAAGGCAAGGGAAACCTCGTTTTGACCGGGCAACTTGGCGACGTGATGCGAGAGTCTGCGCAGGCAGCCTACTCATACGCCAAGTCGCGCGCGAAAGAGTTGGATATCGCGGAAGAGGATTTCAGCAACTACGATTTGCACATTCACATTCCGGAAGGCGCGATTCCCAAGGATGGTCCGTCGGCAGGTATCACACTGGCAACCGCGATGGTCTCCGCATTGTCTACTCGACCCGTACGCAAGGACGTCGCAATGACCGGTGAAATCACGTTGCGAGGGAACGTCCTGCCGATCGGCGGAGTTAAGGAAAAAGTGCTTGCGGCCCGGCGGGCACGTGTGACTACAATAATCCTGCCGCAGCAAAATCGGCGCGATTTGGACGAGGTTCCAAAAGAGCCATTT
Organism: Acidobacteriota bacterium; assembly: GCA_046733695.1. Taxonomy (GTDB): domain Bacteria; phylum Acidobacteriota; class Blastocatellia; order Pyrinomonadales; family Pyrinomonadaceae; genus PSRF01. The sequence continues at coordinate 2,544 of JBKPPU010000144.1, forward strand.
AAGGACATCCGATTCGTTTTTGTTGATAATATGCGGCAGGTCTTTCGGGAAGCGCTTGGCGAGAGAGTACTGCCGCCGGCCAGCCCCGCGCCGAAACCGCAGCGTCTCCCGCAGGCTGCAAATGCGAGGACTGCGGTGTAGTAGAATGTGATACAACCAAGGGCTACGTTGACGAATCGTAGTCTCCGGTTCACACGAAAATTCAGGATTTCAGCTTTTTCAAAAGGAGTTTTTTGCATGGGGAAAGTACCACGTAGCTATTTGTCCGTTTTCTTCGCCGCAACCGCACTTATTCTCGCTTCTCAGATCTCAGCTTTTAGCCAGGAAACTCAAAAAACTGACGTTTCAACAGTCACGATCAAGAATTTTGGCCAGATGGACGAGCGGTTTTTCCGCGGTGGTCAACCCAAAGAAAACGACTATTCCCAGTTAGCTGCGCTCGGTATTAAGACAGTCATCGATTTGCAGAATGAACCCACGGCGTATGAAAAGCAGAGTGTCGAAGCTCTTGGAATGAAGTATGTGAATATTCCGATGAGCGACAAGGATTATCCCGACACCGGCAAGATTGACCAGTTCCTGAAGCTTGTGGACGATCCTTCAACCGGAAAGTTTTATGTTCACTGCGCCGGCGGGCGACATCGCACTGGGGTGATGGGCGCTGTTTACAGGTTTAATCACTACAACTGGAACTACGACCAGGTCTACGCCGAAATGAAGAAGTATGACTTCTACACCCGGTGGGGTCATGGCGACATGAAGAAGTTCGTGCAGGATTATTCGGTGAAGTTTCCTAAGTCACAGGCAGTCGCCGCAGAAGGCACGAGATAGAAATTTAGCCGCGGATGAACGCGGATAAACGCAGATCAGCGTTCATCCGCGAAAATCCGCGGCATTTTTATGTCTATTGATAGAGATACGAGTAGCTCTTCTTCTGATCCCACTCAATTCCCTGAACGTTCGCGCCATCGATTGCCAGAATATCCGCACTGATTTCATCGGTGCTCACTGTCGGACTCACATCAACTGAATAAACAATGCTTCCCGGCGATTCGGCCGTCGCTTCCCGATCGACCGCTCTTAGTTCCTTATCGAAACCGTGCGTCTTCAGCACGTCACGAAGAGCTTTCTGAGTTGAGACGACATTCGTCGTGGTCACCTTCAACTCCATCGATCGAAACACGAGTTCGGGCTCACGCCATTCAAGCAGCCAAAGCACGATCAACGAGAATATCGCCAGCACGAGTGCCAGATCCCACCGGCCGACACCTGACGAAAGTCCGAGTGCGAGACTGATCAGCAGAACGGTGATCTCCTTCGGATCGCGAATGTTGGTTCGAAATCGCACGAGTGAAACCGCGGCGAAGATGCCAAACGCTCGTGCTGCATTGTCACCAACGATGATCATCAGCGCGGCCGCGACAATCGCCAGCAGTATCTGTGTTTGCGAAACGTAAGGGTTTCGTTTGAGCGCGAGTATTCGTTTGCGCGGACGAAACGCGAGAGCTGCGCCGAGTAGTGCTGCAAGCAGCAGTCGCAATGTGAGTCTGCCCATCGTCTCGCCCCACGTCGCGTTGGCAGCAGTGCCCTCAGCATGTTGCGTCCCGAACAGGCGGTCGACAAAGCTCTCGCTCGAATCAGTGAGAGCTACACTGGGTGACGTACGCGCCTCGGGTGGTCCTAAAACCGCATCGGGAGTTGGACCCTGCCTAACTGTTTCCGGAGTGGCGCGCCGGCCGCCGCCAACATAGTAAACAACCAGCGCGCTTAGTAGGACCACTCCTGCGAACACGAGTACAAGTGTGAAAACTTCTTTTCGTCTTTGATTCGCCATGGAGTTTATTCGCCTCGGCCCATGCGTGGACTCGGAGTCAAGCTAAGCAGTTCATTGGTTCGTTCACGCACCTCGCCTGCAAGCAGGTTAATTTGGCCCGGACTGTAATTAGCCGCACGAAAAGCGTCACGAATCTGCTGGTCACTCAGTTGTGAAAGCAAACTCGCAATCCACTGCGCATCCTGAACGGTGAGATCTTTCATGATGCCGCGATTCTTGCCTCCGAAGTGCAGTACGACGCGATCGCCTTTCACCTTCTCGAAGAAGTTTGACTTCGCATAATTCGCCGGGTTGTTGCGGCTTCTGGTGATGCGCCAGAAGATGGGAGTGGTGCTCGCGTGGCCGAACGTCGCGCCGAGATCGCTGATGACGTAATACAATTTGTTACTGCCCTTAGGCTTGATGATTACATTGTTCGAGTCTTTCAGATCCCAGTTGTTGATGAGCGCCATCATGATCTTCAGACCCTGCAGCTCCGAGGTACGACTGAACGGATTGCTATTCCACTTCCATTCTTCCCCACGCTTCCACTGGTCGGGTCGTGCTTCAAACCTGACGTTTGTGAACGTTCCTTTTCCAGGGATCGTTACGCGCGGCGCGAGATAGTTGACCTCGGTGTAATAACCGACGCCCCAGAGCAACCTGATTGCTGAAGTTTCCGACTGTGCTTCTTTGCCGATCTTTGCGACCCACTCACGACCCGAGGCGTCGCGCACGCGATACTTCTTCGAATAGCCACCTTTTTCTTCTTTGATAAAAGTGAGACGACGCAGATCAGGGCGCATCACTTCTCCGCCCGGCCCGAGAAACAGATCTCGCGATGAAATATCATCGGGCCGCTGCCAGAGAACTGGGGTTCCAGTTAACGCTTCTGTTTTCTTCTTTGATTTGGCGAGACCAGTATCAATTGAAGAGATGCTAACGAGTAGAGCTATAACAACGAGTGTTCGAAGTGCCCGAATGGTCTTCATGCTTCCTCCGCGGCCAGAGAATTCAATAAGAGGGCTAACAGGGGAAGCTGTGAAAGGGGACAGGATTGGAGGATGAACACGATTTACAGGATTCAATCCTGAGAAATCCTGTTCATCCTGTCTACTCAATCAATGCCGGGGTGGTCCATAAAATACGCCTGACTGTTGAATGCCTGTGAGCTTCCCTCTACGGCCACGTACCTGCCGTCAGGCTGTAACTCACGAGCCTTCGTGTTATCGCTCAGATACGTGTTGAGCAATACATCGCGCAAATAACGCTTCGCATTCGGTTCGGTCACCGGCGCGACAACCTCAATGCGGTTTCGGAGATTTCGCGACATCCAGTCAGCGCTACCGATATACACCTGATCGTCGCCGCCATTCGAGAACCAGAACACACGGCTGTGCTCGAGAAATCGACCGACAACACTTCGCACTGTGATGTTCTCCGACAAACCCGGAATTCCCGGTCGCAACATGCAAATGCCTCGCACGATCAGATCCACTTTCACTCCTGCACGCGAAACTTCGTAAAGCTTCTCGATGATCTGGAGATCTGCAAGACGATTAAACTTGGCGATAATGTGCGCAGGTCTGCCCGCGCGCTGATGTTCGATCTCTCGATCAAACAGAGCGTTTAGTTTCTCTCGCAGATCGACAGGCGCCACCATCAGCCTTCGATAGTCCGTTTGCTCGGAAAACCCGGTGAGATAGTTGAAAAGCTCAGTCGCGTCGCGGCCAATCGCGTCGTCGACGGTAAACATGCCGAGATCCGTGTAGGTGCACGACGTGGTCGGATTGTAGTTACCGGATGCGACGTGCACGTAACGCTTCAGCGTGTCGCCTTCGCGTCTGATCACAAGCGTCAGCTTGCCATGTGTTTTCAGACCAAGAATGCCGTAGACGACGTGCACGCCGGCTTCGTCGAGCTTGCGCGCCCATTCGATGTTGTGTTCCTCATCAAAGCGCGCCTTCAGTTCGATCAGCGCGGTTACCTGTTTCCCCTGCTCGGCGGCGCGGATCAGCGCAGGCGGAATCGGTGACTCCGGACCAGTGCGATAAAGGCAGATCTTGATCGCTACCACGTCCGGATCCTCGACCGCCTGATTAATGAAACCGGTTACACACTCGTAGGAATCGTACGGGTGATGAAGCAGACGATCGCCGTCCTTGATCGCGTCAAAGATATTGTCGTAGCTCTCATACCATTCGGGCACCGATGGCGTGAAAGGAGCGTCTTTTAAGTCAGGACGATCGGAATCGTAGAACGACATCAGATCCTGAATGTGCAGTGGTCCATCAAAAGCGTAGACGTCGCCGGCTTCCAGATGGAGTGACGAAGTCAGATACTCGATCATGTCAGCCGGCATGTCCGGCGAAATCTCCAGACGAACCGGCGCGCCGAATCTTCTGCGACGCAGCTCTTCCTGGATCACGTCGAGCAAGTCGTGAGCTTCTTCTTCCTTGATCTCGATATCCGCATCGCGTGTGACTCGAAAACGGTGACATGGACCAGGGTTCATGCCAGGAAAGAGTGACTGAATGTTCGCCTCAATGATTTCCTCGAGTAATACAAAACGGGTTTTCGAGGAACCAATCGGTACGAGTCTCGGCACAACTGATGGAACCTTGATTCGAACAAAGCGCGAGTCGACGTCTTTTCGCCGGCCGATAAACTTCAACTCGCTCGGAGCATGGACCATCAGGCCAATGTTCACGCTCAACGGCGAGATGTACGGAAACGGGTGACTGGGATCGACTGCCAGCGGCGTTAGAATCGGAAATACCTTTTCCATGAAGTAGTCTTTGAGACTTTCCTTTTCATGGCGCGACAGCGACTCGTAAGCAACCAATGAAAGTCCGGCATCCTTCAGTTGCGGCAGAATATCTTCGCGTAAGCAGCGTGCCTGCTCCTTGATGAGCACGAGCACTCGCTCGCGCACCTTCGCCAGTTGCTCTACGGGCGTTAATCCATCAGGCGAGACGACATTGCTGTCTGCGAGCTCCTCTTTGAGACTTGAAACGCGAATCATAAAAAACTCGTCCAGGTTCGAAGAGAAGATCGACAGGAACTTTAGTCGTTCGAGCAGTGGGTTGCGGTCGTCGAGTGCTTCTTCCAGAACTCTCGCGTGGAATTCCAGCAGGCTCAACTCACGATTGAAGAAAAATTGAGACTTCGAAGGGACGGCCCCAATCTCGGCGGGCCTGGGGAATTCATGAACTCGTGTTTTTATGGCGGTTGACATGTTTATTCTTAAGGGTTCTCTTGTCTTTTCTCAATTTGTTTATACAGGGAGAGCGCGCCCATGCGAATCGGTTCGCAAGCATCGTTCCATACGGGGTTACGAGGGTTTGAGCGGGATAAGAGTTGCTCTTTTAGACGTTTAGCTATTTTGTTGCGAAACAGACCCGAAAGTAATGTGTACGGAA
>JBKPPU010000145.1:0-4974 GCA_046733695.1 Acidobacteriota bacterium
GGAGGGCTCCGCGGGACGTGCTTTGTCCACCGGTAACTCCAGTACTTCCGGCGCACCCAGCAGGTGTTCCCGCCAGTACTGCAAATGCTCCGCTAACACCTCCCCCTGCAACCAATCTCTTTGCCACATCGCATAGTCGGCGTACTGCACAGGGAGTTCCGGCAGCGGCGAAGGAAGCCCTTTGCCAAAGGCTTCATAGAGCGCTGTTACTTCCCGCACTAGTACGGTGTTGGACCAACCGTCCGAGATAATGTGGTGCATAGTAAGAAGCAACACGTGCTCCTCATCACCAAGCTTCAGGAGCTTCGCGCGCAGCAACGGCCCGCGAACAAGATCGAAAGGAGTGCGAGCTGTGTCAGTCGCAACTCGTTCAACCTCTGCCGCGCGTTCACCATCCTCCCATGCGCTCAGATCAGTTACCGGGAGTGAAAAAGTGAATGCGGGATTAATTCGCTGTCTTGGGCGCCCATCGACTGTTTCAAACGTCATGCGCAGGATCTCGTGCCGCCGCACAATCTCCTGAAGTGTCCACTCGAGCGACGCGACATCGAGTCGACCATGCATTCGGATGCCGGTGAAGAGATTGTAGGCCGAGCTTGCCGGCTCCATCTGCTGCAAGAACCAGAGACGTTCCTGAGAAAACGATAGTGACAATTCGCCCGCACGATCTACCGTTTCGATCGGTGAGAGCAGCGCCTGCGAGGAACCAATCTTTTTCTCCTGCTCGACAGCGGCAGCTAACTCGGCGATTGTCGGCAGTTCGAATAACCGGCGCAGAGGCATTTCACAGCTCAACGCTTCGCGTAAGCGCGACATGACCTGCGTGGCCAGCAACGAGTGTCCGCCCAACTCAAAGAAATTGGCGGCGACGCTGATCTGTGTCAGGCCCAGCACGTCTTCCCAGATCCTCGCCATCACTTCCTCAATCGGTGTACTCGGCGCAACGTAAGCGGTCTTCCCCTCTGAACTAATCTCAGGCGCGGGTAACTTGCTGCGATCCACTTTTCCATTGGGCAAGCGCGGCATGCGATACAACTGTACGAACGCCGATGGAACGAGGTAAGACGGCACTCTTGCTGCGACGTGGGTGCGCAGTGAGTCAGTTGAGAGATCAATTGCAGATAGTACTTGCTGTGGGTGGTATCCGTTCCCAGACTCCCCCAATTCATTCGGCAGTCGATGGAGTTGCTGCTCGTCCAATTGCAACAACCCGTTTCCATTCCTTGGAACAAAATAAGCGACCAAACGCTGATTGCCAGTGGCATCTGGTCCAATAGTGACCACCGCTTCACGCACGGCTTTGTGCTCCAAAAGAACTGCCTCGATCTCTCCGAGCTCTACCCGGAAACCGCGCAACTTCACCTGGTGATCCGCCCGCCCCAGATACTCGATCGCTCCATCCTCGTGGTAACGCGCGAGATCGCCCGTGCGGTACAGGCGTTGGCCCGCCTGAGCACTGAACGGGTTCGGGAGAAAGCGCTCTACTGTTAGATCCGGCCGCAGGTGATAGCCGCGCGCCAAACCGACACCGCTAACAAACAGCTCACCAGCAACACCAATCGGCGCCAGCCGCAGTCGCTCGTCGAGCACATAGACTTGTGTGTTGGCGATCGGACGTCCGATCACTATGCCGGCGTGATTGCTGTTTCGCTCGCAGATCCAGGAGGTCGCATCAATCGATACCTCGGTCGGGCCGTAGAGATTGATCAGCTCCGCGTCGATGAGTTGGAAGAACCTCTGCTGCAACTCGATTGGTAACGCTTCTCCTCCACAGAACAGCCGCTTCAAACTCCGCCAACGCGACAAGCCAGGTTCTTCGATAAGCACTTGCAGCATCGATGGAACCAGCTGTAGCACTGTGATCTCTTGATCCGCGACTGTGGCGACGAGGTACGCGCTGTCCTTATGCCCACCCGGCTGCGCCATGACGACTTGGGCTCCGGTCATAAGCGGAAGAAATATCTCCCAAACGGAGGCGTCGAAGCTGTAGACGGTTTTTTGAAGCACCCGATCGCTCGGTTCAAGCGGAAAAGCATGCTGCATCCAGAGGAGCCGGTTGTTGATCGACCGGTGTGAGATCATCACCCCTTTGGGTCTACCGGTCGAGCCTGATGTGTAGATCACATAGGCGAGGTTTTGTGACGTTACATTGCTTGCTGCGCACTCCTTACTACGAGTGCGAATCAATTCTGCATCACGCTCCAGACAAACTATGTGACCTTGTACTGCCGGAAGACGATCGAGCAGATCCTGCGTCGTTACGATCACCGACAGCTGAGCGTCTTCGATCATGAAGGCGAGCCGCTCCTCCGGATATTCCGGGTCGAGCGGTACGTAGGCGCCGCCAGCCCCAAGGATGCCTAACAAACCAACGACCATCGTCGCCGAACGCTCGACGCAGATGCCGACGAGGTGGTCCGGGCCAACGCCTAATTCCTGGAGGTAGTGTGAAAGTTGATTGGCGCGCTCGTTCAGTTCCCGATAAGTAAGGTTCTCGGTCTCGGAGACAACGGCCGGCGCATCCGGTGTTAATTGTGCTTGTGCGGCAACAAGCTCGTGCACACACTGTTGCGAGAATTCGCCGACCCACGTGTTGTTGAAGTCCTGCAGCAATCGCCGCTCTTCCGACAACGGGATGATCGATAATTCGCCAAGCGGGAGTTCAGTGTTTTCGCAAACGCTTGTGACGAGAGTGTCGAAGCGCTCGCCGATACGGTTGATGTCGTGTTCCGAGAACAAACTCGCGTCGTAATGAAACGTCGCTAGTAATTCGTCACCGCTCCTCTGGATTGAGAGGTTGATTTTGGCGGGATCGAATAGCGCCGATTCTTTAAGTCGAGAAACAGACAGGCTGCCGGCGACCGAGCTGACTGCGCCGCCCTCGATGTACTCGAAAGCGAATGGGAAGGAGCTGACTTCGCCATCGGCCGCACTGATCTGTTCCCAGCTAAAGTACTCCTGCCACAGGGACGCCGCCTGGATCGTTTCCTTCAGCCCCGCCAGCACCGTGCCGAAAGGCTTGTCGCGGTCGAGTTGTGACGACACCGGAAGGTAGCTTGCGAACAATCCTATGGCGCTCTGTAGTTCTTCATACTTACGACCGTCAAACAGGAAACCCACAACGATCCGGGTCTGACCGCTGAGCCGGCCCAGCAACACTTGATAGCATGCAAGCAGGAAGGTTGAGACGTCGCAATCATGTTCACGCGCGCGTGCCTCAATCTGCGCTACGCGCTCAGGCGCAATCGTGAAGCCGGACGAACGAGGGGCAAACTCTGTATGTGTGGAACGTTGCTCCAGCGGAAGTCGTTGCGTGTTCAGCGCCGGAAGGTCTAACTGCCGCCAGTATTCACGGCCTGCCTTTGTTTCTTCGGAATTCAACAGTTCATGACGCCAGGCAGCGTAATCGGCATATTGCATAGGCTCGCCGCTGAATTCACTCGCTGCTGCATAAGCAAGACTGAATTCGGAGAGTAGATTTCGCAACGATCTTTGATCCGCACACAAAGCAGGCAGGTTGATGTTGAAGACGTGCTGCATTGGGCCAAGCCTGATGATTGTGCAATCGAGCAGTGAGTCGTGGGTGAAATCAAGAGGCAATGCATGCCCTTCCCGAAATATTTTGTCGAGCTTCTGCTGCTGAACGGTTTGAGACAGTCCCGTTAGGTCGTATTCACGCCACGACAAGGAGGTACCATGGCTAATCACCTGTACTGGAAGCACCGTATTGGGCAGAATTTGAAAAGTGGTGTGCAGGATTTCATGACGTTCAATGACGACGTCCATCGCAGTCTGCAATTTAGCCCGATCAAGAGGACCCTCCAGCAACCAGGAACATTGCGCGCGGTAAGGCCCTGGGTGTTTCTGCTGTAGCAACCAGAGGCGCTTCTGCTGTGGCGACAGGCGATAGCTCTGAACAGTTTTCTCTTGCATTTGTAACCTTTCAATGGCGCAGCGACGCTGACTCTGTCTCCCCGAACTCCTGGGCCATGCCGACCATGATTTTCCGCGAGCCACTAAATGGCGCGCGCCCGTGGGCCACCAACATGTTGTCAAGTAACAGTGTGTCTCCTTGCTGCCAGGAAAACATCACTGTCTCTTCGTGGTAGCGTTGCCTGAGTTCCGCCAACACTTCCGGCTCAATCGGTGAGCCATCGCCGTAGTATGAGTTGGTGGGCAGATCGTCTTCGGGCATTTCGAGTAAGGCTTCGCGAACCGACGGCTCCATCGTCGAAATGTGGAAGAAGGTCGCGTGATTGAACCAAACTTCTTCACCCGTGTACGCATGGTTCCGTATGGCGGGCCGCACTGCGCGCAGGCGCAGGCGGTCGTTGGTTTTCCAGCTCGCCTCAATCCCGTTCCGGCGGCAATGATCTTCGACGACGGCGCGATCGTCTGTTTGAAAAACCGTGCGCCATGGAAGTCCGAAGCCGTCGCCGAAGTTGCGCACATACATCCACTTCTTCTGCCTGAAGCGCTCTCTGATGCTGGCCGGGAGAGTGGCGTAAACCCTGCGACAGTCAGCAATCGGAGTTTCTCCACCCGACTCTGCCGGAGTCTCGCAAAAGAAAAAGATCTTCATGGGCCACTTGCGTTGGTAGGAGTTTTCGTTGTGAACGAAGATGCTGTATTCCGCCGGATAATCGGTAGAGGTATAGACGTGATCTGTCACCTGTGTGCGTGGTGAGGAGCGCTCGTTATAAGCAAGTAACTCCCCAGCGGTAGCGGCCATGAACTGGGCGAATTGCTCGGCGGTTTTAAGATTGAAATTCCGGAATAGAATTCCGCCATGTTTGCGCAGACTGCTTTCAATAAAGTCCCGGTTGCCCGTCGCCCAGGCAACGGGATCGAGCCCGCTGACAGATGGTTTGACTAAAAGCGGCAACGTCCGCTCGGGAAACAGCGGCTCTGCTGTCACCAATCCACGACCCTCTGTGATCGTTCGGCGCTTTACAGGCTTCAGTTTCTTGAAAC